>NZ_JBEXSY010000042.1:0-60384 GCF_040613895.1 Nocardiopsis sp. NPDC006198 | reverse complement strand
CCGGGGCCCCTCCCCCTACGACGCACCGAACACCGTGAAAACCGTCAACACGGCGCTCGTGGACGGCAACGAAGACGCACCGGCCCCGCAAGAACGGTCCGGGGAGTCGTCGACGCCGGGCCGGACAGCGACGGACAACGACGGCCCCGCCGCGTCCGGGTCCGGGTCCGGGACGATCCGCCGACTGCCGACCGGTGCCGAAGCCGACCGCTACGGCGACCTCCTGCACGACCCCGGCTACAACCCCAACGCCTTCGACGTGCTCCCCACCGCGACCCAGGACACGGTCTCCGCCTACACCCGCTCCCCCTGGCTGAACCGCTTCGCGCGGCTGAGTCCGTTGAACGAGGCGACGGTGCAGGCCGAGCTGGACCGCATCCGGAACGAGAGCCGGGCCCACCCCGGATGGCAGGTCTACGAGATCGGCGGCGGCCGGTGGCCCGACCTGGCACGGCTGGAGGAAGCCGCGGAGCGGGGCGGACTGAGCCCCGAGCAGGAGCGGATCGTGCAAGGCGTCCTCGGCAACCGGTACCCGGAGGCGGCGCTGGAGAACCTCCGCGAGCGCTCCGGACGCGCGGGCGAGATCGCCGATTCCCTCGCCCTGCGCGGTGAACCGGCGCACTTCCCCGACTCCTCGGAAGTCCTGGCGTTGCTCCGGCGCCTGGACCGCGCCACCGGCCGACCCTTCCCCGAGGGTTTCGAGGCCGTGCACGGCATGTACCACCACCGGCACCTGCTGGGCGAGGGCAGCACCGATCCCCGCGCCCTCGCGGGGACCACCCACGTGGAACAGGGGTACCTCTCGATCTCCCTCGGTACCGCTCCGTCCGCGGCGGGCGGCTCCCCCATCGACCTGATGCGGCTGACCGTGCCGGAAGGCTCCCGGGGGCTGTGGGTCGGCGACCGGAGCGAACACCCCGGCGAGCGCGAGGTGATCCTCGCCCGGGGGACCCGCTACCGGATCACGGCGGTCGAGCCCTGGGGGCGCGGTTACCTCTTCCACTCCGAGATCCTGCCCCCCGCCCACGACGACGGGGCCGCCGCGGCCCCGGCCTGGACGGGCGAGGTGCTGGACCGCATCGACCGTGCCCTGGACGCGGAGGACACGGCAGCGGCCCTGGCCGGGATACGCGGGGCGGCGGAACGCGTCACCGCGGACCTGGCCTCCGCTCTGCGGGATGCCGACGGCCCCGGCCGGACCGCGGCGATCGGCCGCCTCGAACAGTTGCGGGACGCGGCCGAGCGGCTGGGGGACCTGGCCTCGGAAATCTCCGACACCGACCCGGAGGCGGTCGCGGCCACGGTCGCCCTGGCCGCGGACCTCGCCGCCGCCGCGGAGAGCGTCGCCGCGCGCGGTGCCGCCGACGCGGCCGCGGCCCGGGACGCGATCCCCGAGCCGTCCGAGGTGGACCCCGAGAACCCGGACCGGATCACCGACGCCGCACGGGAGCGCGACACGGCCCTCACACGGGTCTCGGAAGCCGACACCGCGCGCGACGACGCCGAACGCGCCTCCCACATCGCCTACGAGGCCGCCGACATCGCCGCCCGCACCGCACGGACCACCGGACACGGTGCCGAGGCCCGGGTCGAGGAGGCGCGCGCGGCCGCCGAGACGGCGGACACCCGGCGCCGCGCCGCGATCACGGCCGCGGAGGACGCGGCCGACCGGCACGAGAGCCTCACCCGCGCCGTCAACGTGGCCGCGAGCATCGCCGTCGGTATCGCCCTCGGCGACGTGACCGCCTCCCTCGGCGACGCCGCCGCGACGGCGGCCGCCCTCGCCCGGGCGCGGTCCATCGCCGACCTGACCCCCCCGGGCTCCACGGCGCGCATGAGACTGAACATGCGCATGGACGCGATGGGGCTCTCCGCCCCGGTCGGCTCCGGCGACCCCGTCGTCCTCGCCGTGACCGACATCGCCGGAGAGGTACGGGACCCGGACGGGGACGGCACCGGGATGAGCGGCGCCGAACTCGACTCCCTCGCCCGCGGACTGGGACTGACCGACGACGCGGAGCCGGACCTGGCTGAGGCCCCCGGCCCCGCGACCGGCACACCCCCGAGCGACCGGACGGAGCGGGGGCCGGAGGCGCACCCCGCGGCGGGCTCGCCCCTGGACACGTTCCACAGCGCCCTCAACACGCAGAGCCCGCCCGTCCGGAGCGGACCGGTGACCGGGGAGGAGTCCTCCGGCCCCGGGGCCGGACCGTCCCCGCAGCCGGTTCCGGCCCCGTCGGCGCCCGAGTCGAACACGGACGACGGGACCACCGGGGCCGCCCCTGCCGAGACCGGCGTTTCGCGGGGACAGGCGACACCGCCGGACCCGCTGACCACCGGGACCGGGAAGACGACGGAGGAGGCGGTGCGCCCGCCCGCGCCGCCCGAGGCCGAGACGCGCGTGCCCACGGAGGAGGCGCGGACACGGACCGAGGACGGGGGTCACGAGGAGGGCGCGCCTCCCCCGCCTCCCACACCCGCTCCGACCGAGAACGACGGCGCCGAACCGGAGCCGTCAGCGCAGCCCGTCGACATCGACGTCACCACGAACACCGAGGACACGGAACAGCCTCCCCCGTCCCGGCAGCATGAGCACGACACCACCGCAGGGCCCGCCGAGACGGTGGACACCACGGGCACGGTGGAGACCGCAGACCCCGTGGACACGACGGACACCACGGGCACGGAGCAACCGCTCCCGCCCCAGCAGGAGAACACCGACACCACCACGGACACCAGGAACACCACGACCCCCGCGAACACGGAGCACGTACCCCCGCTTCCCCTACGGCACGAGCACGACACCGACACCACCGCAGACCCCGTGGACACGGCGGACCCCGTGCACACGGCAGACCCCGTGCACACGGCAGACACCACGGGCACGGAACAGCCGCTCCCGCCCCAGCAGGAGAACACCGACCTCACCACGGACACCAGGAACACCACGCCCCCCGCGGACACGGAACAGCCTCCTCCGCCCCCGCCACCGCAGGAGAACACCGACACCACCGTCGGCACGGACACGGAGCGCCCGCAGCCCGACACCGGCGACACCCGGCCACGGGAGGAGCCAGCGCCCCGGAACTACCCGGGTTCCGTGCGGCCGGACCGGACGGGCGCCCCCTACGACCTCGGCTACCTGCTGACGTCCAACCTGGTCAACTCCAGCATGGTCCACGCCGAGCACCTGCGTTCGTTCGTGGACGACACCCTCGCCAACGACGCCGGACACGTCGACGCCACCGTGCGCGACGCGGTCAGGGAGCAGGTCGACGCCCAGGCGCGCAAGCAGACGGGCGTGTTCTTCGGACCGGAGGGGTTCTCCACGACGGTCACCGGAGCGGACGGCTCCACCTGGCGGGCGGATCTGCGGCTGCGCTCCTCCCGCGGGGACTTCCACCACGCACCCACCAAGCCGGAACAGGGCACGGCCTCCACCGAGCTGAAGCTGGTGGACGAGGCAGGGGAGGCCAACCCTGCCGAGGGCAGCGGCAACCACGGCGGCACCAAGTTCGTCGGAGTGGGGTTCCAGGTCACCCCCCTGCTCCTCGGCACGGTGGGCGGCGCCGACATCGGCCCCCGCTTCACCTTCAGCTTCTCGGGGGGAACACGCCAACGGCAGACCGTGGACACGGCGGTCAGCGTCCACGACAGCTACACCAGCTACGAGATCAAGGGCAAGCCCGAGGTCTACGCCTCCGACCTGACCATGTCCTTCGATCTGACCCCCGTCCACGTCCCGAGGCAGACAGCGGCCGGCGGCACCACCCAGGCGAACAGCGGCACTCCGCCGGGCGGCACCGACCCGAACAACGGCACCGGCTCCGACGACGACACCGCTCCAGCCGACGACACCCCGCCGGACCAGGCCGTGAACGCCCTGGCCGAGTCCTCCGACGGGGTGCTCCTGATCCTTCCGGGCGAGGTCGTGGCCAACACCGGCCCGGAGACGATCCGCCTGCGGGACCCCTTCGCGACCGAGGACCACCAGCGCGGCCGGAACGACGACCACAGGCCCGTGGGACCGCACGCGGACAAGGGGCACCCCGTGTCGGTCGGCGACATCCGGTTGAGCGACGGGTCCTCCGACAAGTCCTTCCCCGACTGGATCGCCGACCACCTGTGGTCCCCGGAGCGGGACCGCGGGTGGTGGAAGTCCGCGGTCGACAAGGTGACGCCCGGGTTCGTCGACAGGCGCAGGCAGCAGAAGCTGGACGCCTTCCGCGACCAGGTCGGGGAGTCCTTCTCCAAGAAGTCCATCCGCAACAACCTGTCGGAGATGACCTCGGCGCCCGCGGTCTTCACCGTCACCGACCCCTCGGGCAGGCCCCGGCTGGTGAGCGTCCAGTCCGTGCCCACCGCCTACGACGCCAAGTCCCACACCATCCAGCCCGCGAAGTACATCAAGGGCAACAAGGCCGAGAACGAGAGCGGCAGCTCACTCCGGCACAGCGACTTCCTCGGCGGGACCCTGGGCGCGGGCGTCAGCGTGGACGCGGGAGCCGTGGGCGGCACCCACAGGGCCCGCGTCGACGCGCTGGCGGTGGAGGGGGGCGTGCGGGGCCGGTCGACCGCGGAGAGCTCGCAGGTGTCGTCGGGATCGGTCAACCGCATGAACTACGGCAAGACCGAGTCGTCCGCCTACGACGTGCAGCGCAACTACTACGTGCACTTCGACGGCGAACCCGACGTGTACCGCTTCCAGGGCGACACCGTCGAGATCCTCACCGTCCAGGAGGCCCGCATCCTGAACGGGGACGAGCCCCCGGACAAGGTGCCCGCTCCTCCCGAGCCCGTCCGGACCGAGGGGGGCAACACGCAGCCCGGGACGGTGAACACCCCCGGGACCGTTCCCGACGCCACCGGCGACCAGCGGTCCGGGGACGACGGGAACCGGAGTGCGCCGGGCGGCGAACGGAACGGGGACACCGGGAACGAGGGCCGGGATCAGCAACGGGAGCGCGGGCCGGAGCAGGAACGACCGCCCGGCGAGCGGCCTTCCGGAGAGCGCCCGCCCGGAGACGAACAGCCCGGAAACCCGCGGCCCCCTCGTCCGAACCTGGCCGAGGAGCACCCGGTCACCTTCCACGGGGCCGTACCCCGCGACTTCACCTGGCCCGACGGCAGCCAGTACCGCGACGTCGACGGGCAGCAGCGCAGCATCTACCAGCAGATCGCGCACGAGGTGCTGACCGGGCTGGCCGACAAGCTGCCCGGTCTGGTCCTGCCCGACATGGCGCGCGACCCGAAGAACTTCGCCCGGCGGCCCGGCCACGAGAACAGTGGCCCGTTGACCGGTTCCACACGCGAGCACCGTCCCTTCCGGCGCGACCACGAGACCGCCGTCTTCAACACCCACAGGGTCATGGACGCGATCTCCGCGTCCGATTTCAAGGGCGGCACGGACGGCCTGACACTGCACGGCCGGCCCATCCACCTGATCGACACGGGAAGGTTCAACCCCGGCGCGCTCTTCGAGTCGGGCCAGAAAGTGATGCGCTCCCCGTTCGTCGCGGTACGCATCAGCGCGGACTTCTCCTCGCTCAGACACGCCGGAGAGACCACGAGGGGCACCGGGGGCGAGTACGCGGGCGGGACCGAGATCACCACCGCGGAGGGCTCGCAGAAGCGCAAGACGCTCCGGTTCTCCTCCGGCGGCTACATCCGCCGGATCGACGCCGTCGACGCGGCCGGCAACCCGAGCGACGGCGGCGTGTTCTCGGTCGCCCTCCAGATGAGCGACACCAAGGGGAAGAGCCGGGGCCTGGGCATGAAGTCCCAGAGCGAGAGGACCATCCAGTACGCGGAGGACTCCAGTGTCTGGAACTCCGGGGTCCGGTTCAGGGCGAGGCTCTACGAGGACGACGACCTCGGCATGGTCCTGGGCGGCGACACTCCGCTGTCCAACCGGGGAAAGGACCTGCTCAGCCGCCCGATCGAGGCGCTGGCCACGATGGACACGGCCAAGGCGGTGCCGGGCGGGGAACGCGGCGGCCGGGACGACGCCGCCCCCGCCCCGCGGGTCACCCGGATCCGACCGCTGCCGGTCGATCAGGTCAGGGAGATGATCGACGGCCCCACCAGGCCGACGCCGGACAGGGTCCGCAAGACGCGCGACGTGACCGGCGGTGTCAAGAGGTTGTTCGGCGGGGGGCAGAGCCGACGGCCCCCGGTCGAACAGGCGCCCGCCCCGGCGCCGGAGAACTCCACCGGGCAGCAGAACACCGGTTCCCGGACCGGCGGCGACCAGCGAACAGCAGCCCCCGACACCGACACCGACCGGCCGAACACCACGACCGACGAGGACACCGCCGGCCGACAGAACACCGACGCCCGGACCGGCGACGTCCGGAGACCGCCGGCCACGGAAACCACGGGCGGCGCCGACGACACCCGCACGAACGACGACGGCACCACCGGGCAGCAGAACACCGAAACCACCCGGGCGCCCGACACCGAGACCGCGCAGGACACCACCGGGCGGCAGAACCCTGCGGAGAACACCCCCGACACCCGCCCCGTCGAACAGCGCCGGGCCGAGAAGCTCCGCAGCACTCCCGCCACCGTCGAGAACGTCAACACCCGGTTCACCACCGGTGACGGCAACCGGGTGAGCAGCCTGCTCGAAGCCGCCTACGAGAGCTTCTCCTCCACCGCGCCCTGGGAGAGGGACGCAGACGGCCCGCGCCCCTCCAGGGGGCTCGGCAACGAGCGCAAGCTGCGGCACTTCCTGAGACGGGGTGAGGGAAGCAGACAGTTCTACGAGAACGCGCTCTCCCCGGAGAACCTCACGGACAACCCGGCGGCGCGCTCCTCCACCGGCGCACGCACCCGCACGGAGTCGAGCGGGGGCGCGCTCTCCCCGATGCACCTCCGCGCGACGTCGTCCACCCGGCTCGACATCGACTCGGTCGACCGCTTCGAGCAGTCCGACGGCGCGGTCGTCTTCAAGAGCAAGAACACCCTGGAGGTGTTCTCCAGGGACGGGAGGAGGACCGACCTGACCGTCCTGGCCACGGGCGGAGGCCGCGTCAACCCCAACCCCGTACAGCCGGCCGAGCAGCCCGCGGGCGGGACCGCGCCCGCGCCCAACTCCGCGGGCGCCCCCCTGATCCAGCTCGGCCCCTCCGCGGGCAAGAGCCTGTTCGACCGCTACACCCTCACCAAGCCCACGTCGAGGTTCAACGAGTCGGTCGAGTTCCACCCCAAGATCCCGATGTCGTACTCCTACTCCGCCTCGGGGCGCATCACGCAGGCGCTGGAGTTCGTCAAGAACTGGAGCATCGGACCGACCTTCTCCCGCGACGCGCGCTACCGGGGATGGCAGGCCGACTCCGACAACCTGGAATCCGGACTGATCCACATCCGCGACGCCCACGCGTCGGGCATGGTCGAGGACCGGGTCCTGGAGGTCGACGGCGAGCTGGTCCGCGTCCCCCAGCCCGAACCGGAACCGCCCGCGTCCGTGAAACCGCGCCCGGGTTTCGAGGACTCCGGCACGATGCTCGATCCGGTCGACCCCAACGAGGCCGTCCAGAGCCTCGTCGACGACCTGGCCTCACAGGGCTGGCAGCTGACCAAGGGCAGCCGGGAGACCATCCTGAAGGCCCTCAAGTCCCACACCGGACTCAACCCCAACACCGGCGTACCGGTGACGGTGAAGATCAGCCCCATCGACCACTCGATCGGGAACCTCAACGCCCCGACGAGCACGCCGCTGTCCCTGGACGCCACCGTGAGACTGCGGCTCGACAGGGACGACGCGAAGGTCGAGTACCTGGGCGGCAAGACGGAGTACCGCCAGCGTCAGGGTTCGGAGGAAGGGGACAGGCTTCAGCAGGGCAGCGAGAGCTCCGCGTTCCACGGGGCCCACGGCTCGCTCCTGACACCGCTGCCCCAGTCGGGGGGCGACCAGCCCGGGGGCGCCGCCCCGGCGAGCCGCCCCTACCTGATGGGCTTGCAGGGCGACGGCACCACGACGAACGCGCGCGGCGACGGCGGGATCGTCCGGGACACGGACAAGCGCTCCACCCAGCTGACCATGGAGACGCCCTACGCGCGGGTGTCGTCCGACACGCGGCTGACACTCGACCTGCACATCTCGGAGAAGCAGGGCAGGGCCAACTCCCTCCTGGGGGAAACCCCGGGCTCGCGCAGGCGCGACTTCACCGGTACGGGGAACTCGGGCCGGGCTCAGGAGCTGTACCCGGCCTTCGCCCTCGACCTACGCAACGAAGCGAGCACGACCGGGGGGAACGGCACACCCCGGACGTCCACCGACGGCGACACCACCACCCCCCAGGGAAACACCACCACCCGCACGACCACCGACGGCAACACCGCCACCCCCGCAGGGAACAACGGACAGCCCGGCGGACAGCAGACGGGGAACCGGACCGCTCCGGAGAACCCCTCCAACGACAACTACGCCTCACTGACCGACATGGCGCGCTCCTTGACGCCCGCCGGGGGCCCGGGGTCCCGAGACGCCTTCAACGACGCCCTGACCCTGCTCGCGTCCGTCGAGAACAAGGGCAAGGACATCCTCGACCTCGGCCGGATCGTCCTGGCGAAGTCGTGGGGCTGGAACCCGCCCGCGGACGCGGTCAGCGACGGGCGCTACACCCCGGAGGCCGTCGGGAAGGCGGCCGACTACGTGGCGGACAAGCTCAAGCTGAACTCCCGCAACAACGCCATCGACCAGACGCTCACCGAACTCGGCATCAAGGCCTCCTTCGCCGAGGCCGGCTCGGAGACGGGCGCCGAACTGCCCGAGCTGGGCCCGACCACGTGGATGATGCGCGCCATCTCCCATCCGGAGACAGCGAGCATCAAGGACTACAACCCGAGCATGCGCCTGACCGACTCCTCGGAGACGGGCAGGACCTTCTCCCCGTTCCACAACGAGTCGTCCACGACGACCATGGGTTTCGAGGCGCGCCCCTCGGGACGCACCGGAACGGGGCCTCCGACGACGGCCACCCACTACGGCTCGGCCAACAACACGGGATCGTCCACGTCCGGAGGCGACACCGCACGGGGGAGCAAGCCGAAGGAGCCTCCCCACTCCGACCGTGTCCGTACCGGACCCGGCTACCTGGTCGAGATGGACACCGACGTGTTCATCGGGGCCAGGACCGAGCTGAGCGGCCCCTGGTACAAGCGCTCGGCACGCTACGTCGGGGACAAGGCCGCGTCCGCGGGCAGGGCGGTGCGCGGCGCTTTCGGCGGCCGGAGCACCCCCTCGTCCGTCCCGACCCGCCCGGCCCGGTGGCAGCAGGGCGGGACCACCGTGAAGACGACCCGGTGGATCTCCCACGGCGACGCGGTGAGGACGGGCATCATCACGCCCGACCACGCCAACCGGATCGCCCCCCTGACCGAGCGTTTCGCTGCGATCCAGCAGGCGCTCGCAAACGCGGAGAAGGCCTATCTCGACGCGCGCTGGCCTCTGGACAAAGCGGCCTCCGACCGCATCGCCTCACCCGACGACCCGCAGGTCCAGGCGCGTTACAGGAACCTGGAGACCACCTACGAGGACCGGCGGGAGGACTTCGACGAGGCGGTACGCAACTGGGTGACGGCACTCCGGGAACTGCGCGACGGCCTGGGCGACCTCTCGTCCCTGCCCCGGCCGCGCACCGCGACCGCGCCGGCCCTCGACACCATCCAGGAGGAGCCGTCGTCTCCTCCTGCTCCGGCACCGCAGCAGAACGCCCTTGACCCCGCCGCCGACCCCGAGGCCGTCGAGCTGCCCGAGCGGCAGCCCGGGCAGGAGGGCCGGCAGCCCGAGCAGGACACCGAACAGCGGAACACCGACCCGAACCTCCTGGACACCCTCGGCTCGGCCCTCAACATCCGGCCGCGGGAGGCCGGGGAGGAGGAAGCGCCTCCCCGGCCCCCGCAGAGGAACACCCCGGACCCCGCACCCACCGAGCTGCCCGAGCGCGACAACCGGCCGCAGGAAGACGTGCCGAGGCAAGCACCTGAGCCGAGCGCGGCCGAGGTGCTCGAACGGGCGCGGCAGAAACTGGCACGGGACACAGTGATGGGCAGGGCCCTCCAAGGCCAGGACGGTTCCTCCCGCAACGAGACCGCTCCCGCCGACAACCGCCCGGAACGCCACTCACGCAACCAGTCGAAGGGGCCCCTCAGCCACACGGACCAGCGTTCGGGCCCTTCCTCCGAAACGCACGCCCGGCCCGAGTCCGCGACGGTCCGGAGACCGAGGGCGTGGGCGACGCCGACGGGGGAGGACGGGAACGGGCCGTCCCGGCACGAGGCGGTCCTGCCCGGCGACCAGGCCGAGACCCGTCGCGGCCCCGCCCCGGAGCGCGTCGACAGCCCCGCCGACAGATACACGGCGAACGACGAGGAGAACCTGTACGACGTCAGTGACGACGAGGAGGAGGCGCCGCGCGTCCGCTGGCTCGACAGGCACTACCCGGAGGCGGCCTCGCTCAGCGGGGAAGAACGCGCAGAGCTGATGCGATCGCTCATGGAACGGTCCCTGGCGGTGGGCCCGGACGTCCCCGAAGGGTTCCGGTACGACATGGACCTGGGCGGTCCCGACGACGCCGCCTGGCTCGAAGCCCGGGGAGCGCAGCGTTTCCCCCCGGAGTCCGACACCACCGCCCTGCCCGGGCCCTCCACGGACCCGAGCGGACCGCAGCAGCAGGACCGGCCTGCGGAGGGTCGGGACCAGCAGCCGCAGCCGCCAGCGTCCGAGGAGGAGATGGCCGCGGCGGCCCTGGACGCGGTGTTCACCTTCGACGGGCAGCGCCTCCCCCTCCACACGGAGACCGGACCCGACCACGACACAGACCTGCCGGCGGACCAGGACACCCTCTCGGAGGCGTCCACGCCGGACTCGGACACGCTCAGGGACATGCGGCTGCGACTGGAGCAGCTGCGCTCGTCGACCCCGGCCCCTTCCGGGGGCGACCGGCCGTCCCCGGCCGACACCGGCCCGACGGGGGACCGCGGCCGGCAGAGCTCTCCCGAGCGGACCGGCCGCGCTTCCGAGGAGCAGCCCGCTCCCCGTCGACCGCAGACCCCTGACCTGCCCGCCCCCTCCACGGACCCGGACCGGAGCGAGTGGGACAACCGGCTCCGGGCCATGCACGACTGGAGGACCAACTGGCAGCACAGGGCGCGCACACCGCAGGAGGAGGACCGCCTGCGGCAGGAGTGGAGGACCCGGTGGTCGCTGCCGACCACGACCAGACCGGGCGGGAGCGGACCCTCCCAGCACGGCGCCGACCCGTTCGGCGGCCGTGCGGCGCAGAGTTCCCCCGACCGGGCACAGACCTCCAGCGCCTCCGAGGACCGCCCCGTCCCCCCGACGGAGACCGCACGGGAGGAACCGCGCTCCCCCGCCCCGACCGGGACGGACCCGGCCCCCGACAACCCACCGCAGAGCCGAACGAGCACGCAACCGTCCCGACCGGCCCCCGGGGAAACCTCCGGTCCCCCGTCCCGACCGACCCCTGAGGAAACCCCCGCCACCCGACCCCTCACCCAGGACCGGGGCGGCGAGGGTTCCTCCACCCTGCCCCAGGACCGCACGGACGCCTCCCAGCAGGAGGGGACCGCGCCCCCGGCCGAACAGGCGCCCCTGATCTCCGGCCCGGCGGCCGACCTGTTCGCGTTCTTCGCCCAGGAGCTGAACGGCACCGTGGACAAGGGGGACGGCAACTCCGCGCAGGGCACCACGCGCACACCCTCCGGCGAGGAGACGACTCCCCGGACCGCCCCGGCCGTCGACGACGGCCGGGTCCCGGAAGTCTCGTCCCCCGTGACGGCGCCCGAGGTGGCCGGGTCCGACCCGTCCCGGAAGCAGTCCGAGGACGAGGACGGGGACGAGACGAAGGACGAGGACGGGACCGAGGACCGCTCCGAGGACGCCCCCGGGAACGACCGGAAGAAGGACGACGACAAGGACGGCGCCGGAGGCGGCACCGGCTCCAGCGGTCACCGGTCCGGAGGCGACGGCGGCAACCCGTCCGGTGGCAACAGCGCTGACCGGTCCGGCAGCGGTGGCGGTGACCGGCCCAGCGACCGTTCCGCAGGCGATGACGGCTCCGAGGGCAACAGCGGAGGCCGAGCCCCCCAGGGGGACGGCAGCCACTCCTCCGCGCAGCCGCGATCCGACTCCGCGACCGCTCCCACGGGGGACACCCCCGCCGGCACCGGGCAGAACCCGTCGAGCGACGCGCCCGCCGGAGCCGAGGAGCCCGGCCAGGACGGCACCCAGGAGAACCAGGGAAGCGACGACCGACCGGCCGTCGAGGCCCTCGGGCTGGAGGACAGGCCCGACGGAGACCCCCGGTTCCCGAGCGACCTCTCGAACGGAAGGGTTATCGGCACCATTCCGGAGAACCGCACAGGAAGGGACGACAACGACCGGATCATCACGGTCGACGGGAAACCGCTACAGGACTTCCAGAGCGACCTGCTCATCAGGCGCGCCGAGGAGGTCAAGAAGATCCTCAGGGGAAAGACCCCCGTGAGGGTGGACACGGGGACCTTCCACAACACCAAGGCGGACCGCCCGTCGGGCCCGGACGCGGACCCCTTCACCGAAGCCGCCATCAGTTTCGGGGACCTGGGAGAAAGGAACGGCGCGGTGAACGCGATCGTCGTGGACCGCGTCAGCGGGAAAGTGGCGGAAGGGCACAACGGAAGGACCACGTACTCCGTCATCCCCGAGGACGAACTGCACCCCAAGCTGAAAGAGCGCTTCGACGCCGTGTACAGCGACGGGGGCTACCAGGTGTACGGTGCCGACGGAAATCCCGTGACGAGGGCGGACGGCAGCCCGGAGACCACCCCCTACCCGTTCAACGACCTACCCGCCCGGCACGCTGAGATCAAGGCGCTCAACGCACTCCTCTGGGAACGCGACGGCGCGGAGATCAGTGATTTCCAGCTCGACGCCTGGTTCACCCTCAAGAACGACGGTTCGCTCTGAGCGTGCTGCACCCACATCACCATGGGAGCGCCCGCACACCGGGCCGGAAAGAATTCGCCCCCGAGCCACCCAGAATTCTCCGAGGTAGACGAAAACGGACGCCCCCTTGCGCAGAATTGACGCAGAGGACCTCGACCTCCTGGAGGAGACCGGGGCCGTGCTCCGCCGTCGGGGCTTCACCGGTCGAGTGGTGGAGGCCGAAGAGACCGGGGTGACGGCGCGCACCTTCGTCAACGGCGTCGCGAGCGGTCCCGACATCGCCTGGAACAGCGACGGCCGGCTCGTCTCCCTGGGCAACCTCGCCACCGGAGGCCTGCCCGTCGGCCCCTCCCACCACTGGGACGCCGAAGGCCGCCTGGTCGGCGAGGAACGGCACAGGGCCCAGTTCGGCCGATTCGACCCCGCGACCGGCGAACAGCGCCCAGCCCCCTGGCTCTGAGAGCCGCTCCGCCCCGGCGGTGGGACAGCGCGACCGTCGCCCTTCCTCCGTGGAGCCGCCGCTCCGGAGAGAACGACGCGGACCGGCCATCGGACGCTCATGGAACGTACACACGAAACGGAGTACGCTACCGCAGTCGGTCCTCCTCCCGGGGCTCCGTCCGAACGGACGGCCGCCCCTCCCCCGCGGTCGCGGCCTCGTCACCGCCCGGGGGAGGACACCGGTCACGCCGGGTCCGGCGGGCTCGCGGGGTCGGCCCCGTCCCGCGCGGAGGGTCCCGACGGAACGGTCCCGGAAGAGGCGCCCGGAAGGGCGGCCGCCCCGGGTCCGCCGCGTCGCGGGGAGGCTAGCGTAGGGGCACGGGACCTTCCCCGGCGCCCTTCTCCCCCGCGTACGGCCTCCGCGCGGAAGACGCACCCCCTCGACCCGTACGGGTCCCCCACCGGGCGCGGAGCGCCCCGAGGACACCCCCTGACAGTCTGGAGCACACACCAGGTGACCGCACACACCGATCCGGGGACGGCCCGGCCCCGGCGCCGCCGCACCGCCGCAGCGGCGCTGGCCCTGGGACTCCTCGCCCCCCTCCCCGCGGCTCCGGCGGCGGCCGAGGCCCCCCAGGACCCCGTCTCGCTCGCGCAGGTCCACCCCTTCAAGGCCGACAACCAGCCGTGCGCCGCCACCGGCGGGGACGTCGTGGAGCAGTCCCCCTGGACGCACCACTTCCTCGGCCTGTCGCGGGCCCACGACCTGAGCACCGGCGAGGGGGTGGGCGTGGCGCTGCTGGCCCCGGAGGTGGACGGCGGCGACCCCGCGCTGGCCGACGCCGTGGAGGGCGGGCAGTCCGCCGACTGCCTCGGGTTCGGCACGTCGCTGGCCGGGGTGGTCGCCGCCCGGTCCGTGGAGGGCAGCGGTCTGGTCGGGGTGGCCCCGGACACCGTGGTGACGGCCGTGGCCACGGGCAGTCCGGGGACCGGCCTGGCCTCCGCGCAGGAGATCGCCGACGGGATCGGGAGCGCGGTGGACTCGGGGGCCCGCGTGGTCCTGGTGGGCACGGGCACCTGGGAGTCCTCCCCCGCACTGGAGTCCGCGGTCGCCGCCGCGGAGGAGGCCGACGCCCTGGTCGTGGCCCCGGCCACGGTCCCCACGTCCCGGGGACCGCTGCCGGGGCGGCCCGCCCAGGAGGCGTCGGTACTGAGCGTGGCCGCGCACGACGTGGAGGGCCTCCCCGTGGCCCAGGGCCCGCTGGTCCTGCCCAGCGGAGACCTGGCCCGCGTGGACCTGATCGCGCCGGGCGACCGCGTGGTGGCGACCGGCCCGGGCGGCGGCCACGTGACCGCCGCCGGCGACGGCGTGGCCGCGGCGTTCGTGGCGGGGACCGCGGCCCTGCTCATGGCCCGTGAGCCGGACCTGAGCGCGGAGCAGGTGCGCGAGCGGCTGACCACCACGGCCTACGAGTCCCCCCGGGGGGACTCGGACCCTCTGTCGGGGCACGGCAGGATCGACCCGCTGGCGGCGATGGCCATCGCACCGGGCGGCGTCCCCGCCGGGGTGGCGGGCGAGGGGTTCGTCCCCGATCCCTCCCCCTACGGTTCGGTGGACGCGCCGCCCACGGCGGCCGTGGTGTCCGTGACCCTCCTGCTCATCGTGCTGTGCGTCCTGGGCGGAGCGGTGTTCAAGCTCGGGCGCGCGCGCAAGTGGCGTCCCGCCGGCCCGGGCGAACCGGTGCCGATGCGCTCCGACGAACCGGTGCGCTGACGCGGCGGGGCCCGTGGGGCACACCTCCAGGCGTGCTCCACGGGCCCCGCCCGCGACCCGGTCGCGGGGCTCAGTCCTCGGCGCCCTCGGCGATGGCCAGCTGGACCTCCACGGGGTCGCGGCGCGCGATCCACAGGGCGCGGCCGGGGGCCATCGTGCGCGCACGGATGTTGCCGAACAGCATGCCCTCCGAGGGCGGGGCGGACAGCATGATGCTGGGCGTGTTGGAGTCGATGAGCGTCCGGATGACCGGGTCGCCGGAGGCCCGGCTGAAACCGCCCGCGGCATGCACGAGAACCACGTGCAGGCCGATCTCCGCACCCTGGCTGAGCATCGGCAGGAGCGGGGTCAGGGGGTTGGGGCCGCTTCCGGAGACCATCTCGAAGTCGTCGATGAGGACGAACAGCTCGGGGCCGGTCCACCAGTCGCGCTTGCGGATGCGGTCGGGGGTGACGTCGGGCCCGGGCAGCCGCGCCTTCATGGCCTGCGCGGCGGCGGCCATCATCTCCTTGACGTTGTCGCCCGAGACCGCGTAGCCGAGCTGCATGTCCGTGGGCACGGCGTCGTAGAGCTGGCGGCGCTGGTCGGCGAGCACGACCCGGGCGGTGGTGGGGCCGTAGTGGCTGCGGATCGCGTTGGTGATGTGGCGCAGCAGCGTGGTCTTGCCCGTCTCGGTGTCGCCGACCACGAGCAGGTGCGGGGTGACGCCGAAGTCGTGCCAGAACGGCTGCATCCGGCGGCTCTCCAGCCCCATGGGCACCTTGAGACCGCCCATCTGGGTGAGCTCGGAGGCGGGCAGCTCCCGGGCGTGCAGGATCGGGGGCAGGGTGCGCACCGCCGGGGCGGACGGCCCGTCCCAGGCCGCGCGCACGCGCTCGACGAGTTCGCCCATGCCCTCGGACAGCGTGACCGAGTCGGCGTCCCCGTCGGCGCGGGGCAGACCGGTGAGCAGGTGGTGCTTGGTGTCGGTGATACCGCGGCCGGGCACGCGGGGGACGGTCTGCGCGGCGCGCATGTGGACCATGGAGTCCACGGGGTCGCCCATGCGCAGCTCGAAGCGGGTGCCCATGAGGTCGCGGACGGCGGTGTGGAAGTCGGCCCAGCGGGGGGAGGCGACCACCACGTGCACGCCGTAGTTGAGGCCGCGCTGCACGAGCTGGACGATGGGGCCGACCAGGTCCGCGTAGTCCTGGCGGATCGTGCCCCAGCCGTCGATGACGAAGAAGACGTCGCCGTGGGGCTGGTCGGCGAACTCCCCGGCGGAGCGGCGCCTGCGGTAGGTGCCCATGGAGTCGATGCCGTTCTCGGCGAAGAAGACCTCACGCTTGGTGAGGATCTCGTTCATCTCCATGATGGTGCGGGTGATGCGCCGCTCGTCGGTGCGCGTGACGACGCTGCCCACGTGCGGCAGGTCCTTGAGCGCGGTCAGCACACCGCCGCCGCAGTCGATCCCGTAGAACTGGACCTGGGCGGGGGTGTTGCACACCGCCAGGGTGAGGATGAACGTGGCCAGCATGGTGCTCTTGCCGCTCTGGGGGCCGCCCGCGATGCCGACGTGTCCGCCGGCCCCGGACAGGTCCGCCACCAGGGGCAGGCGCCTGTGCTCGAAGGGGCGGTCGATGATCCCCAGCGGCACGCGCAGGACCGTCTCCTTCGTCCAGGCCAGGCCTCCTGCGGGCAGGCGGGTGCCGACCATGGCGAGCAGCTCGTCCACGAGCGGTGGCACCTCCAGCGGGGGCAGCCACACCTCTCGGGCCGCGGGGCCGAGGCCGTCCATCCGCTCCAGCGCGGTCGCGAGGAGGGACTCGCCGGTCTCCTCCTCCTGGACCTCGGGCTCCTCGGGTTCGGGAGCGGTCGCGTCCACGGGGGTGTCGGTGAAGAGCACCACCTCGCCGCCGACCGTGTTCCTGCGGGCGGCGCGGCGCTTGACGCGGTAGGGCCCGGAGACGTAGGCGGCCTTGAAGCGGGTGAGGGTCTCGGTGTCGGTCTTGAGGTAGCCGTTGCCGGGAGCCGAGGGGAGCTGGTGGGCGTCGGGGACGCCGAGCACCCCGCGACTCTCGATGGCGGAGAAGGTGCGCAGCGCGATCCGGTAGGACAGGTGGCCCTCCAGCTGGTGCATGCGGCCCTCGTCCAGGCGCTGGGAGGCCAGCAGCAGGTGGACGCCGAGGCTGCGGCCCAGGCGGCCGATCATGACGAACAGGTCCATGAAGTCGCGGTGGGCGGCCAGCAGCTCGCTGAACTCGTCGACGACCACGAACAGCGTGGGCATCGGCTCCATGCCGGGGTTGGTCTCGCGGGCCCTCTCGTACTCCAGTGCGGAGCTGAAGTTGCCCGCGGAGCGCAGCTGCTCCTGCCGGCGGACCAGTTCGCCGTGCAGGGCGTCCTGCATGCGCTCGACCAGGATGGCCTCGTCGGCGAGGTTGGTGATGAGCGCGGAGGTGTGCTGGAGCTGGTCGAGGCCGATGAAGGTGGCGCCGCCCTTGAAGTCGACGAGCACGAAGTTGAGGGTCTCGGGGGAGTGGGTCAGGGCCAGGCCGAGCACCAGGGTGCGCAGCAGCTCGCTCTTGCCCGAGCCGGTGGCGCCGATGAGCATGCCGTGCGGGCCCATGCCGCCCAGCGCGGACTCCTTGAGGTCCAGCTCCAGCGGCGCGCCGTCGGAGTTCATGCCGATGGGCACGCGCAGCCGGTCCTTCTCGTGCAGCTCGCTCCACATGCGTTCGGTGTCGTGCCGGTGCAGGTCGGGGATGCCCAGGAGCGCGGTCAGCTCGAAGTCGGTCGTGAGGGGCTCGGTGACCTCGACGACCATGCCGATCCGGTAGGGCGAGAGCAGGCGGCCCAGGGAGGTGGCGCGGGACAGGCTCAGGGAGTCCGGCCGGCCCAGCACCTCCTCGACGTCGCGGCCGCTGTGGTCGCGGGAGAGCATCACCAGGCGCTCGGTCTCCACCCGCAGGGCCAGGGTGTAGGGGTCGTCCTCGGGGGGCATCGGGTCGGCGACGTCGACGACGACGGCGTTGCGGTAGCCGCCGCCCAGCATGCGCGACCCCGGGGGGATGCGCCCGCCGTCCACGACGATGACGGTGAAGGGCTCCTCGCGGCTGGGGGTCTCGGTGGGGTCGAAGCGGGGACGGTCGGCCAGATCCGGGACGAGCTGTTCGAGGTCCATCGCGTCCGTGCACAGCAGCCGGGCCTGGCCCGCGCCGTCACGGGCGGTGGGGTGCTGGGTGTGGGGCAGCCACTTGGTCCACGACCACAGGGCCAGGTTCTCCTCGGAGGCGCACACGGCCACGCGCAGCTCGTCGTGGGCGTGGAAGACGGTGAGCTGGCCGATGAGGGCGCGGACGAGGCCGCGGCTGGCGTCCAGGTCGCCGCGCATGGTGATGCGGGAGTACCCGCGCAGGTAGATCTGGACCGGCTGGTCCTCGACGGTTCCGTAGGCGCGGATGAAGCGGCGCAGCGCGTGGGCGCTGAGGGGTTCGAGGTCCTCCACCGGCTTGGAGGAGACCGGGGAGATCGTCATGGACAGCGCCTGCTCGCCGACGGCCATGCGCGCCTCGGCGAAGTCGTCGTCGGTCCCCCTGCGCTCCCACAGCCGGGAGGTGCGCACGATCGACCACAGGGCGTCCGGGTGGGGCGCCCGCCAGAGCATCGCGTCGCGCTGCTCGGTGACCACCCCCCGCAGGCGGGTGCGCATCTGCTTGAGGTAGCGCAGGTAGTCCCGGCGGTCGTCGTTGAGCTGGCGGCGGCGCTCCAGCAGGGTGCGCAGGTACTGGCCGCCGAGCATCACCACGGCGCCCACGAGCATCATCCCGCCCGCCAGATAGGGCATGATGCTGTTGCCCCCGCCGCCGCCCATCATGCTCCCGGGGCGGATGATCATCATCATCATCGCCAACGAGGTCATGGCCATCGGCAGGTAGGTGAACACCGAGGAGGCGCCGGCCTGTGGTTCCGGCAGCTCCGGTGGCTCCTGGAGGCTGACCTCGCCCGAGGGCAGGTCCGGCCCGGGGCGCCGCGGGGGACGGCGGACGAGGATCGTACTCACAGGACGGGGTCCTCCCTTGCAGGGAACAGCGGGGGCGGTCCGGAACGGGGACCGTAACCGGCGTCCGGAACCGAACGCCGGAAGCAGAACACTACCGTTGCCAACTAAAGTGACAGACACCAAAATTTAAAACAACACACCTCCAAAATGGGTCGTCGGAGTGTTACCGTCACTTCCACCCCTGTCACGACCCTGCCTCATGATGGGCCCCACCGGATGAACGATGTCGCCTCCCCTGACCTGTGCCGGCTCCTGATCCGCGCTCCCGAGCGCTCCTTCGAGATCGCGGCGCCCACAGAGGTCCCCCTCTCCGAGATCCTGCCCACCCTCGTGCTCTACGCCGAGGGCGACAACGGCGAGGACTTGGACGAGAGCGGCCTGGAGCACGACGGCTGGGTCCTCCAGCAACTGGGCGACGAGCCCCTGGAAGAGGACGAGACCCTCCGCTCCCTGGGACTCTGCCACGGCGAGACCCTCTACCTGCGCCCCCGCCGCGACCAGCTGCCGCCGGTGCACTTCGACGACCTGACCGACGGCGTCGCCACCGGCATGAGCGAGCGCGCCGACCGGTGGCGCCCCGAGGCCACGCGCGTCCTGCTCCAGTCGCTCGGGCTGGTGGTCCTGTTCACCGGCCTGGCCGTCCTGGTCAGCGGCGGCCCCGGCCTCCTGACCGCGGTGTCCGCGGCCTGCTCGTCGCTCCTCATGCTGCTGTCGGCCTGGGCGGCCTCGCGCGCCATGGGCGACCTGGCCGCCGCCACCGGCCTGGCCGCGGCGGCCACCCTGTACATGGCGGTGGCCGGCGCGTCCGTGCCCTCGGGGGACCCCGGCACCGCGCTGATCGGGGCGCGGGTCCTGACGGGAGCGGTGACCGCCGCCGGGGCCAGCGTGCTCGGCCTGGCGGCCGTGGCGGGCTCCGTGCCCTTCTTCGCCGGCCTGTTCACCGCCGAGGTGCTGTGCGCCCTGGGCGCGCTGTCCCTGATGTTCATCCCCGGCGCCACGGTCCCGGCCGTGGCGGCCCTGGTGGCGCTCATCGCGCTGCTGCTGGGCACGTTCGCCCCCCAGCTGGCCTTCCGCCTCTCCGGTCTGAAACTGCCGCCGCTGCCCTCCAACCCCGACCAGCTCCAGGAGGGCATCGACCCCTACCCCGCGCGCGGGGTCCTGGACCGCGCCGAGCTCGCCGACCGGTTCCAGACCGCCCTGTACGCCGCCACCGGCGCCGTCCTGACGGTCTGCCTGGTCGTGCTCGGCGCCACCCCCGGGTGGGTGCCGATCACCCTGTGCGTGATCGTGTCGCTGGTGATGCTGCTCCAGTCACGCGGTCTGGCCAGCGCCTGGCAGCGGTCCTACGTGGTCGCGCCGCCCTGGATCGGGCTGACCGCGCTGGTCCTGGTCGTGGTGTGGACGGCCGACCCCCTGCCCCGCACCCTCGCCATGGTGGGCCTGTTCGCCGCCTCCGCGATCCTGGCGGTGGTGTCCTGGAACCTGCCGGGCACACGACCGCTGCCCCACTGGGGCCGGGCCGCCGAGATCATCCAGTCGCTGCTGACGGTGGCCATCGTGCCCCTGGTACTGGCGATCTTCGGCGTGTTCTCGCTCCTGCGCGGAATCGGCGGCTGACATGCAGTCACGTCGCGACAGGGTGATGGCCCACAACTTCACCGTGGGCCGACTGGGCACGGCCATGCTGGAGGGCGACCCCGACGCGGTCGACGCCCCCATGCGCCGCACCCGTACCGGCACCTACATCGGCATCGCGATCGGCGTGGTGCTGTGCATCGGCTTCCTCGTGTTCGGCCTCATCTTCCCCGGAGGCGCGACCAGCTGGCGCCAGGAGGGCCGGCTGATCGTGGACCGCGACACCGGGGCCTCCTACATGTACTCGGCCGGGGTGCTGCGCCCCGTGGCCAACGGCGCCTCCGCCCGCCTGGTCCAGGGCGCCGACGCCGCCGTGAGCCTGGTCTCGGCCCGGTCCCTGGAAGGCGTGCCCGTGGGCGGCCCCGTGGGCATCGCCGCCGCGCCCGACTCCCTTCCCACCGAAGCGGGCCTGGAGGAGGCGGTCTGGCGGGTGTGCGCGCTGCCGCCCGAGGGCGAGGAGGACGAGCGGGGCCGCACCGCCCTGGTCGTGGGCGACGCCCCGGAGCCCACCCCGCCCTCCGCCGAGCAGGCGGTCCTGGTCTCCGGGCCGGACGGGGCTCCGCAGCTGCTGTGGAACGGCACCCGCCTGCGCCTGGACGAGGAGGGCGGCGCCGTCCAGGCCCTCGGCTACGGGACGAGCGACGCCCTGCCCGTCACCGCCGCCTTCCTCAACACCGTGCCCACCGGCCCGGACCTGACCGCGCCCGAGGTCCCGGGCGCCGGTGAGGACGCGGGCGAGCTGGCGGGCGGGCCCCGGCAGGTGGGACAGGTGTTCGCGGTGTCCACCCCCGGGCAGGGGGACCAGCACTACCTGCTCACCCGGGACGGCCTGGTGCCGCTCTCCGTGACGCAGGCACTGCTGTTGCTCGCCAACCCGGACATCTCGGGCGCCGCCTACCCCGACGCCCCCGCCGAGGCGCTGCCCCTGCCCGCCGGCGAGGCGCACACCCGGCTCTCCGACGGCCCCGCCCCGCGCGAGGAGCGCCACCCGGGCGCCCCGCCGGAGCTGGTGGGCGTCGGCGCGGGTGTGCCGTGCCTGCGGCTGGCCCCCGACGGCTCGCTGTCGCTGACCATGGACGACCCCGCCGGGGTGGAGGCGTGGCCGGTGCAGGAGCGGCCCGGCATCGTCCCCGGGTGCCCGACCCCCGACCTGGTGGGCATCGCCTCCGGCCGGGGCACGGTCGCCGCCGCCCAGCCGGTGGGCGGCGGCGCTGCCGCCACCACCCACTACCTCGTCACCGACAGCGCGGCCAAGTACCCGGTGGTCGACGATGCCGCCCTGACCGCCCTCGGGTACGAGACGGCCCAGGCCGTCCCCGTCCCGACCTCCCTCCTGAGGCTGCTGCCCTCCGGTCCGGTACTCGACCCGGAAGCAGCCGCCCTCCCCCTGGCGTCCTCGTCGATGGTCGAGGACGCCGGATGCCCCTGATGGAACGACCCGAGGAGAGCCTGTGAACCAGAGGACAAGGACTACAGACGAGGCCGAGCGCATCGCCCAGGAGGCGATGACCGAGGCCCACAGCCAGTGCAACACCATCTACACCAACGTGGACAACACGCGTGACAAACTGCGCATGTCCTGGCAGGGCGCGGCCTCCAACAAGTACAGCGAGGCGGTCGTCGGCTGGCTGGAGGAGCTGCGGCTCATCACCAACGACATGAACCAGATGATCGGCACCTTCGGCGGCACCGTCCACGCCATGCACGCCACGGAGGACGCGGCCATCATCACCGGTTCGCGGTGGATGAACGAGCTCAACCCGAACCAGTCCGGCTGAGGCCTGCCGACCGCTCCCACACGCACGAGTCCCCCTCCGGAAGGCGAGACCATGACCATCAACGGTTTCGACGTCAGCTACGCCTACGTCGACGAGGCCACCAACGAGCTGCGCACCCAGACGCAGGCCGTACAGAACCAGATCGAGGCGCTCGACGCCCAGATGCAGACGGTCAAGGCGGAGCTCGACGGCGCCATGGCCACGGAGTACGACCGCAAGGTCGCTTCGTGGCGGGCCAACGTCGCCGACATGCAGGTTCTTCTGAACAAGGCGGAGACCGCCCTCAACGAGATCCGCAACAACTACTCCTCCACCGACGGGCGCGAGGCCATGAACTGGCAAGCGCTCCTGTAGTCCACTCCCCCTCCCCGGGGCGGGCGGCCCACCACTCCCTCAGGGCGCCCGCCCCACCCCATCCCCCACCCCCGACAACCCGACGAACGACCGCC
The DNA here is from genome assembly GCF_040613895.1 of Nocardiopsis sp. NPDC006198. Classification (NCBI taxonomy): domain Bacteria; kingdom Bacillati; phylum Actinomycetota; class Actinomycetes; order Streptosporangiales; family Nocardiopsidaceae; genus Nocardiopsis; species Nocardiopsis sp. NPDC006198. Next base: position 37,310 of record NZ_JBEXSY010000042.1, on the reverse strand, counting down.
CTGTGGGCGGTGAGGAGGTCCTGACGTGGAGCCCCCCCTCTTCGACTTCCGTGCTGCCCTCTCCGGAGAGGAGCCGGACCCGACCGAGACCGAGGAGGCCGCCCTCCTCGAGGAGCAGAGCACCACCACGAACCGGTCGGAATCCGCCCCGATCAGCGTGGACCTGACCAGCGGGCTGCTTCTGCTGAGACACGCAGGCTCCTCGGTCGAGGTGGACACCTCCACCCAGGAGGCCGTGCTCGACCCGGGCGACTCCAGGGTGAACATCGGCGACGACGGCGTGATGCTGTTCGGCGCGCAGCAGGCAGGGGACACCGCCTCCCCGCACGTGTTCCCAGGGCAGGACACCGAGCACGTCGTCGCCGTGTCCGCCCCCGCCGGGGACGTCTCCGGCGAAACGCTCCACACGGAGAGCCATTTCACACCGGTGATGCAGGGGACCCCGGCCCTTCCCCTCGAACCGACGATCGCCTCCGTCGGGGTGCCCGCCAACGCGGAGTCCGTCCCCGAGGGGGAGACGACCGCCCCTGAGTCCACCGTTCTCGCGGAGCCCTTCCAGCGGGCGGAGGCGACAGAGGCGCTGGCACCGATGGAGCCCCAGTCCTTCGAGGCGATGACCCCGCAGCTGCCCGCGGAGCCGCTTCAGGAAGCCGCCGCCCTCAGCGACGCCCCCCTGGAGACCCGCTCCGAGGTGGAGCGGGGAGAGCTGTACGAGTCGGAACGGGACCCGGCCGGGGAACCGATCACCGGTGTGGAGCCCATCTCCGCCGACGCCGACGACCCCGCCTTCGGCGAGAACGACTCCGAGATCCCCGGGGCGCCGGTCGTGACCCTGGACCCCGAGACGGCCGTCACCACCGTCGAGGCAGGCGAGCTGAAGTTCGTCCTGGACCCGGACACCAACACGATCAGCATCGAGCCCGGCGACCGGGACGTGCCCCTCGACCCCGAGGCGGCGCCGCTCACGGTCGAGACCGGGAACCTGGGTCTGACCATCGACCCGGCCGAGGGCACCGTCGAGATCGAGACGTCCCGCGCGAGCGAGGGCGGGGAGTCTCTGCCGACCACGATCGAGGTCGGCGACCTGAAGCTCACCCTCGACCCCGAGACCGGCGAGGTGACCTTCGACCCCGGTGACGGGAATGTGGAGGTCGACCCCGAGACCGGCCTGATCACCATCTCCGAGAAGGACGAGGACGAAGAGGACGGGGACCGGCCCGGCGGCGACGGACCCGGTCAGGACGAAGAAGGCGGGAACCGGCCCGGCGGCGACCGGCCCGGCGAGGACGAAGAAGGCGGGAACCGGCCCGGCGGCGACCGGCCCGGCGAGCAGGAGACCCCCGGCGGGGACCGTCCCGGCGGCGACGGACCCGGTCAGGACGAAGAAGGCGGGAACCGGCCCGGCGGCGACCGGCCCGGCGAGGAGGACTCCCCCGAGCACGTGGAGAGCAACCGCCCCGGCGCGACCGACCCGGGCAGCGGGACGCCCGGCGTTCCCGTGGGCGCCACCCCGCCTCCGGTGGTGGGCAACACTCCCGGCGAGCAGGAGACCCCCGGCGGGGACCGGCCGGGAGGCGACGGCACCGGCGAGGAGCCGGTGCCCCTGGAACCGGTCGAGGTGACCGAGCCCCCTGTCACGGAGACGGGCGACACCCCAGGCGAGCCGGAGGAAACGGCACCGGATGACACCCCCGACGAGAATCTGAGTCGTCTGGAACCGGGGCCGGGGCCGGGGAACGAAACGCCCGGTGATGACCCGATACCGACGGATCCGGCCCACATCACCGAGCCCCCCGTCGCGGTCACCTCCGACAGGCCCGAGGAGGACACCGAAGGCGAGGGCAGCGGGAACGGCGCCGGGGGCGAGGACGAGGAAGAGCAGCCCGGGGACGAAGAGGAAAACCCCGAAGACGAAGAATCCGAGGACGAAGAGGAAGAAGAAGGAGAAGGCGAGGAAGAGGAAGAGGAAGAGGAAGAAGAAGGAGAAGGCGAGGAAGAGGAAGAGGAAGAAGAGGAAGAGGACGAGGAAGAAGAAGGCGAGGGAGAAGAAGAAGAGGAAGAAGAAGGAGAAGGCGAGGAAGAGGAAGAGGAGGAAGAAGGAGAGGGAGAAGGAGAAGGAGAGGGCGACACCGGCGGGACCAATGACACCAGAGGCGACAACGGTGACAAGGGCACCAAGATCGACCTCCAACGGATCAAGGATTTCCGCTCCCAGATCGTGTCCCCCCTCCAGGACGAGATCGCCTATCTGGTCACCGACTTCTCCGTGTACGGAGGCGAAGGCAGTTACCAGAGGCTCGGGAACCCCTCCATCCTCACGGAGGCCGGAACCCTCGGCTCGAAGATCGACTCCTCGCTGAACAGCATCTACCAGTTCCTCGACGGCTTGCAGACGGAGCTGGTCCAGATCGAGGACAGGCTCTCGGAGAACCTCATCGTCTTCGCCGACCTCGAGGACGAGCAGAGCCTCACCGCCCAGGAGATCTTCAACCTGATGTACCCGAGCCAGAGCACTTCGGGCGGCGGCGGTGGCGGCGGTGGCGGTGGCGGTGGCGGTGGCGGTGGCGGTGGCGGCGGGAACGACCAGGACACGGACGAGGACAGTAGCGAGGCCTAGCCCCGAGGCGCGATCCATAGAAGGAGGGGAACATGCCGCCGGAAAGAGAACTGGAAGACCTTCCGGACCAACCACTGCACGAGCTCATGAACATCTTCGCCGACAGCGACGAAGGGGGCTCCTATCCGCCGATGGTCGGCATCGACACGGTCACCAAGGACCCCTGGGTCGCCGACGGGCGCTACCACTTCCACGAGAACACCAACCCCTTCACCGGTTTCTCCTGGAATTACGGCGGCCACGAGATGGACCGCTGGTGGAGCTACCGGGACTACTACACGGCCTACATGTCGACGCCCAGCGGTTACGGCTACTCCTACGAGACCTACGGCATCGACTACGCGGGCTACACGATGCAGAGGCACCTGTGGGGTGAGAAGACCCTCAGCGATGGCAAGGAGAGCCTGCACGAGGAGGGAGCCCCTCCGCAGGACACGTTCCGCCAGCAGCTGAGCAACCTGGCCCACGTCGCCGACTACGAGGCGAACAAGCTGGTGTCCACCAGCTGGGACCTCAGGCGGCTGCAGAACACCATCGACGACCTGAACAACCTGCGCGACAAGCTGGCCCCCTACATCGACGGGGAGGGGGGCGGCAGCCTGAACAAGCTCTGGAAGGAGATCGACACCCCCGACGGGCCCATGCAGGGCTCGGCCGCGGCGGCGTACCAGTACCGCCTCAAGGACCTGGCGTACCGGATGACCGTGGTCTACGACAAGATCCCCGATTACACGAAGCAGCTGGGGGATCTCAGGGAGAGCCTGAAGCCCGGTACCAGCGGGCTCGCCAAGGCGGTGAGCGAAGCCCTCAAAGGCACGGGCGGCACCGTCCAGGGCGTCCTCGACACCTGGTATTTCCACACCTCCGCGGGGACGGAGACGTTCAACCCGGAGCGGGACCAGTTCCAGGTCCTGATCAACAACGGGCCGCCCGGCGGGGAGCCGGTGATGGGCATCCCCGGCGACCAGGCCACCCAGGACAACATCAACAACACGCTGTACCAGAGGTTCCGGGACCACTACAAGGGGGTCTACGAGACCGTCAACGAACTGCGCGACAACATGGCGCTCTACTACAAGAGCGTCAACGACGTCCTGCCGCGCATCGAGGTTCCCACCTCGCTCCCGACGGAGACGCCGACGGGCCCCGGCCCCGGCCCCGGCCCCGGTGGCGGAGGCGGCCCCGAGAACCCGTTCAACGATTGGGAGATCGACAACCCGTTCGACGACTGGGAGATCGACAACCCCTTCAGCGGCTGGGACGAGGAGGACATTCCGGGCCCACCGCCTCCCCCGCCGCCACCGCCGCCGCCTCCCCCGCAGCTCCCGTACAACGGCCCCGGAACCGGCGGCGACGGCCCCGGGAACAACGAGATCCTGCCCCCGCCCCCGCCGCCCCCGAACGACCTCGGCCTCAACGGCCCCGGCCAGGGCGGCCCCGAGGGTCTCGGCGGCCCGCCGCCGTTCACACCGGACCTGGGCCTCAACGGCCCCGGCAACGGCGGACCCGAGGGGATCGGCGGTCCAGGGGCCGGCGGCCCCGTCACGCTCCCCCCTCCTCCTCCGAACCTCGGCCTCAACGGCCCCGGCTTCGGCCAGGGGGGCGACAACGGTCCCCTCATGCCCCCGCCCCCGCCGCCCCCGAACGACCTCGGCCTCAACGGCCCCGGCCAGGGCGGCGGCAGCGACCCCGGTATGAACGGGCCCTTCATCCCCCCGCCCCCGCCCCCGAACCTCGGGCTCAACGGCCCGGGAAGCGGCCGCGGCGGTCCGGCAGGCTACAACGGCTCCCTGGAGCGCGATCCGGCGACAGGGCTCCCGCTCAACCCCGAGACCGGCGAGCCCTACCCCATCGACCCCGAGAGCGGCCTGCCCTTCAACCCCGACACCGGTCTGCCCATCAACTTCGATCCCCAGACCGGGCAGGTCCTGCCCATCGACCCCGTCACCGGAGAACCGCTCCCGATCGGGGAGACCGGAAGCTCCCTGGAGTTCGACCCCGCGACAGGGCTCCCACTCAACCCCGAGACCGGCGAGCCCTACCCCATCGACCCCGAGACCGGTCGGCCCTTCAACCCCGACACCGGCCTGCCCATCAACTTCGTCCCCCAGACCGGGCAGGTCCTGCCCATCGACCCCGTCACCGGAGAACCGCTCCCCGTCGACCCCGTCACCGGACAGCCGCTCCCGATCGGGGAGACCGGGAGCTCCCTGGAGTTCGACCCGGCGACAGGGCTCCCGCTCAACCCCGAGACCGGCGAGCCCTACCCCGTCGACCCCGGAACCGGCCTGCCGTACAACCCCGACACCGGCCTGCCCATCAACTACGACTCCGAGACCGGGCAGGTCCTGCCCATCGACACCGTCACCGGACAACCGGTCGGCATCGACCCGTCGACCGGGCTGCCGACCGACTACGACTTCAACGTGCCCGCCCCCCCGCCCGACCTCGGGCTCAACGGCCCCGGCACCTCCAACAACGACGACTACGTGCTGCAGCCTCCACCGCCGCCGGCGGACCTGGGGCTCAACGGCCCCGGCACCGGGGAGGACGTACCGATCAACCCGGTCACCGGCGAGCCCTACGTCATCGACCCGCTCACCGGCCAGCCCTACCCGATCGACCCCGAGACCGGGGAGCCGATCACGGACAGCGGCGGCATCCCGGAAGGACCGATCCCGGAGATCCTGCCGCCGCCGTTGGCGCCCGACGACATCGGCCTCAACTACGGCGGCCTCGAACCCAGCCCCTACTCCAGTGACGGCCCGGGCTCGCCTGACAGCTCCGACCGCTCCTCGCTGTTCGCCAACCCCGACGGCACGCAGTACACGGCGGGCGGCCCCAACGGGGCCTCCGGCGGACAGGGCACCGCAGGCGGCCTCGGCGGGCTCGGCGGCGCGGGAGGGCTGAACGGCCAGCCCGGCGCCGGGGGCGCGGGTGCGGGTACAGGCGCCGGCGGCATGGGGGGCATGGGCGGCATGCCGATGATGCCCCCCATGATGGGCGGCGGCATGGGCGGCGGTGGCGGTGACAACAACCGCGACCGGCAGCGCTCCACCTGGCTCTCCGAGGACGAGAAGGTCTGGGGCACCACGGCCGACGCGCAGAGATCCGCACTGGGACGCCCCGTCCCCGGCCAGAACAAGAAGGGAACACCCCGGCATGAGTTCACAGATGCAACGCCAGATGGAAGAGGAACTGGCACAGCTTCACAAGACGATGGACCGGCTGGTGGACGCAAGCGCAAGCCTGGAGGCGGCAACCGAAGAGGTCGTGGCGAAGAACAGGCTCGTGGGAGCGAAGGTGGACGCGACGGGGGAACTGGTTGAGCTGAAGTTCCACACCCAGGCCTACCGGGACATGGCCCCCACCGAGCTGGCCGCCGCCATCACCGAGGTGGTCAACAAGGCGCGGAGCCAGATGGCCGAGCGTGTCACGGAGGCCTACAGCCCCTTCATGCCGGACGTGGCGGGCGCCCAGGAGATCATGAACGGCGACCTCGACCCGCTCAAGCTGCTCGACCGCCTGGGCATCCCCTCCGACGACCCGAGGCAGTAGGCGTTCCACGCCGCACCCGCGGCTGAGGACCGAGAAGAGGAGACGGACATGACGGACCGCGGCGACGGCTTCTTCGCCGATCTCGACGGCATGGCCAGGAACAGCTGGAGCGTCAACGACGCGGCCGAGTACGCCCAAGAGACCCAGCAGTGGCTGAACAGCGAACTGGCTTCCCTGGAGGACCCCACCATCTGGGGCAAGGGCGACAAGTTCGCCAACGACATGGACAAGTCGCTGGGGGTGCTCAGGACCTCCATCGAGGAGTACATGGGCTTCGTGGTCATCGCGGCGCAGGACACGAGCGCCATCCTGGGCGGCACCAAGGAGAAGTTCGGCCGTACGGAAGAGGACAATGTGAACCACGTCCCGGACGTCGACACCCCGGGCGGTCCCGGAGGACGCCGGTGACCCCCGACCCCACCCCCACCTCCCCGGGCGGCCGTTCCCGCGGCCGCCCGGGGCCCCCGAGAAGGAGTTCCGATGTCTGAGAGTGCGCAGGCGCGCGGCGCGGCGGAGGGTCGTCCCACACCGGAGTCCGAGTTCCGGACGGCGCTCTCCGGTGGAGCCGACGGCACGGTCTCCGGCGGGGCCGCGGGCTCCGCGGCGCACATGGCGCCCGCTCCCCCGACCGGGGCCGCCGAGGGGGCGGCCGAGGCCGTTCCCGCTCCCCGGATCACCGGCGCCCTGCACGAACCGGCCGCCCCCCAGGCCCCGGAGGTGGCCCTGGACCGTCCGGGCAAGCCCGCCCTGGCGGGCGCCGCCATCGCGGGTCTGCTCCTGGTCGCCGCACCCTTCGCCATGACGGCGGGTGTGCCCGGGGTGACCCTGGAGGCGACGCCGCTCGCCTCGGACGCCGGCGGCGCCGGCGGCCCGTCCTCGGGCACCGCCGAGGCGGGCGGCTCGGGCGGCGGTGGGTCCGGAGCCGCTCCGGCGGACACGGGCGCCGCGGCCGTGCCCCAACAGGGCGCCGCGCCCCAGGAGACCGGTTACGTCCCCGAGGTGAGCGGGGACGGAGCCGCGGCCCCGACGATGCCCGACCCGGGCGCCGGCGCCACCGGCGGGGAGAACCCCGTGGAGACCGCCCCCGCCGCGCAGGAGAACCCGGGCGCGTCCGGAGCCCAGGAGGCCGGGAACGGCGCGGGCGAGACGACCGCCGCCGGGGAGCCCGTGGCCGGGGGCGCCGCGGCCGAAGGCGGTGACACGGCCGCCGGTCCCCCCGCCGGCGAAGAAGCCGCGGACGGCACGGCCGGAGAGGACACGGCGGCCGGAGGCGACGAGGGCGCCGGGACCTCCGGGGAGGGCGAGACCGACGGGGCGGCCGGAGAGGGCGCCGGCAACGGCGACACCGGTACCGGGGACACCGGCACCGGCCCGGCGACGGAGCAGATGAACGCCCCCCTCGCCGACACCACCGGAACCGGCGACACCGCCCGGGAGGGCGGGGCCGCCGGAAGCGGCGACACCGCGAACGGCGGGTCGGCGTCCGCCGACGCCCCGGTCGCCGACCCGCCGCCCTCGGAGGGCGGGGGCTCCGTCCTGGAGAACTCCGTCGCGATGACGGGGGGCTCGGAACCGGAGCCCTTCCTCGCCGTCGCGGGGCCCGGCTGCCAGGACTCCCCCGGCTCCTCCTACGCGAACGAGGGGCGCTGGGACAGCGCCGAGGGCACCGCCAGCTGGGCCACACGGCCCGGCGGGTACTCTCAGGAGGGCTGCGACGGCGGCTACGAGGCGCTTCCCGTCTCGGGCGACCCGGAGCAGGGCAACGGCCAGTACGCCACCTGGACGTTCACCCCGGGGGAGGCCGGGGTCGCGTGCGAGCTCTACGTCCATGTGCCCGACGACGAGAGCCCGCTGTGGATCTCCCCCGGGGAGGCGCGCTACCAGCTCTTCTCCGGCCCCTCGGCCGAGGGGTCGCCCGTGGCGGTCTTCGGGATCGACCAGGCGGGGATCCGGGGCGGATGGGTCCAGGTGACCGGGTTCACCTCTCCCACGGAGGAGTTCACCGTCAAGCTCACCAACGCGGGGGCCGACGCCCTCGCGGACCAGGAGCACAGCAGCTCGCACGTGGCCGCCTCGGCCGTGCGCGCGTCCTGCTCCTGACCCGCCTTCGGCGGGGCGGCCCCCGCCGCCCCGCCACCTCCCCTCCCCCGATCTAGGAAGACACCGATGACCAGGCAGCTCCTCACCGTCGACGCCGGCGCCCAGGACGGGCACGCGACGATCACCGAGGCGGTCGAGGCCGCCGCCAGCGGTGCCCTCATCACCATCGCCCCCGGCCGCTACGAGGAGAGCCTCGTCCTGCGCGACGTGGTCACCCTGATGGCCCGCGACGGCCTGGGCAGCGTCGAGATCACCACCGGCTCAGGCTGCGCCGTGGTCTCGGGCGCCGAGGCGGTCAAGCTGTCCGGGCTGGTCCTGCGCGGCCGCCACGCCGACTACCCCGCGGTGGACATCCCCCTCGGACAGCTGGAGATGGCCGACTGCGAGGTGGAGGGGGCGTCCTGGACCGCAGTGTCGGTGCGCGGCGACGGCGCGCTCGCCATGCGCGACAGCCGCGTCACGTGCTCGGCGGGCGCGGGGGTGGTGATCACCTCCTCCGGGCCGAGCGTCATCGAGGACTGCGTGGTCGAGGAGGTCGACACCAGCGCCGTGGTCATCGGCGAGCAGGCGCGCCCCACGATCCGCTCCTGCGTGCTTCGCGACGCCGGGGGCAACGGCGTGTTCGCCAGCGGACAGTCCGGGGGCACGATCCGGGACTGCGAGATCTCGGGGACCAAGAAGCCCGCGGTGGCGCTGGAGGAGGGCTCCGCCGCGTCGCTGCTGGGCACACGCGTGCACGACACCGAGGGCGACGGACTGGTCGTGTCCAGCCGTTCCCGCCCGGTCGTGGAGGACTGCGTGTTCGAGGACGTGGGCGGGCGCGGCGTCGTCGTGCACAACGGCGCGGACCCGCAGGTGGCGCGGGTGCGCGTGGTGCGCGCCAAGAACGTGGCGATCCACCTGTCGGGGCGGGCGCGCGGCACCTTCACCGACTGCGAGGTGGAGGAGTCGGGCGGCGACGCCGTGCAGGCCGCGGAGCGGGCCTCCACCGCCTTCCTCGGCCTGGTCGTACGCGGCGGGCAGGGGCTGAGCCTGCGCGGCGACAGCGTCGTGGAGTTCGACCGCGGCCTGGTCAGCGGGACCGCCGGCCCCGGCGTGGTGGTCGAGGAGTGCGCCCCCTTCATGCGCGGGACCGCGATCAACAACACCCGGGGACAGGGCGTGGTGTTCGGCAAGGGCGGGCGCGGACGCCTGGAGGACGTGACGCTGGACCGCACCGGCAAGAGCGCCGTGTCCGTGGAGGAGGGCGGGGCGCCCCTGCTGACCGGTGTGCAGATCTCCGGGAGCCGCGACGCCGGGATCTCGGTGGGCGCGGACGGCTCCGCCGACGTGCGCGACTGCGACGTGTCGGAGTGCACGGGCGACGGCATCGCCGTGCGGGCCGGCGGCCGGGCGACGGTGCTGCGCACCCGGGTGTACAACGGCCGCCGCAACGGCGTGCTGGTGGCGGCGAAGGCGAGCGCCACACTGCGCAGGTGCGAGGTGTTCGGCAACGGCGCCGACGGCATCCTCGTGCACTCCGCCGAGGACGTGGCGGTGGAGGACTGCTCGGTGCGCGACAACGGCCGCTCCGGTCTGCGCCAGACCGTGGCCAGCCAGAGCATGCGCACGGAGGAGCTGCTCAGCCGCGGCAACGGGGCGCCGGACGCGTTCGGCGACCTGGCGGGCGCACCCGTCCCGATGCCGGAGGCCCCCGCCCCCGTGCAGGAGGACGAGGACTCCGAGGAGGTCGGCCCCCTCAAGGAGCTGGACGCGCTGGTGGGCCTGGCCGGGGTCAAGCACGAGGTCAAGACGCTCGTCACCCGTAACCAGATGGCCCAGCGCAGGGCCGAGATGGGTCTGCCCACGCCGCCCATGAGCCGCCACCTGGTCTTCGGCGGCGCCCCCGGCACGGGCAAGACCACGGTGGCGCGGCTGTACGGGCAGATCCTCGCCGAACTGGACGTCCTGCGCTACGGGCACGTGGTGGAGGTCGCCCGCGCCGACCTGGTGTCGCAGTACGTGGGCGGCACGGCGATCAAGACCACCGAGGTGTTCGAGCGGGCCAAGGGCGGCGTGCTGTTCGTCGACGAGGCCTACACGCTGGCGAGCGGCAGCGAGGGCGGTAGCGGCGGCGGCCCCGACTTCGGCCGTGAGGCCATCGACACCCTGGTCAAGCTCATGGAGGACCACCGCGACGAGGTCGTGGTGATCGTCGCCGGCTACACCGAGCAGATGCAGAGCTTCCTCGACACCAACCCCGGCCTGGCCTCCCGGTTCAGCCGGACCATCGAGTTCACCAACTACGCGGCCGAGGAGCTGACGGAGATCGTGCGCAACATGTGCGTCTCCCACAGCTACCGGATGGCGGAGGAGACCGAGGCGGCCCTGCTCGCCCACTTCGAGCGGGTGCCCAAGGGCCCGGCGTTCGGCAACGGCCGCGAGGCCCGCAAGCTCTTCGAGGAGATGATCGACCGCCAGGCGTACCGGCTGGGCGGGACCATCCCCGACAGCCCCGACTCGCTCACGCTCCTGCTGCCCGAGGACCTCGGGGATGCGGCCGAGGAGGAGCAGCTCGGCGGCACGGCGGACGGGATCGCGGCCCTGCGCGAGGAGCTGGACGCCATGGTCGGCCTGGCGAGCGTCAAGGAGACCGTCAACGACCTGGCCAACCTGCTGCTGATGTCGCAGCAGCGGCGCGCCATGGGGCTCCAGGTGGCGCCGATGAGCCACCACCTGGTGTTCGCCGGTCCCCCCGGTACCGGTAAGACGACCGTGGCCCGCCTGTACGGCAAGCTCCTGCACGCCCTCGGGGTGCTGCGCGGCGACCACGTGGTGGAGGCGGCACGCTCGGACCTGGTGGGGCGCTACGTCGGGCACACCGCCCAGCTGACCGCCGAGGTGTTCGAGCGGGCCAAGGGCGGCGTGCTGTTCGTCGACGAGGCCTACTCGCTGGCGCCGCGCGGCTCGGGCAACGACTTCGGCCAGGAGGCCATCGACACCCTGGTCAAGCTCATGGAGGACCACCGCGACGAGGCGGTGGTCATCGTCGCCGGGTACACCAACGAGATGCAGCGCTTCCTCGACTCCAACCCCGGTCTGGCCTCCCGGTTCAACCACCAGGTGGAGTTCCCCGACTACAGCGACGACGAGCTGGTCACCATCGTCCAGCGCATGGCGAAGGGCTCGGGGTACACCTGCGGCGAGGCGACGACGGCGGCCCTGCACGAGCACTTCTCGGGGGTGGTCCGCGACGTGAACTTCGGCAACGCCCGCTACGCGCGCCAGGTGCTGGAGCGGATGATCACCCGGCAGGCGGGCCGCCTGGTCAACGGCGTCCAGAACGCCACCATGGAGGACTTCACCACCCTGCTGCCCGAGGACATCCCGGCCCGCTGAGGCCGTCGGCCCCGCGGGCGGTGTGCCCCGGGCGGCAGGACGGCCCGGAGGCCCCTTCCCGGAGGGGCCGGGCACGGACCGACCGCGGCCGGGCGCGTCCCCGCCGACCTCCGCGCAACCGCTCCGGCGCCCGGCCCCCGTCCGCGTCCACCGGGCGCCGCCCGGTGGACGGGGAGACCCGGGACCGAACCGGGGAGCGGGGCGTCTTCCCCGGCGGTGGGCCCCGCGGCGTGCCCCGCCCGCATACCCCGGGGTCGTCCGGGGTATGGCGGGGGTCCGTCCCGCAGCGACCGGAGGAGGGTGCGCGATGACACGCCGTTTCGACGTCGGCGACCACGTGAGCTGGAACTCCGAGGCCGGACGGGTGTCCGGCACGATCACCAGGGTCCACACCGGCGACTTCACGTTCCGGGGCCGTACGCGCCGCGCGTCCGAGGACGATCCGCAGTACGAGATCGAGAGCGACAGGACCGGCCGCACGGCGGCGCACAAGGACGGGGCCCTGACCCGGACGTCCGGCGGCGGCTAGCCGCGATGGCGCCGCCGTTCCTCACCGTGGGCCACTCCGACCGCACGTTCGAGGAGTTCGCCGCCCTGTTGGAGGAGGCCGCCGTGGAGGCGGTGGTCGACGTGCGCAGGCTTCCGGGCTCCCGCCGCAACCCGCAGTTCGACGAGGAGGCGCTCTCCACGGCCCTGAGCGCTCTCGGCGTGCGCTACGAGCGCGTTGCGGAGCTCGGCGGCCGGCGCCCCGTCGCCGGGGACGTGCCCCCCGAGGTCAACGGGCTCTGGCGCAACCGCGGCTTCCACAACTACGCCGACCACGGGCTCTCGGCCGAGTTCGGGGCGGGGCTCGCCCGGTTGCGCGCGGCGGGCGCGGCCCACCGCGCCGCCGTGATGTGCGCGGAGGCGGTGTGGTGGCGGTGCCACCGGCGCATCATCGCCGACCACCTCCTCGCCCACGGCCACGAGGTCCTCCACATCATGGGCGGCCACCGCGTGGACGCCGCCCGGCTCACCCCGGGGGCCGTCGTGCGCACCGACCGCGTCGTCACCTATCCGGCACCGCACTCGGAGGGGCACGGCCCCGGGTCCGCCCCGACGGGCGCGTCCCCCCGGGGGTGACGCAGCCCGCCCCCGGGCGGGCCGGGTGCTCCGGGCGGTCCGCCGGGTCGGGGCGCCGCCGCACCGCACCCCGCTGCGACCACCGCCGCCCCCGCCCACCCGGCCGGGGACGACGGGCGTCCGCGCCCCTGCGCGTCTGCTCCGCACCGCCCGCGCGCGGGCCGGGCCCGTGGGCTACATTTCTGGCCATGACGCACCCCCCTCTCGGCCTCACAGCGGAGTTCGTCCGGGACCTGTTGCGCGAACAGCACCCCGACCTGGCCGACCGTCCCCTGCACTCGGGCACGCGGGGCGCGGGCAACCAGATGTGGCGGCTCGGGGACGACCTCGCCGTGCGGCTGCCGTGGACGCCGCGTTCCGCGGAGGCGCTGGTGCGGGGGGAGCTCGCCTGGCTGCCCTCCCTGGCGCCGTGCCTTCCGCTGCCGGTCCCGGTCCCGTTGCGCCTGGGCATGCCCGGTGCGCGGTTCCAGCGCCCCTGGGCCGTGACCACCTGGGTGCCGGGCACGCCCGCGGACCGCGCCCCGGTCACGGACCCCGCCCGTGCGGCCGAGGACCTGGCGGCCTTCCTGACGGCCCTGCACCGGCCCGCGCCCGAGGACGCCCCCGTGAACCGCAAGAGCCGGCGCCCCCTGGCCGGCCACGCAGAGCAGTTCGCCGAACAGTTCGCCTCGGCCGCAGCCCAGGGGCTGGTCGAGGACCCGGAGGCGGTGCGCGCGGTCTGGGAGGACGCGGTCGCCGCGCCCCGCTGGCAGGGGCCGGCGCTGTGGCTGCACGCCGACCTGCACCCGGCCAACGTCCTGACCCGCGACGGCGCGTTGTGCGGGGTGATCGACTTCGGCGACCTGTGCGCGGGCGACCCGGCCTGCGACCTGGCCGCCGCCTGGATCCTGCTGCCGGACGGCGGGCTCGACCGCTTCCACCGGGCCTACCGCCCGGCCTCGGACCCCGCGACCCTGCGCCGTGCCCGCGGCTGGGCGGTGCTGTGCGCCCTCGGCGGCGTGCTCGTCGGCGAGGCCGGCGTCCGCGGACGCCCCGGCGGCCACGACACCTGGGGGCCGCCGGCCAGGGCCGCGCTGCGCCGCCTCGCCCGGGGCTGAGGAGGGCGGTCGGCGGCACGGGTCCTCGTGGACCGGCGCCGCCGACCGGGCGGTGCTCCCGTCAGCGCAGCGTGGTGCGGGTGAGCGAGAGGTCCTTGGTCTCCCTCACCAGGGTCAGCACCACCAGGAGGCTGATCGCGGCCACCCCGACCAGGTAGAACGCCGGCGTGAGAGCGCTGCCGGTGCTGCTGACCAGCCAGGTCGCCACGAACGGCGCGGTGCCGCCGAACAGCACGTACGCGGCGGTGTAGCCGACCGCCGAGCCGCTGGCCCGCAGCTGAGCGGGGAACATCTCCACCATCATCGGCACGTTGGACGTGCCGATCACGGCGACGAGCACGGCCAGGACCGAGGTCCCCACCAGCGCCCCGGCCAGCCCGGTCGACATCAGCTGGAACGCGGGGTAGGTCAGCAGGACGAACCCCCCGCAGGCGACCATCAGCATGGGCCGCCTGCCGAAGCGGTCGCTGGCCGTGGCCGTCAGCGGGCACGCCGCCGTGTACGCGAGCATCGCGACGACGCTGGTCATGAGCGCCTGGGTCTTGGTGTAGTCCAGCGACTCCGACATGTAGCTGATCATGTACGAGCTCATGAAGTAGTAGCCGACCGCGTTCGTGATGCTGTAGCCGAACAGCGTGAACATCTGGCGCCCAGAGACCCGGAAGGCCTGCCGCAGCGGGCTCTTCGTGGTGTTCTCCTGCGCGGCCATCTCGCGGAAGACCGGGGTGTCGTCCAGGCGGGAGCGCAGGTACAGGCCGATGGCTCCGAGCGGGCCCGCGATCAGGAACGGGATCCGCCAGCCCCACGACATCAGGGCCTCCTCGCTGAGGGTGCCGGTGAGCAGCACGCCCACACCGGAGCCGACCACCGCGGCCACGCCGACGGTGATGGGGACGGCGCTGGCGTACCGGGCGCGGCGGCCCTCGGGGGCGTACTCCATGATGAAGGACGAGGCGCCCGTGTACTCGCCGCCGGTGGAGAAGCCCTGGACCGTGCGCATGAGCAGGAGCAGCAGCGGGGCGCCGAGGCCGATCGCCGCGTAGGTGGGCAGCAGGCCGATCCCGAGGGTGGCGCCGCTCATGCACAGCACGCTCAGCGCGAGGGCGCGGTTGCGGCCGATGCGGTCGCCGTAGTGGCCGAAGAACAGGGCGCCGATCGGCCTCGCGACGAACCCCGCCGCGAAGATCGCCCAGGTCGCCAGCAGCGCGGCGGCGGGGTCGTAGTTGGGGAAGAACAGCACCGCGATGGTGGCCGACATGACGGCGTAGGCGCCGGAGTCGAACCACTCCACGAAGTTGCCGATGGCGGTGGCCACGGTGACGCGGCGGCGGACGCCGCCCATGTCCCGGGGTGGCGTCGCGGGGGCTTCCTGATCGTTCAGCACCGTACCCGAACTCCTCTTTCTCACTGCCCGGGCCTGGCCCGGGATCGATGTTAGGGGGGACAAGAGACGGGGCGGCCCGCCGGGGTGGCCTGGCGCGGCCGGGTGCGGCGGCGGGGGCCGCCGCCGCACCGGTCTCTCAGACCGTGTCGCGTCGTCGCAGCTCGGCGCGCTGGACCTTGCCGGTCGCGGAACGGGGGAGGCGTTCCGCGAAGGCGATCAGGCGCGGGTAGGCGAAGCGCGAGTGGTGTTCGCGGGCGAAGGCGCGGATCTCGTCGGCGAGGTCGTCGCCGGGGCGGTACCCGTCGGCGAGTTCGATCCACGCCTTGACGACCTGTCCGCGCAGCGGGTCGGGCAGGCCGACCACGCCCGCGTCGGCGACCGCCGGGTGCTCGCGCAGGGCGGCCTCGACCTCGTAGGGGCCCACCCGGTACCCGGAGGTCTTGATGACGTCGTCGGTGCGGCCCAGGAACCAGTAGTAGCCGTCGGCGTCGCGGGTGGCCTGGTCCTTGGTGCGGTACCAGTCGCCGCCGAAGCTCTCGGCGGAGGCGTCGGGCCTCCTCCAGTAGCCGAGGGGGAACTGGGGGTTGCTGCGCGCACGGAGGCAGATCTCCCCCGGCTCGCCCTCAGGCACCTCGTTGCCGTCGGCGTCCAGGAGCGCGACCTCCCACCCGGGGAGCGGGCGCCCCACCGAACCGGGCTTGACCGGCACGCCGGGCAGGTTGCCCAGCAGCGGGTAGGACTCGGTGGACCCGTAGTAGTCGAGCGGGGTCACCCCGAACTGCTCGCGGAACCAGGCGATGAGGTCGGTGGTGAGGGGCTCGTTGGAGCAGCACACCACGCGCAGTGCCTGGGGGTGGCGCCGCCCGGCGTCGGGGACGTCGGCGCGGAGCTTGCGCAGCAGGGTGGGGTTGACCAGGGCGGTGGTGACCCGGTTGCGGGACATGGCGGCGAGCAGGCCCTCGGGGTCGAAGCCCGCCCGGGGGCGGTAGACCAGGTGGGTGGCCCCGACGCGCAGCGGACCCATGAGCTTGGCCATGGACCACGCCCAGTCGCCCGCGCCGTAGAACACGTCGCCGGGGCGCAGGTCGTGGCAGTACCGGAACTCGTTGTGCCCGAGGAGGGTGCGGTGGGCGTGCACGATGCCCTTGGCGGGGCCCGTGGTGCCGGAGGTGTAGAAGATGAGGGCGGGGTCGTCGGCGGCGGTGTCGGCCGCCTCGTACCGGGGCTCGCACGCGGCGATCGCGGGGTCGTCCACGTCCACGATCCGCACGTCGGCCGGGGACGGCGCGTCGCCGGCCCCCTCACCGCCGAGGGAGGCGACCGCCGCGACCGCGTCGGCGGCCCGCCCCAGGGAGGCGTTCTCGGTGACGAGGACGGTGCTGCCGGAGTCGGCGAGCCGGTAGGCGATGGGGTCGTCGGCCCACAGCGGGGACATGGTGACCAGGACGGCGCCGGTGCGCAGGACGCCCAGGTAGGCGGCGGGGGTGTCGGGCCGCTGGGGCAGCAGCACGGCCACCCGGTCGCCCTTGCGCACGCCCAGGGCGTGCAGGTGGGCGGCGACGCGGGCCGCCCGGTCGCGGATCCGGTCCCAGGTGACCTCCTCCCGGTGGCCGGTGTGGTCCTCGAAGACGAGGGCGACGCGGTCGCCGGGGTGGTGGTCGGCGACGTCGACCGCCATGTTGTAGCGCTCGGGCGCCTCCCAGTCCTGCTCCTCGCACAGGAGCCGGTAGAGGCGGTCCCCCTCGGCGAGCGCCTCCGGGGTGGGTGCGGCCGCGGCCTGGGACTGGGCGGGGTCCGGGACGGCGGTGCCCGGGGCTGCGGCCCCGGCTCCGGAGTGCGTGCCGTCCTCGGTTCCGGTGGTGGTCATCGGGTGGTCTCCCCTGTTTCCTGCTGTGGCGTCGGTGGTGGAGCTGCGGTTCAGCGGCGCTTGGCCAGGAACCGCTCCATCTCCCGCTGGGGCTCGCCGCTGGCGTAGGCCTGGGCGTGGACCCTCTTGGCCGCGGTGATGGAGTCGGTCAGCGCCTCGTCGTCGATCTCGCGCAGGCGGGCCTTGGTGAGGGCGACGGCGCCGGGGGGCAGGGAGGCGAGGGAGTCCGCGAGGGCGAGTGCGGCGGGGAGCACCTCGTCCCGCCCGGGGACGAGCCGGGTGAGCAGGCCGAGACGGTGGGCCTCGTCCCCGTCGACCAGCTCCCCGGTGAGGGTGAACTCGATGGTGCGGGCCTTGCCGAGGATGTCCCACATGGCCCAGATGCCGGTGACGCTGGGGATGCCGGAGCGGACCTCGGGCTGGCCCATGCGCACGCCGGGGTGGCCGACGCGCAGGTCCGCGAGGAGCGCGAACTGGAACCCGGAGCCGGCGGCGACGCCGTTGACCGCCGCGATGGTGGGCTTGTCGATGCCGCGCAGGGCCCTGTAGAGCAGGTCGAAGTCGTCGATCCACGCCTCGGCGGCGGCGTGGTCGGCCGGGTCGATGCCCCGGGTCTCGGCCAGGTCCTGGCCCGCGCAGAAGGCGGCGCCGGCGCCGGTCAGCACGACGGCGCGGCAGTCGGCGTCGGCGCCCGCCTCCTCGAACAGCCCGACCAGGCGGGTGCGCATGGCGCCGGTCCACGCGTTGAGCTTGTCGGGGCGGTTGAGGGTGATGACGGTGGCGTGGCCCTCGGCGAGGGGTTCGCGGTGCGCCAGGACGAGGTCGTCGTTCGGTGACATGCCGATGCCTTTCACGAGTTCACAAGCAGGGGTGCGGCGGACGGGGTCGCGTACGCCGGAGGATCGGGCGGAGCCGGTGCTCCCCGGTGGCCCCCGGGCGAACCCGGGCCCTCCGCCCTATGAACGACATCACAACAGCTCACCGCCGCCGGCGTCCAACACCAGTTGGGACCTCCCGCGATATCGCAGTGATATGACCGGTAGGGTCCCCGCATGGAACTGCGCCACCTGCGCTACTTCACGGTGCTCGCCGAGGAGCTGCACTTCGGCCGGGCCGCCGCCCGGCTGCACATGGCCCAGCCGCCGCTGTCCCAGCGCATCCGCGACCTGGAGCGCGAACTGGGCGTGCGGTTGTTCGACCGCGGCCGCAACCAGGTGCGGTTGACCGAGGCCGGGGCCCTGCTGCTGGAGCACGCCCGGCCGGTGCTGGAGAGCACCGAGTCGGCCCTGGAGGCCATGCGCCGCATCCGCCCCGGGGAGAGCGGGATCCTGCGTGCGGGGATCCCGCCGGACACCATGCCCGCCACGCTGCGCACCCTGGTCGCGGAGCTGGCGCGCAACGCCCCCGACGTGCTGGTGGACCTGCACGAGCTCACCACGGACGAGCAGCTGCGGGCGCTGCGCGAGGGCGACCTGGACGTCGGGGTGGTGCGCCACCCCTCCGACACCACAGGCCTGGAGTCGGGCCCGGTGGCCCACCGGGCCCTGGGGGTCCTGCTGCCCGCCGAGCACCCGCTGGCGGGGGGCGGGCCGGTGCGGCTGCGCGACCTCAACGGGATGCCGCTGGTGGTCTTCCCCCGGGCGATGGCGCCGATGCTCTACGACCAGGTCATGTCCGCGTGCAGCTCGGAGGGGTTCCGCCCCGGGGCGATCCGGCACGCCCGCAACCCGCTGTTCGTCAACGGCCTGGTCATGGCCGGGCGGGGCGTGCACTTCAACGAGAGGCCCCTGGGCGGGCTCCCCGAGGGCCTGGTGTGGTCGCCCCTGGAGGGGAACCCACTGGCCTGGCGCACGTCGGTGGTGTGGCCGCCCCGGCGGCGCCACGCGAGCGTGGCGGTCTTCGTGGCCGCCGCGACGGCGGGCCTGGAGGCCGCCGGGCACGTGGTCCAGCCCCACCCCGGGCCGGGACCGGACTAGCGGACCGCCCCGGGGCCGGCCGTGTCCGGGGACCGGACTCCCCGTCACCGGCCCCCGCCCGCCGGCGGTAACCTGCTCCCCCGACCGCACGCACGTTCCGTGAGGAGACCACCACCATGGGCTCGAACGCACCGGCCGGCCCCGAGGCCGCGGCCCTGACCGAGATCGTCGAGGGCGTGTACGCGTGGGTCCAGCCCGACGGCACCTGGTGGGTGAACAACGCGGGCGCGGTCGCCGGCGAGGACGGCCTCCTGGTGGTCGACACCTGCGCCACCGAGGCCCGCACCAGCCGCTTCCTCGGCGCCCTGGCACGCGCCACCGGCGGCGCCCCCGTGCGGTGGGCGGTCAACACCCACCAGCACGGGGACCACGCCTACGGCAACAGCCTGCTGCCCGACTCCACCGCGCTCATCGGGCAGGCCGCCATGCGCGAGGCCCTGCTCCACGACCCGTTCTTCGACGCCTGCCCGCCGTTCTGGTCCCCCTCCCCCGACTGGGGCGGGGTCAGCAGGCGCGCCCCGTCGATCGTGCTCGACCGGGGGCTGACCGTGTACACCGGCCGGCGGCGCGTGGACCTGCTCCACCCCGGGTACACCGCGCACACCCCCGGCGACGTCGTGGCCTGGCTGCCGGAGGAGCGGGTGCTGTACACCGGTGACCTGGTGTTCCACGGCCTCACCCCGCTCGTGTTCATGGGCTCGCTGGAGGGCGCGCTGCGCTCCCTGGAGTGGCTGCACGCCTTCGCGCCCGACCACGTGGTCCCCGGACACGGGCCGCTGTTCGGCGCCGCCGAGCTCGACGCTGTGCTGGGCGCCCACGAGCGCTACTACCGGTTCGTCCTGGAGACCGCGCGCGCCGGGGTGGCCCGAGGGCACACACCGCTGGAGACCGCCCTCGCCTGCGACCTGGGCGAGTTCCGCGACTGGGACGACGCCGAGCGCATCGCCCTGAACCTGCACCGCGCCCACGCCGACCTCACCGGCACCGCCATGGACCTCACGGCGGCGCTGTCCGACGCCGTCGAGTGGAACGGCGGACCGCTCCCCACCCGGCTCTGACGCGGTCACCGGGACCGGCGCGACAGGAACCGCCCCCGCCCCCTCCCGGAGCCCGTACAGCGCGCCGACCGCCCTCCCGGCGCCCGGAACGTCGTCGGCGCGCGGTTCACTGGCGGGGACGCGACGCCTCACGAGGCGCCCGTCCCGCCCTCCACCCCCTCTCCCCAGGAGCATCCGTGCGCCCCCTCGACCTGGACCGCCGCACCGTCCGCCGCCTCGCGATCACCCGCCAGAGGCTGGCCGGTCCCCGGCCCGCCGCCGACGCCGACGGGCTGCGCGAGGTCCTGCGCGCGCTGCGCTGCCTCCAGCTGGACCCCGTCGCGGTGGTCGCCCGGAGCCACCTGCTGGTCCTGTGGAGCAGGGTGGGCCGGTTCGACCGGGCCGACCTCGACGCCCTCCTGTGGGACGAGCGCTGGCTGTTCGAGTACTGGGCCCACGCGGCGTCGATCGTGCTGACCGAGGACTACGCGCTGCACCGGGGGCTGATGCGCCGCTACCCGAGGGGCGTCTCCGCCTACGGACGGCGGCTGGTGGCCTGGGTCGAGGCCAACGCGGAACTGCGCGAGCACGTCCTCCAGCGGCTGGAGGACAAGGGGCCCCTGCCCGTCGGCGGGTTCGAGGACCGCTCCGCGCTGCCCTGGGAGTCGGGCGGATGGACGAAGGGGCGCAACGTCGAGCGCATGCTCGACCTGCTGTGGACCCAGGGACGGGTGATGGTGGCGGGCCGGGAGGGCGGCAAGCGCCTGTGGGACCTGGCCGAACGGTGCCTGCCCGAGCGCACCGACCGGACCGAGCTGCCGGACGCGGACATCGTGTCGCTCTCGGCCGAGCACGCCCTGCGGGCCCTGGGCGCCGGACGCGCGAGGGACGTCGCGAACCACTTCGTCCGCGACCGGTACGACGCGCTGCCGGAGGCGCTCGAACGGCTGGTGGCGGACGGCCGGGCGGTGCGGGCCCGGGTCGAGGGCGCCGACCCGGGAGAGCCGTGGTTCGTGCACGCGGACGTCCTCCCGCTGCTGGAGACCGTGGGCGGGGAGGCGTGGGGGCCCAGGACCGTGCTGCTGTCCCCGTTCGACAACCTGCTCTGCGACCGCGAGCGGACCGAGCTGCTGTGGGGTTTCCGCTTCCGCACCGAGATGTACGTGCCCAAGGCGCGGAGGGAGTTCGGCTACTACGTCCTGCCGGTCCTGCACGGCGACCGGCTGGTGGGCAGGATCGCGCCGAGGTTCGACCGGCGGCGCGGCGTCCTGGACCTGGAGAACGTGTACGCCGAGCCCGGCGCGGCCGGGGTCCGGGCTGCGGGCCCGGACGCCGGGGCCGGCCCGTCCCCTGACCCGGCCTCCGCCGAGGAGGTCGCGGACGCCGCGGAGGGTGTCGCGGGCGCGGTCGCCGACCTGGCCGGGTTCCTGGGGGCGCGCGAGGTGGTCTGCTCGGGCGCGGTGCCCGCGCCCTGGCGGGAGGCGCTGCGCCGGGTCGAGGCGGCGCCCGTCCCCTGAGGCCGCCCGCTCGGAGCGCTCCGCCACGACCCCTGACCTCCCCGGTCGCGCCCGTCCCCTGGGGCCCACCCGCCCCTCGCGTAGCGGTTCCGTTCCCGGGCCGCGAACAATCCTTCATTTCCGATATTTACTACCTATTTAGTATGCATTAGCCTCATGGGGGTGACCACCACAGCGCTCCCCCGGCGTCCGCTCCGTATCGCGCTCGTCGGCGCGGGCCCCAGGGCCACCTCCCTCCTCGAACGGATCACCGCCAATGTCCACGAACTCCTCCCCGACACGATGCTCGAGGTTTGCGTCGTAGATCCTCACCCGCCCGGCGGCGGCCGGATCTGGCGGCGCGCGCAGTCGCCCCGGCTGTGGATGAACACCACGGCGAACGACTGCACGATGTTCACCGACGCGTCGGTGGTGTGCTCCGGGCCCGTCGTCCCCGGACCGACGCTGACCGAGTGGGCCGAGGACCTCGCTGCGGGACGCCTGCACAGGCCGCCCGGGTTCACGGCCGACGCGGCCGACCTCTCCGAGGCCCGCCGGGTCCATCCCGGCTGGTTCGCCACCCGCAGGTTCCAGAGCCGGTACCTGTCCTGGGTCTTCCACCACGTGGCCGAGCGGGCCCCGGGGAGGGTGGCCGTCCGCTCCGTGGCCGCACGGGTGGTGGACCTGCGCGACCTGGCCGACGGGCGCCAGCGCCTGTTCCTCGACCGCCCGCCGTATCCGGTCCCGGACCGCACCGCCGGCACGGGCCGCCCGCCGGCTCCCGGGAACACCCTGGACGCGGACGCCGTCGTCCTGGCGCAGGGCTCCGCCGGCACCGGCCCCACCGAGGAGGAACGCGAGCTCGCCCGGCACGCCGCCGCGCACGGCCTCGTCCACATACCGACCGCCTCCACCGCCGACATCTCCCTCGACGCGGTCCCGCCCGGCGAACCCGCGCTGGTGCGCGGCATGGGACTGGCGTTCGTGGACACCGTCGTGCTGCTGACCTCCGGGAGGGGCGGCGTCTTCCGCAGGGACCCGGACGGGACCCTGCACTACTCCCCCTCCGGCTCCGAGCCCGTCCTCCACGCCGGATCGCGGCGCGGGGTGCCCTACCATTCCAAGATCCGCTACCACCTGCCCGGGGCGCGCCCCGAACTGCCGAGGCACGTGAGCGCTCAGGCCCTGGACGCGCTCGGCCCCGACCCCCTCGACCTCCGGGAGGACGTGTGGCCGCTCGTCGTGCGGGAGCTGGCCCACGCCCACTACCGGGAACTGGCGCTGTCGCACCCCGAGCGGCTGGACGTCGGCGCGGAGGAGTTCGTCCGTCGGCTGGACTCCCTGGACTGGTCGGGAGCCCAGCTCAAGGAACTGGTCTCCGAGGCGGTGCGCGAGGACGGGGACCGGTTCGACGCCGGGCGGATCGACCGGCCGCTGGCGGGACTCAGGTTCGCCGACCACGACGCGCTCGGCGCGTGGCTGGACGGTTACATCGGCGCCGACCTCGAACGGCGGCGCGACCAGCGGTACAGCATGGACCTGGCGGTCTTCTTCGCGCTGCTGTCGGTGTTCACGGTGATCTCCGAGGCGATCGGCTCCGGACGGATCTCCCAGGAGTCCGCGGCGCGGGACCTGCCCCGGTTCACCGGGTTCTTCAGCTACCTGGCCAGCGGGCCGCCCGGCCCCCGGCTGGAGGAGCTCCTGGCGCTGGCCCGGGCGGGGGTCCTGCGGTTCGTCGGCGCCGACATGGAGGTGGACACCCCCGAGGGCCGTTTCCTGGCCAGGTCCTCCAGCACGGACGCGACGGTCGGGGCCTCCGTACTCCTGGAGGCCAGGCTGCCCGAACCCTCGCTGTCCCGGACGACCGACCCGCTGCTGCTGGCCCTGCTCCGGCGCGGGGAGATCCGCGAGCGGCCCGGCACCGGGCTCGTCGACGCCGACCCGGCCGACCAGCGGCTGCGCGGCGCCGACGGGACGCCGCACCCGGCCCGGTTCGGCGCGGGCGCGCTGGTCGCCGGCGGCGTGGGAGCGGGCGGGTTCTCCCGTCCGCGCACCAACGCCGGGTTCTTCCGGCAGAACGACGCGATCGCCCGTGCCGTCCTGGGCGGCCTGCGCCCGTGAGGGGGCGGGCCGCTGTCCCGTTCCCTGAGGCCCGTCCGCCCGGAGCCGCTCCGCCACGACCCACGCCCGCCCCGTCCGCGCCCGTCCCGGTAGGCCCGCCCGCCTCTCGCGTCGCGGTTCCGTCCGGGTCCGGGAGTTCCGGCGAGCCCGGGGCCGGCTCCCTCCCGGTCCCTCACCCCCCGACCGGTATCCGACACAGGCCGGAGGTTTACGTTGTAGATTCCTTTTGTCCGGCAGCGGCCGGCCCCTGCGACCACGGAACCCGGTTGACGCGGACGGTCCCGGAGGGGGAGGCTCCGTCACGTCCGGCGCCCGCCGGCCGCCCCGGAGGGGCCGCGGACAGGAGGTCGGACATGGCGGACGCGCGACCGGCGGAGGACCCGCCCCGCCCGTCGGAGGGGCCCGGCTCCGGAGGGCGTGCCCCCGCACCGTGGTCCCCGCCCGCGCCGGAGGAGATCACGACCGCGCGGATGGTGCTGGACCCCCTCACGCCGGACCACGCGGGCCCGATGCTCCCCGTGCTGGCCGATCCGGCGCTGTACGCGTTCACCGGCGGGGAACCGCCGACCGCGGACGGCCTCCGGCGCCGCTACGAGCTCCAGTCGGCCGGGCGGTCCCCCGGCGGGGAGGAGTCGTGGTTCAACTGGATCCTGTGCCCCCGCGACGGGAGCGGCCCTGCGGGGTTCGTGCAGGCCACCGTGGTGCTCGGGGCGCCGGGCCCGGCTGCGGACCTGGCGTGGGCGGTCGGCGTCCCCCACCAGGGGCGGGGCCTGGCCGCCGAGGCGGCCCTCGGGATGCGCGACTGGCTGTCCGCCCGCGGCGTCCGCCGGTTCGGGGCGTGGGTCCACCCCCGCCACGGAGCCTCGGCGGGGGTGGCGCGACGGCTGGGCATGGCCCCGGCCCCGCACCGGGACGCCGACGGCGAGGTGCGGTGGGAGTCCGGGGGCTGAGACGCCGCGACCCCGCGCTCCCCCGGCGGACCCGCACGGGGCCCCGCGCGTGGGAGGGGCGCACGGGACGGGCGCACGGCCCCGGGCGGGCCGGCCGCGCTCAGCGCGTGCGGAGGAGCTTGCGGTTGACGAACTCGGCCATGCCGTACTCGCCCAGCTCGCGCCCCACCCCGGACGCCTTCACCCCGCCGAAAGGCAGGTCGGCCTGGGTCCGCGACGGCGCGTTGACCGACACCATGCCCACGTCGAGCCGGTCGGCCACGGCCAGGGCCGCCTCCTCGTCCTCCCCGAACACGACGCTGCCCAGGCCGTAGGGGGTGTCGTTGGCCAGCTCCACGGCCTCGTCGACGGTGGCGACCCGGTGGACCACGGCCACCGGGCCGAAGATCTCCTCCCGGTAGGCGCGGGTGCCGGGGGCGACCCCGGTGAGCACCGTGGGCTCGACGAACGCGCCCGGGCGGTCGGGGCGCCCCCCGCCGGTGAGGACGGTGGCTCCGTGGGCGACCGCGTCCGCCACCTGGCCGGCGACGTGCACGGCCGCGGCCTCCGAAGACAGCGGCCCCAGGTCCACCCCCTCCTCGGTGGGGTCGCCGACCCTCAGGCGCGCGACCGCGTCCACGAACCCCTCCACGAACGCGTCGTACACCTCGTCCAGCACGATGAACCGCTTGGACGCGGTGCACGCCTGGCCCGCGTTGCCCATCCGCCCGGCCACGGCGGCGCGGACCGCGCGCCCCAGGTCGGCGTCGGGCAGGACGATGAACGGGTCGGAACCCCCCAGCTCCAGCACGGTCTTCTTCATCGCGCGCCCGGCGACCTCGCCGACGGCGCGCCCCGCCCGCTCCGAGCCGGTGAGCGAGACCCCCTGGACCGCCGGGTGCTCGATGATCCGGACGCACTGCGCCTCGGTGGCGTACAGGTTGGTGTAGACGCCCTCGGGGAGGCCCGCGTCGGCGAGCAGGCCGGCGACGGCCCCGGCCGACTCCGGACAGCTCGGCGCGTGCTTGAGCAGGACGGTGTTGCCGAGCGCGATGTTGGGCGCCGCGAACCTCGCCACCTGGTAGTGGGGGTAGTTCCACGGCATGATCCCGAGCAGCGCGCCGATGGGCTCCGTGCGCACGGTCGCGGTCCCGTGGGACACGTCCAGGACCCGGTCGGCGGTGAACGCGGCGGCGTTCTGCGCGTAGTAGTCGTAGATCCGGGCGCACAGGTCGACCTCCCCGAGCGCCTCCGCCGTGGTCTTGCCCATCTCCCGGGTGATGATCCCGGCCAGGCGCTCGCGGTCGGCCCGGTAGCGCTCCGCCGCCGCGGCCAGGTACGCGGCGCGCTCCGCGACGGGGCGGAGGCGCCAGGTCCGGAAGGCCCTCCCCGCGGCTTCGACGGCGGTGTCGACCTCCGCGTCCGTGGCGGTCGGGAACCTCCTGACGAGGCGTCCCGTGGCGGGGTCGGTGACGGCGTACTCGGTCATGCTCGGTTCCTTCCGGGAACGTGGGGTGCGGCGTTCTCCAGCTCTCCGGCGCCCAGGCGGCGGGTCACGTCGGTGAGCACCTCCAGTCCGGCGAGGAGGTCGGCGTCCTCGGTGTACTCGCCCTCGTTGTGGGAGACCCCGCCCGCCGAGGGGACGAAGAGCATCACGGTGGGCACGCGCTCCTTCATGTTGATCGAGTCGTGCCCGGCGACGGTCATGATCTCACCGCTGCGCAGGCCGAGCCGCTCGGCGCTGGCACGGGCCAGTTCGACGCCCTCGGGCTGGTAGGGGTTGACGCCCCAGGAGTGCGAGAGCGTGCGCTCGACGGTGACGTTCGCGGCCGCCTCGACGCGGGCGACCTCGGCGAGCAGGAGCTCGTCGGCCTCGGCGAGGACGGCCTCGTCGGGCGAGCGGAGGTCGAGCAGGAGCGTGGCGCGGGAGGGCACCACGACCGGGGAGTTGGGGTACACGTCGAGGCGGCCGACGGCGGTGTGCAGGACGCCGGGGAACCGGTCGGCGAGCTCGCGCGCGGCGACGACGAGCATGGACGCGCCCACGAGCGCGTCGCGGCGGTCCTCCATGGCGGTGGCGCCGGAGTGGGCCTGTTCGCCGTGGACGGTGATCTCGTACTTGCTCGCCGCCCAGCTGGCGCCGACCAGGCCGATGGTGGTGCCGGAGTTCTCCAGGAGGCGCCCCTGCTCGATGTGGATCTCGGCGCACAGGACGGCCTCCGGCCCGTCGCCGTCACCGAGGAACCCGGTGGGGGCCAGGGCCTCGGCGACCGTGGTGCCCGAGCTGTCGCTCGCGGCGAGGGCGGTCTCCAGCGGCAGCTTGCCGGTGTAGACGGCGCTGCCCATCATGGACGGCGTGAACCGGGAGCCCTCCTCGTTGAACCAGTTGACCACGGCCAGGTTGTGGACGGGGGGCGCCTCCGCGCCGTCCTCGGCGGCGATGCGGAAGACGGCGTGGGCCGCGGCCAGGACCCCGTAGGCGCCGTCGTAGCGCCCGGCGGTGGGCTGCGAGTCCATGTGGGACCCGACCACGACGTAGGGGGCGCCGGGCACGCGCTCCAGGAGTCCGAACTGGTTGCCGACGCGGTCGTAGACCACGCGCAGCCCGTTCTCCTCCAGCAGGCCCGCGAACCAGCGGCGCTGGGCGTTGTCGGCCTCGCTCGCCGCCTGGCGGTCGACGCCGCCCGAGGGGGTGGCGCCGAAGGAGCTCATGGTCTCGAAGTCCCGCAGGAAGCGGGCGTCGTCGGCCGCGGGGTCGCGCGGCGGTCGGGGCGGGCTGGAGGTCATGGCCTCGTTCCTCTGCTCGTCGGGCACGGGTGGGTGGTGTCGGTGCGGGGCGCCGGCCCCGGGTCAGGAGGCGCCGGGGGCGCGGACCGCGGGGTCCTGTCTGACGTGCAGGACCGCGGGGAGCCCGCTCTCCAGGGCCCGGCGCAGGGCGCCCCGGAAGTCGGCGGTGGCGGTCACGGTCTCCCCGTACCCGCCGTAGGAGCGTGCCAGTGCGGCGAAGTCGGGGTTGGTGAGGTGGGTGCCGGAGGGCCGCCCCGGGTAGTGCCGCTCCTGGTGTTCGCGGATGGTCGCGAAGACGCCGTTGTCGACGACGATCGCCGTGAACACCGCACCGTAGCCGATCGCGGTGGCGATCTCCTGGCCGTTCATGAGGAAGCACCCGTCCCCGGCGACGGAGACCACCTGGCGCCCGGGCTGCACGAGGGAGGCGGCGACGGCGGCCGGGATGCCCATCCCCATCGCGCCGTTGCGGGGCGCCAGGAGGGAGCGGGCGGACCGGTGCTCCAGGTAACGGGCGGGCCAGACCGCGTGGTTGCCCGCGCCGTAGGTGATGACGGCGTCGTCGTCGAGCTCCTCGCGCAGCACGCCCATGGCGGCGGTGAGGTCGACGAAGCCCCCGTCGTCGGCCGCCGCGACCGGGGTGGAGAAGGCGGTGTGGGCGTCCCGGGCCCCGGCCAGGCGCCCGGGGTCGTGCCGGACCGGTGCGCCCCCGGCCTCGGCGAGGGCGGCGACGAACCCGGCGGGGTCCGCGACGAGGTGCTGGTCCAGTCGCCCGCTGTGTCCGAGGGGTTCGCCGGGGAGGACGACGACGGTCTCGGCCCGGCCGCCCCGGGTGTAGCCGTCGCTGAGCACGTCGGTGCGGCAGGCGCCGACGAAGAGGGCGAGGTCGGCGTCGTCGAGGAGTGCGGCCGCGGCGTCGGAGCGGCCGTAGCCGAGCGAGCCCGCGTAGGGGCTGTCGGCGCTGTCCAGCCGGTGGGGCACGGCGTCGTAGGCGCGGAAGTCGGCGAGCACCGGGATGTCGCGGGCGGCGGCCCAGGCGGCCAGCGCCGCGCCGTCCGCGTCGGTCCAGTTCTCGCCGCCCACGACGACGACGGGCCGCTCGGCCCGGTCGACGCGGGCGAGGGCCCGGGCGAGCGCGTCGGCGTCCGGGCGGCCGGACGGCAGCGCGCGGGGCTCCACCGTGTCCGCTCCCCCGGCGGAGAGCCGGATCACGTCCTCGGGCAGGCCGACCACGACCGGCCCGGGGCGGCCCGAGCGTGCGAGGCGCACGGCGTCGGAGACCACCCGGGCCGCCGCGGCCGGGTCGTCCAGGGTGACCACGGCCTTGGCGGTGCTGCCGAACCACGCGGTGAGGTCGAACTCCTGGAACGCCTCCCGCCCCCGGTCGGCGACGGGGATCAGCCCGACGAACAGCACGAGCGGCGTGGCGTCCTGGTGGGCGGTGTGCACGGCGATGAACGCGTTCGCCGCGCCCGGCCCGCGGGTGACCATGGCGACGCCCGGGAGGCCGGTGAGCCGGCCCTCGGCCAGGGCCATGAACCCGGCGCCGCCCTCGTGGCGGGTGACCACGGTGGTGACGGAGGAGTCGTGCAGGCCGTCGAGCACGTCGAGGTAGGACTCCCCCGGTACCCCGTAGACGCGCTGGACCCCCTCGCGTTCGAGCTGGGCGACGACGAGGTGGCCCGCCGAGCGCGGGCGGGCGGGGTCGGTGGTGGACATGAGGGGAGGTGCCTTCTTCCTGGTGGGGCGGGTCGGGACGTGGGGAGGCCGTCGGACTCCCCGGTGGGGCGGGTCAGAGCGCGAGGAGGCCGGTGAGGGGTTCCCCCGCGCGAATGCGGGCCACGAGGCCGGGCTCGGCCCGGTCGGAGCGCAGGGCGCCCTCGACCAGGGACCGGTCGAAGGTGCGCGGGTCGACCACGAGGAGCCCGTTCTCGTCGCCCAGGACGAGGTCGCCGGTCCGCACGCGCACCCCGCCGACGGTGACGGGGGCGCCCACCGCCTCGGTGGCGGTGCCCAGGCGCTTGGTGGTGCGGCAGGTGGAGCCCCGCGCGTAGACGGGGAGGCCGCTGTCCCTGAGCGCCGCGAGGTCGGTGACGGGGCCGTCCACGACGATCCCCGCGCCGCCGCGGGCGGCGACCGCGGCGGCGGTGACGGCGCCGATGGGCGCGTGCGCCCCGCCGTCGACCCCGACGACGAGGACGCCGCCCCGGGGCAGCCGGACGAGGGCGCGGTTGACCGCGAGGGCGTCGGGTTCGGCGAGGTGGACGGTGAGCGCCTCACCGCCCATGCGCGGGGCGCCCGGGGTGACGGTGCGCACGGCGGGGTCGCAGAACCCCTCCTCCAGGACGTGGCCGAGGGTGGGCAGCTCCACCCCGGCCAGCGCCCGCAGGAGCGCGGCGGTGTCGGGTCCGGTGTCAGGCATCGGCGGCACCGGTCCCCCCTCCGGGACGGTCGGCGAGGACCGCGACGCAGTCGATCTCCAGCGCGACGCCCCACAGGGACACGCAGACGGTCGTGCGCGCGGGGAGCGCGTCGCCGAACGCCGCCCGGTAGACCCGGTTGTAGGTCTCCAGGTGGCCGGGGTCGGTGAGGTAGCCGTTGACCTTGACGACGTGGGCGAGGGAGCTCCCGGCCGCCTCCAGGACGGCGCGGAGGTTGTCGAGGGTACGCGTGAGCTGCTCCTCGAACGTGGCGGGGGTCGCGCCGTGCTCGTCGGAGGGCAGCTGCCCGGAGGTGTACACGAAGCCGTTGGCGACGACCGCGTGGGAGAACGCGCCCACGGGTGCGGCGAGTCCGTCGACCGCGCCGAGTCTGCGGGGGGTCACGCCCGCACCTCCGTCCCCGCGGCCCCGTCCGCCCCGGTGGCGTCGGCGGCGTCGAAGTCCTCGCCTGCGACGGACTTCAGGAGCAGGAGCGCCACGAGGGACAGCAGGGAGGCGCCGAGGATGTACCAGGCGATCGACGAGCTCTGCCCGGTGAGCGAGAGCAGCCCGACGGTGACGGCGGGCGTGATCGCGGAGCCGAGGAGGCCGGACAGCATGTACGCCACGGACAGGCCGGAGTAGCGGATCCGGGAGCCGAACTGCTCCGCGAGGAAGGTGGCGATCGGGCCGTAGTTGGCGGAGAAGGCGACCATCATCAGGGCGTAGGCGGCGAAGACGAGCGCGGCCGAGCCGGTGTCGAGCATCCAGAAGAACGGGAACGCCAGCAGGGCCTCGGCCGCCACGCCGGCCAGGATCACGGGCTTGCGCCCCACGCGGTCGGAGAGGCGCCCGAAGGCGGGGATGGCCACGAAGGCCAGGGTGCAGGCCACCAGGACCGCCCACAGCATGAGGTCCTCGGAGTGCCCCAGTTCGGCGGTGCCGTAGTTGACGCCGGAGGTGACCAGGAGCGTGAAGGTGGAGCCGGTGGACAGGGTGGCCACGCCGCCCAGGAGGACCTGCTTCCAGTAGTGGCGCATCAGGTGGGCGAACGGGAGCTTCGCCTTGGCGCCCTGGTCCTTGACCTGCTGGAAGCTGGGGGTCTCCTCGATGTTGAGCCGGATGTAGATGCCGACGCCGACGAGGAGGGCGGACAGCAGGAACGGCACGCGCCAGCCCCACGTCAGCAGGGCGTCGTGGTCGACGGCGGCCAGGACGCCGAGGAAGGCGAGGTTGGCGATGAGGGTTCCCGCCGGGACGCCGACCTGGACGAGCGAGCCGAACCAGCCCCGCTTGTGCGGGGGCGCGTGCTCCACCGTCATCAGGACCGCGCCACCCCACTCGCCGCCCAGGGCCAGGCCCTGGACGAGGCGGAGGGTGAGCAGGAGCAGCGGGGCGGCGACGCCGATGGCCCGGTAGTCGGGGACCAGGCCGATGGCGACGGTCGCGGCGCCCATCGTGATGAGGGAGACGAGCAGCATCGACTTGCGGCCGAGGCGGTCGCCGAAGTGGCCGAAGAGGACCGCGCCGACCGTGCGCGCCACGTAGGCGGACGCGAAGGTCAGGAAGGCGAGGATGGTGCCGACCGCGCCGTCGAGGTCGGGGAAGAAGACCTGGTTGAAGACGAGGGCGGAGGCGGTGCCGAACAGGAAGAGGTCGTACCACTCGACGGTGGTGCCGATGACGCTGGCGGTCGCGATCCTCTTCATCTTCGCGGGCGCGAGGCGGTCCCGGCCCGCTGCCGCGGGGTCGGCGCCGACGGGGGGTGTGGGGCTTGCGGTCATGGAGGTCTCCGGTTGAGCTGTGGAAACAGCGCGGTGTGTCTCGGCTCATACTCGGTGCGCCGCAGGTCGGAGCTCAATCGGCATTCACACACGATTTCCCCGCCAGACTGTGTAAATGCACACGGGACCACGGTCCTTTTGCGGAGGAAACCGCCGACCGAGCAGAATAGGCCCAGGTGGAGGGGGGTTTGCGAACTCCCGGCGCGCCCCCTCCGGCGCCGACCCCTGGCATTTCTCCCATGTATCGCCCAGATGACGTTTTCGGAGGGCCCGATGACAGCCGAACCCGGCCCCGCGCACACCGCGCCCGGCCCCCCGACGTGGGCGCGGATGCTCGAACTCCTCGCCGGGGACCGTGAGAACCTCGTGGACGACTTCCTGCGGCGGCTGGGGGACCTCGGCGGCTACACCGGCGGCGCGGTCCCCGAGGACGACCTGCGCAGGACCGCCTCCGACACCCTCGACATGCTGATCCGCCGGATCGCGGGCGCCCCGCTGCCCGCCCGCCTGCGCGGCCTGCCGGAGCGGCTCGGCGTGCGCCGGGCGCGCCAGGGGGTCCCCAGGGAGAAGCTGCTGGAGGCGGTCCGGCTCGACTTCCGCGTGATCTGGGCGGGCCTGGTGCGGGCGGGCGGCCCCGGGTCGTCGGAGGTCCTGGTGCTGCACGCCGAGGAGATCCTGACGACGGTGGAGGAGTACATCAGCGACGTGCAGGCCGCCTTCCTGGAGGAGCGGGCCGTCCTGGCCCGGGACTCGCGCGCCGTGACGGCGCAGGCCTTCTCCCGCCTGCTCAACTCCGGGGAGCGGTCGGCGGAGGTCGCCTCGGAGGTGGCGGCCGTGCTCGGCCTGCCCGAGCACGGCCGGTTCGAGGTCGCCTTCGTGGCCGCGCCCTCCGCGGCCCGGGGCGGGGCGCAGGGCCGCATCACCCGGGAGCGCGAGCGGGGACGCCACCTGAGCTGGGAGTTCGACGACGGGATCGCGCTGGTGAGGGAGGTCGGCGGGCCCGGGTGGGCGGCCTCCCTGGAGGGGGTGGCGGGCGGCCTGGTGGCCGACGCGGCCGGGCTGGCCGCGGTCCCCGCCGCCGTCGGGGCGGCCAGGGTCCTGTCCCGCTACGCCGGGGAGCGCGGCGGCCTGGTCCGGGAGGACGACGTGTGGTTCGCGGTGGCGGGCGACCAGGTGCGCCGCGTGCTGCCGGGGTTCGGGGGCGGCGCCGCGGCGCGCCTGGCCCGGCTGGCGCCCGGGCCCAGGGCGAGGCTCATGGAGACGCTCTCCCACTACACGGCCACGGGCTCGGTCAAGGACACCGCGGCGTCGCTGTACTGCCACCGCAACACGGTGGTGAACAGGCTTCAGGCCTTCCGCGAGGTGACGGGGCTGGACCTCACGGTCCCCCGCGAGGCGGCGCGCGCCCTGGTCCTGTTCGCACCGGAGCACCCGCCCGGCCGGCCCTGACGGCGCCGGCCCGACCGGGCCCCGGGCCGGGCATCAGGAGTGCGGGTCCGCCTCGGCCCCGCGTCCGCGCGCCGCCTCCAGGGACAGCAGGACGAGCGCGCCGTCGCCCGGACGCGCGGGGTTCCTGCCGGTCAGCTCCTCGAACCGGCGCAGGCGGTTCAGGACCGTGTTGCGGTGGCAGTACAGCGCGTGCGCCGCCTCGCTGACCGACCCCCGCTCCAGCACCGCCAGGGCCGTCTCGACCAGGGCCGCCCGCTCCCTCTCCGCGAGCCCGTCGAGCGGGGCGAGGACCTCCTCCGCCAGGACCTCCGCCACGTCGCCGAGCTCGCGGACGACGACGGCGGGCCAGTCCGAGCGCACCAGCAGGGCGCGCCCGTCCCCCGGTCGCACCGCCCTCGCGAGCCTGGCGGCGACACGGCGCATGCGGGGGATCTCGGCGACGCCGCGGGCGGTGGGCGCGAGCCCCACGGGCAGGCCGAGCAGCCACTCGGGGGGCGCGCCGCCCGGGTCGGCGCACCGCAGGAGGGCCAGGACCTCGCTGTCCAGGTCCACGAGCATGTCGTCCGCCCCCGCGCCGGCGGCCGCCGCCCGCAGCTCGGCCTCGCGGCCGGGCGCCGCGACCGCGACGGCGAACAGGTCCCGGGCGTCCGCGTCCAGGGCCCGTGCGACCTGCCGGACCAGGTGGGGGTCCTGCCGTTCCGCCTCGAACAGGCTGCGCAGCAGGAAGACCCTCTCGTGCTCGGCCTGCCTGCGCATCGCGGTCAGCTCCGCGAGGTACCCCGAGTGGACGTCGGTGAGGTGGAGCTCCACCGCGTCCCAGATCGGGAGCACCCCGTCGCTGAACGCCACCAGGTCCTCGTCGGACACGTGCTCGCGCAACGCGTTCCAGATGAACCGGAAGTCCATCCGCACCGCGCGCAGCAGGGACTCCAGCGGGATGCCCTGGCGGGCGCGGCGCCGGCCCACCTCCCGGGACAGGGAGCGCCGGTCCGAGGTCACGGGCAGCCCGGCCACCAGCCGGAGGAGGTACTCCAGGGACTCGCGCGCGGTGGCCAGCAGCTCCTCGTCGGCGATCGCCGCCTCCGGGTACCCGGTCACCCCGCGCACCTCCAGGAGGTAGGCGCGGGCGAGGTCGTCGACCTCGCGCAGGCACGCGCGCAGGGCGACGGCCCCGGGGGAGCCTTCTTCGGACCAGGACACGGGGACTCTCCTCGTTGTGTGTTCGCACAGTCGAACGCGCGAGGCGGTTGGGGATGACCATTGTCCAGGTCACCCGATCCCCCTGATCATGGACTACCAGCGGGGGCGGCGCCACGCCGCCCCCGCTCCCCGTGCGCCCCCTCCCGTTGGGGGACGGCACATCCGGTGAACCGACGAGGGGTGCCGAGCAGAGCACCGCCGAACGAAAGGCCCCCAATGGACTCCCCAGCACCGCCCCCCGGCGGAACGAAGACCGTCTCCGGAGCGGACGCCTCCCGCATCGCCTGGGCGGCGTTCGTCGGCACCGCGCTGGAGTGGTACGACTACTTCCTCTTCGGCACCGCCGCCGCCCTGGTGTTCAACCGGCTGTTCTTCACGGAGCTGGACAGCACCGCGGCCACGCTCGCCGCGTTCGCCACCTTCGGGGTCGGGTTCGCCGCGCGCCCCCTGGGCGCCCTGCTCTTCGGATACATGGGCGACCGCTTCGGCAGGCGGCCGGCCCTGCTCACGACGATCGTCATGATCGGCTGCGCCACCGGCCTGATCGGCCTGCTGCCCGACTTCGGCTCCATCGGCCTGGCCGCGCCCGTCATGCTCACCGTGCTGCGGCTCCTCCAGGGCCTGGCCGTGGGCGGGGAGTGGGGCGGCGCCGTGACCATCGCCGTCGAGCACGCCCCGATCGAGACCCGGGGCCGGTTCGCCGCCCTGGTGCAGGTCGGCTCCCCCGTGGGCACGCTCGTGTCCTCCGGCGCGTTCGCCCTCGTCCTGATGCTGCCCGGCGAGGCCTTCGACGCCTGGGGGTGGCGCCTGCCGTTCCTCGCCGCGTTCCCGCTCCTGGGCATCGCCCTGTACATCCGCCTCAAGGTCGAGGAGTCGCCCATCTTCCAGGACCTCGTCGAGCAGGAGGAGCGCTCCAGGATCCCCGCCCTGGACGTCTTCCGCCAGGCGGGCGGCCGTCTGCTGGTCGCCGTCGCCGCGGCCATGCTGGGCGTCGGCGGGTTCTACATGATCACCACGTTCGTGGTCAGCTACGGCACCAACACCCTGGGCGTCGACCGGAGCGTCATGGTCAACGCCACCCTGGTCGCCGCCGCCCTCCAGATCGTCGTCACCGTGTTCGCCGGGCGCCTGGCCGAGCGCTTCGGACCGGGCCGCATGACCGTGGCGGGCTCGCTGGCGACCGCCGCCGCGGCCTTCCCGCTGTTCTGGCTCATCGACACGCGGGACCCGCTGGCCATCGTCCTCGCGGTCACGGCCGGCATCGCCCTGGTCACCATCGCCTACGCCGTCACCGGCGCCCTGCTCACCGACCTGTTCCCGCCGCACCTGCGCTACAGCGGGGTCTCCCTGGGCTACAACCTCGCGGGGGCGCTGACCGGGTTCCTGCCCCTGATCGCCACCGCCTTCCTCGCCGCCTCCGGCAACGCCTCCTGGTCCGCCGCGCTCATCCTCGTCGTGATCGCGCTCCTCTCGGCGGTCGGCGGCGCCTACGGGGAGCGCCTGCGCATCACCGACAAGTCCATCGTCTCCTGAACCGCACCGCCCCGAACGAGAGGAACCACCCCATGCACGCCGACGATGCCCGCAGGATCTGCGACGCGGTCGACGCGGCCTTCGACGCCCAGCTGGAGCTGACGGCCGAACTGGTCCGCCACCCGTCCCTGCGCACCCGCGAGGGCTCCGCCCAGGACCTGCTATACGCCGAGATGGAGCGGCGCGGCTTCGCGATGGACCGGTGGGAGCTGGACGCCGCACAGCTCTCCGAGCACGTGGGCTACGGGCCGAGCACGGTCTCCTACGAGGGCGTGACGAACGTGGTCGGCACCTACCGGCCGACCGAGCACACGGGGCGGTCCCTCATCCTCAACGGGCACGTGGACGTCGTCCCCGAGGGCCCGGAGGAGGCGTGGTCGCGCTCCCCCTGGGACGCCCCCGTCATCGACGGCTGGCTCCACGGCCGGGGCAGCGGGGACATGAAGGCGGGCCTGGTCGCCAACCTGTTCGCGTTCGACGCGGTCCGCGCCGCGGGCCTCTCCCCCGCCGCGCCCATCCACTTCCAGTCGGTGGTCGAGGAGGAGTGCACGGGCAACGGGTCGCTGTCCGCGCTCATGCGCGGGTACACGGCGGACGCCGTCGTCATCCCCGAGCCCGAGGAGGACATGCTCGTCCGAGCGAACACGGGGGTCATCTGGTTCACGGTCCGCGTGGCGGGCGTCCCCACGCACCCGCGCGAGATGAGCTCCGGTTTCAACGCCATCGACGCCGCCCACCACGTGATGGGCGAGCTGCGCCGCGTGGAGGAGCGGTGGAACGCCGAACGGGGCTCCCACCGCCACTTCGAGGACCTCGACCACCCGATCAACTTCAACCTGGGCACGATCAGGGGCGGCGACTGGCCGTCCAGCGTGCCCGCCTGGTGCGAGATCGAGGTGCGGGCCGCCCTCTACCCGGGCGTCACCGCCGACCAGGCGTGGGAGGAGCTGACCGGCGCGCTGGAGTCCGTCACGTCCGACGCCCAGGGCCACCCGATCTCCGCCGTGGCCACCCGGACCGGGTTCTACGCCGAGGGCTACGTCCTGGAGGAGGGCAGTGAGGCCGAGGCCGTGCTCGCCCGGTCCCACGAGCGGGTGTTCGGGTCCGAGCTCCGGAGCTTCACGACCCCCGGCTACCTGGACGGCCGCGTCTTCACGCTCTACGGCGACATCCCCACCCTCGTCTACGGTCCCGTCTCCGAGGCCATCCACGGGTTCGACGAACGCGTGGAGGTGGAGTCCGTCCGGCGGATCACCAAGAGCATCGCCCTGTTCATCGCCGACTGGTGCGGCACCGCGCAGGCGTAGCAGCCGCCCGCCCGGGCCGCCCGCGTCGGCGGGCGGCCCGGGCGGGGGGGCACCCCCGGCCACCGGGGGCCCCCGGGGCCGCCCCCCGGGGCCCACCGCACGGCCCGGGGCCGGACCAGGTCAGGGGTCGGGGGAGAAAGGACCCGGA
>NZ_JBEXSY010000041.1:0-60952 GCF_040613895.1 Nocardiopsis sp. NPDC006198 | reverse complement strand
GGGTCGTCTCGCCCGTTCGCGTCCACACCAGCCCCGGTGCGCTCAGCGCCGACCACACGGCCGAGCGCTGTCCGGGACACGTCGTCCCCGCTCCGGTCCGCGGACCCGAACCAGGTCAGGGGCTTTTCGCGGCCACGGTCGGTCGCGCCTCCGCGACCGTGCGCGCGCCGCGCCGAACAGGTCGTGAAGCTGAGCTGAACAGCCGCGAACAGGTCTTCATGTGCGCCCTGATCGGGGTCACCATGAGTATGTGTCTGCCCTGCATCCCCACCACACGTCAGAGGCGCACCCGTCGGGACCAGGTGCGGGCCCCCGGCGTTCCCCCGGCGTCGCCGGTCCCCCCGGCGCGCCCCGCCCGTCCCGCTCCCCCGGCTACCGGCCCGTCGTGGACCTGGACTCGGGCGCGGTCGTCGCGGTGGAGGTCGTCGCCGCACCGCCCGCACCGCACCCCGCCGTCCCCGGGGGCCCTCCGAACGCGGAGATGGGCGTCCACGAGGGGACGGCCGTGGCCGACTGGGTGCTGGACCTCGTCGCGGAGGCGGCCGGGACCGAGAGCCTGCTGCCGCTCGTCCTCCCCCTGCCCGCGAGGATCCTGACCGCCGGGGAGGGGTTCGTGGCCCTGGTGGAGAGCCGGATGCGGCGCGCGGGCCGGCGCCCGCGCGACATCACCTTCCTGCTCGGCACGGACCTGGCCGACCTGCCGCGGTCGGTGGTCTCGCCGGGGGTGTCGCGCCTGAGGGCGGCGGGGTTCCGGTGCGGCTTCGGCACGTCGATGGTGCGGCCCGACCTCGTGGTCGAGGCCGCCCCCTTCCTGATGCGGATCGACCCGGAGATCGTCTCGGGGGTGGCGACCGACCAGAGGCACGCGACGGTCGTCGAGGGCCTCGCCCGGATCGGCCGGGGCAGCGGCGTGTACGCGATGGCCTCCGGCGTGGGGACGGCCGAGGACGTGCTGCGGTTGCGCGCGTGCGGGATACGGGTGGGGACGGGGGAGTTCTTCGCCGACAGGACGTGGCGGCCCGGGGAGCGCGTGACCCCCGTGCCCGAGCCGACGGCGTCCCAGGGGCGGGAGGAGGACGCGGGGCCGCGGGTCACCGAGTTCATGCTCCCCCCGGTGGGCTTCGACTCCGACACCACCACCGAGCAGGTGCTGGAGGCGTTCACGGGCGACCCGGCGCTGAACAGCGTCATCCTCATCGACCACCGGGAGCGGCCCGTCGGGGTGATCGACCGCACCCGGTTCCTGCTGTCGGTGACGGGCCGGTACGGGCACGCGCTGCACGCCAAGCGCCCGGCGCTGCGGCTGGCGGAGTCGCCGCGCACGATCCCCGCGTGGATGACCGCCCTGGCGGCGCTGCGCGTGGCGGGCCAGGACACCGACCGTGTCTACGACGACCTGGTCGCGACCAACTCCTACGGGCAGTGCCTGGGCGTGGTGCACATCAGCGACCTCATCCAGTCCCTCTCGCGGAGCTGACGCGGGCGCCCGGGGCGCGCCCCGCCGCTCCGTACCCGCAGCGCGCCCGGGCGCCGGACCGGCGGAAACGGGCGGGCCCGCTCCCGGCCGCGGGCCGGGACCCCGGCCGGAAGGAACGGCGGGCCCCGCACCACGAGGGTGCGGGGCCCGCCGGGGCCTCGCGGCGGCTCAGTCCACGGGGTCCGGGCCCTTGGTGCCCGAGGGGCTGCTGGTGGGAGCGGCGCCGTCGCCTGCGGCGTACGCGTCGTAGTCCGACTCCAGGACCCCGGCCTCCTCCATCGCCAGGGCGATCCGGGCGCGGGTGGCCTCGTCGTGCAGGTACTCCAGCTCCGGTCGCTTGGGCAGGCGGCCGTCCCCGGAGGAGCGGCCCATGAGGCGGCGCCGCAGCCACGGCACCCCGTACTGGCGGGCCCACCGGCGGTTCTCCCGGCGGCGCAGGATGCGGGGCAGCTGCTGGGGCGGTGTGCTCCACGGGTCGGTCCAGGACTCGCGCGGCCCCATGGGGAAGCCGAGGAGGTCGGCGATGCGGGCGGCGACGATCTGGTGGCCGGCCCCGTTGAGGTGCAGGCGGTCGTCGCTCCAGGCGCGGGAGTCGGTGAGGGCGTTGAGCGCCCACAGGTCGACGATCTCGGTGCCGGTGCGCTCGGCGACGGCGCGCATGTGCATGCTGAAGACCGCGATGCGGCCGCGGTAGTAGCGCAGGACGGGGATCCAGCCGGTGTCGTGCCCGGACAGGATCACCACGCGGATCCCGGCGTCGCGCAGGCGGCGGATGCCCCACTCGAAGTGCTCGGCCAGCTGGTCGAGGTCGCCGCCGGGGCGCAGGACGTCGTTGCCGCCCGCGAGGACGGTCACCAGGTCGGGCTTCCAGTCCAGCGTCTGGTCGAGCTGCTCGCCGAAGATGTGGCGCATGCGCCGGCCACGCACACCCAGGTTGGCGTACCGGAAGTCCGGGGAGATCGTGCCGAGGTGCTCCGCGAGACGGTCCGCGAATCCGCGGTACTCGCCGTTGGGGCCGCTGTCGTCTTCCATCCCCTCGGTGATGCTGTCGCCGATCGCCACGAACGACCGGATGACGTCCGGTCTGCTCGCGCGAGCGGCCGCTGGGGGATTCGTCTCAAGGTCTGTCACGTCAACCAATCATCCGGCTCGACCGTCCCACGCCTACGAAGCGCCGAGGGTGCGCGGGAACGGAATCCTGGTACGGGCCGCGGTGTACCGCCGACCCGGGTCCGAACACCGTCGACCCCTGGTCGGCCGCGGAGCGCGGCCACCCGGCCGAAGGTCGTTCGGGCGAGGACAGTGCCCGACCAGCATACCCACGACCGGCGTCGGAACGCCTGACCCGGGGGCCCGCCGGCCCGCTCCGGGTGGTCCCCTCTCCCCGGGCGGCCGCGCGCCCCTGTTTCGCGGAGAGGGCGCGCATATGACGGCACAGTGAATAACAACGACTGCCCGGTTCGATATGAGCCGCATGCCCCCTATGAGCTAGCTCACACGGTATCGGGTTCCACGGACGCCGATCCCCCTTGTCACGGTCATCACACAGCGCGGTCACGGCGGGGTCGCCGCGGACCGGGCCGACCTGGGGGTACCCATGCGGCTCCGGGGCACGTACGATCTCGGGGAAGTGCTCACGGCACCCCTGTCCCCCGG
Source organism: Nocardiopsis sp. NPDC006198 (assembly GCF_040613895.1). Lineage (NCBI taxonomy): Bacteria > Bacillati > Actinomycetota > Actinomycetes > Streptosporangiales > Nocardiopsidaceae > Nocardiopsis > Nocardiopsis sp. NPDC006198. The sequence continues at coordinate 57,819 of NZ_JBEXSY010000041.1, read as the reverse complement.
CCCGCCGTGCCCACCCGCGAAGCACCGGACCGGTTCGCGGTCCGGCCCCCGTCCGGGTGAAGGGCGCGTACTGTGGTGCATCGAACCGAAGGCCCGTGCGGTTCCTCCCCAATTCACGTGCAGACACCAGGAGGTCGAGGTCCCCAGCGGATGAACGCCGTCTCTCCGATCTGCCTCGTCGACCTCGCTCCCGCCCTGCGGTGGTCGAGGTCGCCGGACGTGGCACCCCTTCTCCACCATGACCGGCTGATCGACGGCTGGTGGCACTCGCTCCCGGTCGCGCGCGTCCTGGACATCGCGGGCCCCCCGTGGCTGGCCCACGGCATCGCGCGCCTCGCGGTCGAGCAGTGGGGGCACGTGCCCCTCTCCGAGTTCCTGCCGAGCCTGCGGACCCAGCAGGTGAGCTGCGCGGACCTGTCCGAGCCGGTACGCGGCGCCGTCACCGCCGCCGCGGGCGACTGGGACCGCCTCATCTCCACCGCGCCCCAGGAGATCGGGGAGTGGCCGCTCTCCGGATGCGGGGTCCTCGACGTCGTGAGCACCGTCGCCTGGCGGGCGCTCCAGCCCTGCTGCGAGCTGCCCGGCGGCCCGACCCCCTCGCCGGCCCTGATGCTGGAGGCCGTGCGCACCATCGCGCACTGGATCCCCGACACGGTGCCGGACCACGTGCGCAGCGCCCTGGAGTACCTGAGCGCGGCCACGGGCGCCGACGGCGCGGCCGACGCCTCGGAGTCCGCCGGCCACGGCTCGACGCCGCCGCAGACACCCGCCACCCGCGCCATCCGGACCCTGCGCGCCCTGCGGGCCCAGCGCGAGGAGCGCGAGGGGGCCGAAGCCCCCTTCACGGAGGAGGCGCCCGTCAACGGGCACGGCGGCGCCGCGCCCACCGGCATGGTGAGCTCCGCCGCGATGCTCCCCGGCCCCGCGCCGGGCGCCGAGGCCGCCGGCTCCGACGCCGGGCGCGAGGGCGCCCCGGGCGACCTGCGCTCCCAGTTCCGCAGTTCGCTGGTGGGCCCCGGCCGCACGCTGCGCCGGCCCAGCTTCGGCCCGCCCAAGGCCATGCGGCCCGACCACGTCGAGGAGCGCCCCCCGGCCCCCGCCCTGGGCCAGCACCCCCTGGTGGACCTGGTCGAGGAGATGTTCCGCTCCTGGCCCGACCTGGAGCGGACGGTCGCCGCCGAGCGCCTCTTCGCCACCGACCCCATCAGCATCCGCGTGCTCTCCGAGCAGATCGCGGTGGACGTCACCGAGATCCGCGGCGCCCAGCGCAAGGTGGAGGAGCGCCTGCTGCGCTGGCTCAACTCGCCCGAGGGCGCGGCGGTCACCAAGCACATGCGCGAGCTGTCCGACCAGCTGGGGTCCGCAACCACCATCGACCGGCTGATCAACGCGCACCCCGACCACCCGGTGGACGTGCCCACCCTCAACACGCCCCTGTGGCGGGTCATCATCACCCTGTTCACCGACCGCCGCATGCACAACGGCTGGCTCATCGCCGACGACCCCAACCGCCTGCGCTGGCAGACCCGCGAGCTCCTGGGCGACGCCCCCGACATGACCGAGGCCGGCCTGCGGCTCGGCCGTATCGGCATCCGCCAGCAGGAGCTCCGGGCCTGGCTGCTGAGCACCCCCGGGGTGAGCCTGAAGGACGGGCACGTGTTCGTCGACGCCTCTGTCCCGATGGAGGCTCCCACCAGCCACCCGGGGCACATCGCCCCGGAGGACTCGGGCGCCACCACCGAGAACGGGCTGCCGATCCGGCGACGCGTCGAGGGGCCCGGGGCCCCGGCGCAGCCCGAGCCCGTCGCCGCTCTTCCGGAGCACCGGCAGAGGACCGTCCACGACCAGGCGGGCGCGGTGTTCGTCCCCACAGGCCTCGAACCCCACCGGCCCGTGCTCCTCGGGCACCCGCACGGGGGCCCGGGCCCCGCCCTCCAGCCGGTCCTCGCCTCGCACGCCCCCGCGGCGCGCCCCGGCGCGAGCGACCCGGCGATGGCCGCCCGGTGCTTCCGCGCCCCGGACGGGCGCTGGTGGCACCGCATCGACATCACCGCCGACCACCTCAACGGCGCCCCCGTGGCCGTCCCCAACGGCTACGCCACGCACCTGGGGCTCCAGCCGGGCCGCCTGCTGTGCCTGACCGCGCCCGGCGCGGACCTGCTGGTCCTCGTCTGGAGGGACCAGCCCGCGTTCGACTCGCTGCGGCCGCTGCTGCGCCGCCAGGCCGCCCAGCCCGGCGACCGCATGTTCATCACCGTGGCGGGCGACCGCCTGGACGCGCGCAAGCTGCCCGCCACGGACCTGAGCGGGTACACGCCCGCGGCCCGGGCGCTGCACCTGAGCGGGTACACGGCGCCCGCCTCCACCGACGAGGCCCTCAAGATCCTGTCGCGCCGTATCACCGACCACGACGACGACGCGCTCGCCGACCCGCAGTCGCTCATCGACCTGCTGAACCTGCGCGGTGACAACGACATCGCCGGGGAGCTGCGCTCGGGGCTGTTCGCCGCGCACTGACCCCTTCCGGGGGCTCCTTCCGCCCCTTCGATCCTCGCCGCCCCGGGACCGCCGTCCCGGGGCGGCTTCCGTCGTGCGCCCGCCTCTCCGCGAAAAGGCGCGCCCGGGGGTGTCCTACCAGGGGGCGAACCATGTAGGTTAGCCTCACCTAAGTAAGAATCGAGGTGGTTCCCCTGTCCACGTACCAGCACCTGGCTCCCCCGCCCGCCGAACGCGCGCGGTCGGTCCTGGGCCGTCCCAACCCCGTGACCGTGACGACCCGGGACCACGCCGTGCACCTCGACGAACCCGCCTGCCACATCCACCCCAACGGTTCCGTGAGCCTGCTGGTCCCCGACCGCCACCTCCTCCTGGAGCGGATCGGCCGCCACACCACCGCCGCCACGGTCGAGTTCACCGACACGGCCCCTGTGCCCCTGCGCGACCGCACACGCTCCCTCCTGTGGATCAGCGGCACCCTCACCCGGCTGGACCACCCGACGGCCCGTCTGCGCGCCCTCCGCGTCCTGCGCGACGATCCCGACGAACGGCTGCTCGACATCGGCCACGGACGGACGATGGTGGCCCTGGAGCCCTACCTGGTGGTCCACTCCGACACCGACGGCTGCCACCTCCTGCGCACGGACGAGTTCGTCCGCGCGCGCACCGATCCCTTCGGGCGCCGGGAGGGCGAGTGGCTGCGCCACCTGGAGGAGGACCACCCCGACATCCTGCACGCGATCGCCGTGCGCTCCCCCGAACCCCTGCCGCCCGGGCGACCGCGGCCGCTGGGCGTGGACCGGTACGGGATCACGCTCCGCTTCGAGGGCCCCGAGGGCGACGTCGACGCCCGGCTCCCCTTCAGCAGGCCCGCGGACACCCCCCACGACGTCGCGGCGGAGGTCCACGGCATGGCGGGCCTCCCCCACCGCTGCGGTCCCTGAGGAGCGGCCGCGCCGCCTCCGCTCCCCCGGGGAGGGCGGCCGCGGCGGGAACCGGTCCCCGCGAGAGGCCCCCGGCACACGAACGCGGCGGGCCGGGACCCGTGGTCCCGGCCCGCCGCGCGGTCATCCGTGATGCCTCAGACGTTGAAGCCCAGCATGCGCAGCTGGTCCCGCCCGTCGTCGGTGATCTTGTCCGGACCCCACGGCGGCATCCAGACCCAGTTGATCCTGACCTCGCGCTCGAACTCGTCGAGGGCGCTGTTGGCCTGGTCCTCGATCACGTCCGTCAGGGGGCACGCCGCGCTGGTCAGCGTCATGTCCAGGGTGATGACCTGGTCGTCGGCGCTCACCCCGTACAGCAGGCCCAGGTCGACGACGTTCACGCCCAGCTCGGGGTCGATCACGTCCTTGAGCGCCTCGCCGATCTCCTCGGCCAGCGCCTCCGCCTCCGGGGAGAGGGGCGCGGTCTCGGGGGCCTCGGCAGCCTCGGCCGTTGTCGTCTCGTTCTCGCTCATCAGACGCCTTCCTTCTCCATGGACTGCGACACCGCGTCCTTCCACGCCATCCAGCCCAACAGGGCGCACTTGACGCGCGCGGGGTACTTGGACACCCCGGCGAACGCCACGGCGTCCTCCAGGACGTCCTCGTCGGGCTCACCCTTGCCCCGGGACTGCATCAGCTCCGTGAAGGCGTCCAGGGTGGTCATGCCCTCGGCGACCGTCCGTCCGATCAGCAGGTCGGTCAGCACCGAGGTGCTGGCCTGGCTGATCGAGCAGCCCATCCCCTCGTAGGAGACGTCGCTGACGACGGCCTTCTCGTCGAGCCCGGCCGAGCCCTCGGCCGGGGTCAGCGCCACGCGGAGCGTCACCTCGTCCCCACAGGTGGGGTTGATGTGGTGGGCCTCCGCGTCGTGCGGTTCCCGCAGCCCCTTGTGGTGCGGGTTCCGGTAGTGGTCCAGGATGATCTCCTGGTACATCGCGTCCAGCTGCATGGTCAGGCTGTTCCTCGTTCTAGGGCCGGGTTCCGAAGAACCCCTGGGCGTCCCTGATGGCCCCCACCAGCGCGTCCACGTCCTCCAGCGTGTTGTAGAGGTAGAAGGACGCGCGCGTGGTCGCCTGGACCCCCAGTGTGCGGTGCAGCGGCCAGGCGCAGTGGTGGCCCACACGGACCTCCACGCCCCGGTCGTCGAGCACCTGGCCCAGGTCGTGCGGGTGGATGTCGTCCACGACGAACGACACCGCGCCGCCGCGGTCGACCGCCTCGGTGGGACCGATGATCCGCACGCCCTCCAGCGCGCCCACCCGCTCGAGCGCGTACTCGGTGAGTTCGTGCTCGTGCGCGGCGACCCGGTCCATGCCCACCTTCGACAGGTAGTCGCAGGCCGCGGCGAGGGCGACGGCCTGGGGGGCCATCGGCACGCCGGCCTCGAACCGCTGCGGCGGCTCCGCCCACGTGGAGTACTCCATGTGGACGACGCCGATCATCGATCCGCCGGTGATGAACGGCGGCATCGCCTCCAGCAGCTCCCGGCGGCCCCACAGGACGCCGATGCCGTTGGGGCCGAGCATCTTGTGCCCGGAGAACGCCAGGAAGTCGACGCCCAGCTCGGTGACGTCCACCGGCATGTGCGGAACCGACTGGCAGGCGTCCAGGACCGTCAGGGCGCCGACCTCGCGGGCGCGGGCGACGACGGGCGCCACCGGGTTGACGGTGCCCAGCACGTTGGACTGGTGCGTGAACGCGACCACGCGGGTGCGCTCGTTGACCAGTTCGCCGATGCCGGACAGGTCGAGGCGGCCCTCCCCCGTCACCGGGAACCACCGCAGCGTCGCGCCGGTGCGCCGACAGAGTTCCTGCCACGGCACCAGGTTGGCGTGGTGCTCCATCTCGGTGACGACGATCTCGTCACCGGGACCCACCTGGAAGCCGCGCAGTCCCTCGTCGGCGGTGGCGGCGTTGCCCATGGCGTACGCCACCAGGTTGATCGCCTCGGTGGCGTTCTTGGTGAACACCACCTCGCCGGCGTCGCCGCCGATGAACCGGGCGATGGTCTCCCGGGCCGACTCGTAGGCGTCGGTCGCCTCCTCCGCGAGCTGGTGCGCACCACGGTGCACCGCCGCGTTGTGGCGTTCGTAGAACTCACGTTCGGCGTCGAGCACCTGGCGGGGCTTCTGCGAGGTGGCCCCGGAGTCGAGGTACACCAGCGGACGCCCGTCGCGGACGGTCCGGGAGAGGATCGGGAAGTCCTCCCGGAGCGCCGCGACGTCAAGCGGACCGGCGTCGGCCCGACCGAACTCGCGGACTGTCGTCATGGGTTACGCGCCCACCTTCACGAAGCGCTCGTAGCCGTCGGCCTCCAGCACGTCGGCCAGCTCGGGCCCGCCGGACTCGGCGATGCGGCCCTGGGCGAAGACGTGGACGAAGTCCGGCTTCACGTAGTTGAGGATGCGGGTGTAGTGCGTGATGAGCATGACGCCCATCTCACCGTTGGCCTTGGCGCGGTTGACTCCCTCGGAGACGACCTTGAGCGCGTCGACGTCCAGGCCGGAGTCGGTCTCGTCCAGGATCGCGACCTTGGGCTTGAGCAGCTCCAGCTGGAGGATCTCGTGGCGCTTCTTCTCGCCGCCGGAGAAGCCCTCGTTGACGCCGCGGGCGGCGAAGGCCGAGTCGATGGACAGGTCCTTCATCGCGCCCTGGAGCTCCTTGGAGAACTGCCGGAGCTTGGGGGCCTCGCCGCGCACCGCCGTGACGGAGCTGCGCAGGAAGTTGGACATGGAGACGCCGGGCACCTCGACCGGGTACTGCATGGCCAGGAACACGCCGGCGCGGGCGCGCTCGTCCACGCTCATGTCGAGGATGTTCTCCCCGTCGATGAGCACCTCGCCCTCGGTGATCTCGTAGCGCGGGTGGCCGGCGATCGCGTAGGCCAGGGTGGACTTGCCGGATCCGTTGGGGCCCATGATGGCGTGGGTCTCACCGGAGTTGATGGTCAGGTCGACGCCCTTGAGGATCTCCTGCCTCTCGTTCTCACCGATGAGAACGTCGGCACGCAGACCGCGGATTTCGAACTTCGTCATGTCAAAGCCTCAGGAATTCTTCTCGTCCAACGACACGAGTACGTCGTCGCCGTCGATCTTCACGTCATAGGTGGAAACCGGCTGGGTCGCGGGCGGGTTGATCGGCGCCCCCGAACGCAGGTCGAAGCAGGAGCCGTGCAGCCAGCACTCGATGGTGCCGTCCTCGACCTCGCCCTCGGAGAGGCGGACCTCGGCGTGCGAGCACACGTCCCGCACGGCGAACACCTCACCCTCGGAGCGGACCAGCGCGATGGGTGTCTCGTCGTCGGTCTCGACGCCGAGGACCCCCTCCTCGGGGATCTCGGCGAGCTCGGCGACCTTCACCCAGCGAGTGCCCTCACTCATGCTCGGCCAGCTTGCGCTCGACCTTGTCCATGATCCCCTCGCGCAGCTCACCGACCGGGATGCGGTTGATCAGCTCGAGGAAGTAGCCGCGGATGACCAGGCGGCGGGCCTCGTCCTCCGGGATACCGCGCGAGCGGAGGTAGAACAGGTGGATGTCGTCGAGGCGGCCGCTGGCGGCGGCGTGGCCGGCGCCCTCCACCTCGCCGGTGAAGATCTCCAGGTTGGGCACCGAGTCGACGCGGGTCTCGTCGGTGAGCTGGAGGTTGCGGTTGTGCTCGTACGAGTCGGTGCCGGTCGTGCCCTCGCCGATGATCACGTCACCGATCCACACGCCGTGCGCGCCCTTGCCGCTCAGCGCACCCTTGTACTCCACCCGGGACCGGGTGTTGGACATGTTGTGGTCGATGAGCGAGCGGTGCTCGTGGTGCTGGCCGTCGCCGGTGAAGTACAGGCCGTGGAGCTCGGCGTTGGCGCCGCGCCCCTTGTAGGCCACCTTCGGGGAGAGCCGGACCAGGTCGCCGCCGAGGGTGACCACGATCGACTTGAACGTGGCGTCCTTGGCGACCTGCGCGTTGTGCTGGGACACGTCGACGGCGTCGCGGTCCCAGTCCTGCACGCTGACCAGGGTCAGGCGCGCGCCCTCGGCGACGTGGATGTCCACGCTGCCCGCACGGACGCCCGTACCGGTCTGGTTGAGGACGACGATCGCCTCGGCCAGCGGTTCGACGTCGATGACGTACTGGTCGAAGCGGGTGCCGCCCTGGGCCTCCCGGTTGATGACGACCGGCTGCTCCAGGGCCTTGCCCTTGGCGACCGTGACGATCGTGGCCTCCTCGAAGGAGGTGTAGGCCTGGGCGATCACGCGGTCGGCCGGGAAGCCCGCGGTGCCGAGCCTGGCGTCGCCGCGGCCGACGGTCTCGACGGTGACGCCCTCGGGGGCGTCGATGTCGAGCTTGTCGGCGCCGCCGGCGACGGCGGTGCCGTCGTGCAGGCCCTTGAGGCGGCGGACGGGCGTGAAGCGCCACTCCTCCTCGCGGCCGTTGGGGACGGGGAAGTCGTTCACGTCGAACGACCCGTGGGTCGCCAACTTGGAGAACGGGATGTCCCCGAGGCCGTGGCTGTGGGCCTTGGGTTCGATGCTGGGGCCGGTCAACTTAACCAACCGCTCCTTCCATCTGAAGCTCGATCAGCCGGTTCAGTTCCAGCGCGTACTCCATGGGCAGCTCGCGCGCGATGGGCTCGACGAACCCGCGCACGATCATGGCCATGGCCTCGTCCTCGTTCATGCCCCGGCTCATCAGGTAGAAGAGCTGGTCCTCGCTGACCTTGGAGACGGTCGCCTCGTGCGCGAGCTCGGCGTCGTCCTCGCGCAGGTCGTTGTAGGGGTAGGTGTCCGAGCGGCTGACGGTGTCGATCAGCAGCGCGTCGCACTTGACCGAGGACTTCGCGTTGTGCGCGCCCTCCTGCACCTGCACCAGGCCCCGGTAGGAGGCGCGGCCCCCGCCGCGTGCCACCGACTTCGAGATGATGGTGGACGAGGTGTTGGGAGCGCAGTGCACCATCTTGGAACCGGTGTCCTGGTGCTGGCCCTCGCCCGCGAAGGCGATGGACAGGGTCTCGCCCTTGGCGTGCTCGCCCATGAGGTACACGGCCGGGTACTTCATGGTCACCTGGGAGCCGATGTTGCCGTCGATCCACTCCATGGTCGCGCCCTCTTCGGCGATGGCGCGCTTGGTGACCAGGTTGAAGACGTTGTTCGACCAGTTCTGGATGGTCGTGTACCGGCAGCGGGCGTTCTTCTTGACGATGATCTCGACGACCGCGGAGTGCAGCGAGTCCGACTTGTAGATCGGCGCGGTGCAGCCCTCGACGTAGTGGACGTAGGCGCCCTCGTCGACGATGATCAGCGTCCGCTCGAACTGGCCCATGTTCTCGGTGTTGATCCGGAAGTAGGCCTGCAGCGGGATCTCGACGTGCACGTTCTTGGGCACGTAGATGAACGACCCGCCGCTCCACACCGCGGTGTTGAGCGCGGCGAACTTGTTGTCGCCGGGCGGGATCACCGAGCCGAAGTACTCCTCGAAGATCTCCGGGTGCTCCTTGAGTGCGGTGTCGGTGTCGAGGAAGATGACACCCTGCTCCTCCAGGTCCTCGCGGATCTGGTGGTAGACGACCTCGGACTCGTACTGCGCGGCGACGCCGGAGACCAGGCGCTGCTTCTCCGCCTCGGGGATGCCGAGCCGGTCGTAGGTGTTCTTGATGTCCTCGGGCAGTTCCTCCCAGGAGGTGGCCTGCTTCTCCGTGGACCGCACGAAGTACTTGATGTTGTCGAAGTCGATCTTGGACAGGTCCGCGCCCCAGTTGGGCATGGGCTTCTTGTCGAAGAGCTTGAGGGACTTGAGCCGGAGCTTGGTCATCCACTCCGACTCGTCCTTCTTCGAGGAGATGTCGCGGACGACCTCCTCGTTCAGGCCGCGGCGGGCGGTAGCCCCCGCCTTGTCGGAGTCGGACCAGCCGTACTCATAGTTTCCGATCCCTTCGAGCTCGGGATGCGCGATAGACGTCATGCGCGGACTCCTCCAGGACTCAGGCGTCCTTGTGGTGAACTGAGCCGCCCGCCCCCTGGCGGATGGCCTCTGACGCGGGGGTTTGGCTGTCCCCGCCCGCCACGTCGCCCCGAGGGGTGACGTGCGTGGTGCACACACCGTCGCCGTGGGCGATGGTGGCCAACCTGCGCACCGGGGTGCCCAGAAGTCGTGAGAAGGCCTCGACCTCGGCTTCGCAGAGCTGCGGGAACTCCGCGGCCACGTGGGCGACCGGGCAGTGGTGTTGGCACAGCTGGTCACCGCCGCCGGGTGCGGGCGCCCGGCCCGCGGTGGCGGCGTAACCGTCGTTGGAGAGTGCCTCGGCCAGGAGCCGGACGCGCTGTTCCGGGGGGACAGCGTCCAGCAGGGGCCTGTAGCGCCTCTCCAGATCGGCGACCTGACTGCGGGCGAACTCGCCGACGGCCCCGTCCCCGGCGGTCTCCGCCAGGAAGCGGAGCGCGCTGGTGGCGAGGTCGTCGTAGGCGTGGACGAAGGCGTCCCGCCCGGCCTCGGTGATGGCGAAGACCTTGGCGGGCCTGCCCCTGCGGCGCTGTCCGCCGTGGGGCCGGGCGTCGCGGGCCTCGACCATGCCCTCACCGGTCAGGTTGTCGAGGTGGCGGCGGATCGCCGCCGGAGTGAGTCCGAGCCGCTCCCCCAGGGAGGATGCGGTGATCGGGCCCTTCTCCAGGATGAGCCGCGCGACGCGGGCGCGGGTGCCGGTCTCGGCCCCGCGGTCGGGTCCGGCCAGGGCACGGGGCACACTGGTCGCCTCGGGCACGGCGCTCCCCTCCCTCGTCGTACGCAGCTCGTGGTTTTGACAACATCAGTGTGGCCTAAATAAGTCCGTTGAGGCAAACGCCGCTCCATGCCCTTCATCACGAAGGTCAGGCTTGCCTAACAGCGGGTTCATGCTCCCGAAACCCGAGGTCGCCACCGCGCGAGGGGCCGGAACGACCCGGATTGCCCGCATGCTGATACCGCATGACCAAGATGTGGACCTCCCGAGTTTTCGGCGGCTCCTCCCCGAGCGGGGCGGTGAAGGGCCCCGCCCGGCCGCACGTAAACTCAGGCCCCATGGACACAGCCGCGGTCGAGGTCGTCGACCTGGTCAAGCGCTACGGCGCCACCACCGCAGTCTCCGGCCTCACGTTCAGCGCGCGCCGGGGCGCGGTGACGGCCCTGCTCGGCCCCAACGGGGCGGGCAAGACGAGCACCATCGAGATCTGCGAGGGCTTCCGCCGCGCCGACGGCGGGCGGGTCCGGGTCCTGGGCCTGGACCCCGTGGCCGACGCCACCGCCCTCAAGCCCCGCGTCGGGGTGATGCCCCAGTCCGGCGGGGTCCCCACCGGCGCCCGCGCGGCGGAGTGGCTGAACCTGATGGCCTCCTTCCACGCCAGCCCGATCGCCCCCGCCCTCCTCATGGAGCGGCTGGGCCTGAACTCCGTGGCCGCCACCCCCTTCCGCCGCCTGTCCGGCGGCCAGCAGCAGCGCCTCTCCCTGGCCTGCGCCGTGGTCGGACGGCCCGAGCTGGTGTTCCTGGACGAGCCGACGGCGGGCCTGGACCCGCAGGCGCGCATGGCCACCTGGGACCTGGTCTCGGCCCTGCGCGAGGCGGGCGTGGCGGTCATCCTGAGCACCCACCACATGGAGGAGGCCGAACGGTTGGCCGACCACGTGGTCATCATCGACCGCGGCGCCGTGGTCGCCGAGGGCGCGCCGGCCGCGCTCACCGAGGGGCGCCGCGAGGTGTGCTTCTCCAGCACGCCCGTGGACTCCTCCGCGCTCCTGGCCGCCCTGCCCGAGGGCAGCAGGGTCGCCGACGGCGCCACCGCGGACGGCCGCCACGAGTACGTGGTCACCACCGACGACGCCGCCGCGCTCGGTCCGGAGTTCCTGGCCACGGTCACCGCATGGTGCGCGTCGGCCGGCGTCCTCGCCGAGGACCTGCGCGTGCGACGGCGTACCCTCGAAGACGTCTTCCTCGAACTCACGGGCCGGGAACTGCGCGACCAATGACCGAGCACACCTCCAGCACCACCACGCGGGCCGCCGACGCCCCCCCGACCACCCCCTCCCGGGGCGGCGGCGCCTCGCTGTTCACCCCTGCGCCCGGGGCCGCGCCCATGTGGCGGATGGTCGCCTCGCAGGCCCGCATGGAACTGCGGGTGATGCTCCGCCACGGCGAGCAGTTCCTGCTGACCATGGTCATCCCCGTCCTCCTGCTGGTGGGCTTCAGCCTCACCTCGGTCCTGGACGTGGGCCCGGGCCCCCGCGTCAACGCCCTCACGCCGGGTGTCCTGGCGCTGGCGGTGATGTCGACGTCGTTCACCGGCCTGGCCATCGGCACCGGCTTCGAGCGGCGCTACGGGGTCCTGAAGCGCCTGGGGGCGACGCCGCTGTCCCGGTTCGGCCTCCTGGCCGCCAAGACGCTGGCCGTCCTGGGCGTGCAGGCCATCCAGATCGCGCTGCTGTGCACGGTGGCGCTGGCCCTGGGCTGGTCCCCCGACCCCGACCCGGCGGGCGTGCTGTCGGCGGTCGCCCTGGTGCTGCTGGCGACCGCCGCGTTCAGCTCGCTCGGCCTGCTCATGGCCGGCACCCTGCGGGCGGAGGCGACCCTGGCCGGGGCCAACCTGGTGTACGTGCTGATGCTCGGACTGGGCGGCGTGCTGTTCCCGACCAGCAGCTTCCCCACGCCGCTGGAGCAGGCCGCCTCGCTGCTGCCGGTCACCGCCCTCAGCTCGGGCCTGCGGACCGTCCTCGCGGACGGGTCCCTGCCCGGCTGGGGCGCGTTCGCGGTCCTGGCCGTGTGGGCCCTCGTCTGCGGACTGCTCGCCAGCCGCCTCTTCCGCTGGGAGTGACGCCCGCGGGCCTCCCGGGAGGGGGCGGTCCCCGCGCCCGCGCCCGCCGCTCCTAGGATGGGGCGCATGCTCGACGTCGACGCGGTCACCGAGATCCTCCGCGAGGCGGCGGAGGCGGCGGTCCTCCCCCGCTTCCGGTCCCTGTCCGAGGGCGAGGTCACCGAGAAGGCCCCCGGCGAGCTCGTCACGGTCGCCGATCGCGAGGCCGAGGAGCTGATCGGCGCCCGCCTGCGCGACGTCGTCGCGGCGCCGGTCGTGGGCGAGGAGGCCGCCTCGGACGACCCCGGCCTGCTCCGCGCCCTGTACGGGGAGCCCGTGGCGTGGCTGGTCGACCCGGTCGACGGAACCCGCAACTTCGTCCGGGGCGACACGCGCTTCGCGGTGATGGCCGCCCTGGTGCGCCACGGCGAGACCGTCGCGGCGTGGATCCTGCGCCCCACCGAGGACCGGGTGTACGTCGCGGAGCGCGGGTCCGGCACCTGGCGCGACGGCGTGAGGGTGCGCCGGGAGCCCGCACCGGCCGATCCGGCCCGCCTGCACGGCTCGGCCGCGACGCGGTTCCTCGCCCCCGCCGCGAAGCGGCGCGTGGAGGAGGCCGCCACCCGCTTCGCGTCCATGGGACCGGGCTCGCACTGCGTCGGGGTGGACTACCCGCTCCTGTTCGAGGGCGGGCAGGACTTCCTGCTGTTCCACAGGACCCTGCCCTGGGACCACGCCCCCGGCTCCCTGATGCTGACCGAGGCCGGAGGCGTGTGCCTGCGCCCGGACGGCGGCGAGTACCGTCCGGGCGACGACGCCGTGGGCCTGCTCTGCGCCTCCGACGACGAGTGCTGGAAGACCGCCCGGTCGCTCCTCGTCGGCTGACACCGGACCGGGGAGTCGCCGCGGGGCCGTCCGGGCCTCGGGGGCCCGTCGCGGATCAGCCCATGGGGAGCAGGCGCCACTGCTGGTGGGTGTGGGAGCCGTCGGGCGCCTGGACGATCGCCGTGCCGTTGTCGGGCGCGCCGCCCTGCCCTTCGAGGGCGCGGCCCGTGGCCCGGTTGACCAGCCGGACGACCCCGCTGCCGACCTCGACCACCGACCAGTGCTGGTTGGGCGCCCCGGTCCGGGTGAGCAGCGTGGCGGCGGGCTGCGCGGGGTCGGCCGCGACCTCCAGGACCTTGCCGCTGCCGACGCCCTCGATCTCGTAGAAGCCCTGTTCGTCGAGCGGGACGAACCTCCACTGCTGGTTCTCCGCGTCGTGGCGGTCCCACAGGTGGACGGGGGCGCCGTTGTCGGTGGAGGCGCCCGCGACGTCGGCGACGCGGTCGCCGTGCACGTTCTGGAGGACGTAGGAGAGCGCGGGGTCCATCCCGGCGGGGTGGACGTACTCCTCTTCTTCCTCGGGCTCCCCGGTCTCCTCCGGCGCGCCGGAGGGCTCGACGAGGATGCCGGAGACCACGTCCATCCCCGGTTCCTCCTGTTCTCCGGAGCCGGCGGCGAGGAGGCCGCCCGTGTAGCCGCCGATGACGGCGACGAGGACGAGCGCCAGCGCTCCGACGAAGACCGGCCAGGTCGGCACGTGCCGTTCCTGGACACGGGGGGCGCTGCGGGCTCGGCGTCGGGACATGTGAGGACACTCCAGCGGGCGACGGGTGAGGGCCGTGTCGGCCACGACCCCGCACCATTTGACACCACTTGACGTACTTCGCGCACGTTCGCCCTCGACCTCCTGCCGGGGCGGGCCTCGATAGGGTCCCGCCATGGAAGCCATCGGAGTCCCCTGGTTCATCGTGGTCCGGTACCTCGGACCGCCGCTCATGCTGCTCGTGGCGGGCGGCGCACTGCTGGTGTGGCGCCCGCCCGCCCGCCGGGGGCTGGTGTGGGCCGCCCTGGTGACGAACCTCGTGGCGGCGGCACTGCCGTTCCTGTGGATCGGGTTGCAGATCCTCACCGACCAGGCGGAGAGGACGGTGTTCGGCCTGGTCATGACCCTGCTCCAGCCCCTGGTCGTGGTGGTGGCCTGGCTGCTGGTCCTGACCGCCGTGATCCACCGCCCGCCCGCCGTCCCGCCCGTGGTCCCGGCCGCCGGGGCGCACGCGGAACCCCGGCGGTCGCGCGCGCCTGCGGGGACCGCGGGACCGGAGGGCCGCCGGGACGAGGGCGGGGAGGCCGAGCGGAGAACCGAAAACGTAGGATGAATACCCATGAGCACCCCGGCCACCCCCAAGGAACCCTTCTCCCTGCGGACCGCGGCGGAGGCGATACCGCCGGTCTGGCTGGTGATGGTCAGCATCGTCTCCGTGCAGACCGGCGCGGGCGTGGCCAAGAACCTGTTCGAGGAGCTTCCCCCGGCCGCCGTCGTGTGGCTGCGGCTGCTCACCTCGGCGGTGCTCCTGGTCCTGCTGGTCCGTCCCGCGCTCCGGGCCCGCAGCCGGACCGACTGGCTGGTGGTGGTCGGCTACGGCGTCGCGCTGGCGATGATGAACTTCCTCATCTACCAGGCGTTCGCGCGCATCCCGCTGGGGATCGCGGTGACGATCGAGTACCTCGGACCGCTGGCCATCGCGATCCTGGGCTCCCGGCGCAGGATCGACCTCCTGTGGGCCGGGCTGGCCGGGCTGGGCGTGGTGGCGCTGGGCCTGGAGTCGGGCTCCATGGACCCGCTGGGCATCCTGTTCGCGGTGCTCGCGGCGGTGGCGTGGGCGGGGTACATCCTGCTCAGCGCGGCGACGGGACAGCGTTTCAGCGGCGCCTCCGGCCTGGCGTTCGCCAGCGTGGTCGGCGTGGTGATCATGGCCCCGGCCGGGATCGCGGAGGGGGGCGCCGCCCTGCTGGACTGGCGGCTGCTGCTGTTCGGCCTGGTGGTGGGCGTGCTCTCCTCGATCGTCCCCTACACCCTGGAACTGAACGCGCTGCGCCGGATGCCGCCCCGGGTGTTCGGCGTGCTGATGAGCCTGCAGCCCGCCGCGGCCGCGGTGGTGGGGCTCGTCCTGCTGGGCGAACTGCTCTCGCCCTGGCAGTGGTTCGCGGTGGGGTGCGTGATCGTCGCCAGCGCCGGCTCGACCCGCACCTCCGCCCGCGAGCGCGGCGGACGGACGCGCGACGGCTCGCCCGCCCCGTCCCCGCCGGAGGACCACCGGAGGGGTTGAGACCCGCACGGCGGTTCGACCCGGTTCTCCTGTCAAGATTTTCAGTTACCCGAAACCTCTCGTAATCACTTACGAAAAAGGTGCCTTGAGCTGCCACGACACTGAAAAGATCGCGACCGCGAAGACCCCCCTCGACCCCACCTCGGAGAACCTGGTTGACTACTCTGCGTTTCCGAACGTGATCAAACGGTTATCAGTCCTGGTGGGTCGGCCGACCTCTTCGAATATTCGCTCTCGAAAGGGAAGCAATGCGCACCGCTGCCAAGATCACCATGACCGCTCTGTTCGCCGCCGGACTCCTCGGCATGGGCACCGGGGCCGCCCTGGCGGGCGAGAAGGGCTCGGACATCGAGGCGTACGAGGCCTGCACCAGCCAGCAGAGCTTCCTCGGTCTGATCAACCTGGACCTGAACCTGCTCAACCAGTGCATCGCGAACTACAACCGCTAATGCCTGTTTCCTGAACCGGGTCCCGGTTCGGGGGAGCGGTTCGTGCGCCCGGGGGCACGCCCCCGGGCGCACGGCCGCGGGCACGGTTCCGGGCAGCGCTCCCGGCCCGACAGGGCGCCGGTTCCCGGCCCCGGGAACGAGGCACCACCCCTCGCACGACGATCGGACGGGTCCGCGCCCTGGCCCCTGTCACCTGGCGTTTTCGTAATCAGGGACCCAGTCGCACGACGGTCGGAGAACGTACTACGCTCTGTCGTATGTCTGATTTCCCGGCCGCCGCGGCGCTGGCCCCGAACACGCTCCCCCCGCTCGCGGCGGAGGACATCATTCTTCTCGGCGCCCCCCTGTGGGCCTGGCAGGTCGCCGTGGCCGTCGCCGGGGTGCTCGCCCTGGTCCTCCTGGCCCGGACCATCTGGAACCCGACCCCGAGGTCCCTGCGCGCCTGGACCCTCGGCAACATCGCGGTCAACGCCGGGATCGCCGTGACGGGCGCCACCGTCCGCGTCACCGAGTCCGGGCTCGGCTGCTCGGAGTGGCCCAGGTGCACCCCCGAGAGCTTCGTGCCCGTCGACACGGGACACGCCGCCTTCAACGCCGCCGTCGAGTTCGGCAACCGGACGCTCACCTTCGTCGTGCTGGCCGTGGCCGTCATCACGTTCATCGCCGTCATGCGGATGACGCCGCGCCGCCGCGACCTGGTCCGGATGGCCGCCATCATCCCGTTCGGCGTCCTCGGCCAGGGCGTCGTCGGCGGCATCACCGTGTGGACCGACCTGCACCCCGCCTCGGTCGCCACGCACTTCCTGCTGTCCATGGTGATGACCTTCATCACGGTCGCCCTGTACGTGCGCTGCCGGGAGCCCGAGGGCAAGCCGCAGGTCTCCGTCGGCCCCATGCTGCACGCCATCAGCGTCGGCCTGGTCGTGATCGGCTTCCTCCTGCTGGTCGCCGGCACGGTCGTGACCGGCAGCGGTCCCCACGGAGGCGACGCGGCGGCCCCGCGCTTCGGGTTCGACATCCCGGTCGTCACGCGCATCCACTCCGCGCTGGCCTGGCTCACCCTGGTCGGGGCCCTGGCCGCCACCGTCATCGCCTTCCGTGGCGGCGCCCGCCGCCCCGTCCGGATCAGCAGCGCCGCCCTCGTGGCGGTCGTGCTCCTCCAGGGGGTCCTGGGCTACACCCAGTACGCCCTCGAGCTCCCCGAGGCGCTCGTCGTCCTGCACGTGCTCGGCTCCGCCCTGACCTGGGTCGCCGTCTCCCGGCTGTACTTCTCCACCAGCCGCCTGGTGCCCGTCGGCGAGGTCGTCGACGACGGCCTCAGCCGAGGCCCGGAGGGGCCTGCTGGCCGTGACGGGGGACGTACTCCTGCTGGCTCCTCGCCTGCGCTATGACGTGGGCGAAGTCGGCCCGGCGCAGGAACCCAGAGTCGGTCGGCTTCTCCGCCCAGCCCGGGGTGACCGGCTGGGGCACCCGCCCCAGGAAGGTGTCCCGGGCCACGTGCATCAGCGCCAGGAAGGAGTCCCTGCGGACCTTCCAGTCCTGGCGGGCCGACCCGGCGTCCAGCCTCTGGTGCAGCAGTGCCAGCTCGGTCGCGGCCAGCTGGTACTCCTTCATCGCCGTCCGCCCCCGCCGGCCGGCGTTGCGCCCCGCCCACTCACGGGCCCGGCGGCGCCCCTGCATGGAGCTGAGCATGGTGATGTCCGACGGCGTGACCAGGCCGGTGGAGATGTAGGACGGCAGGTACCGGTCGATGGCGCCGATCTGCCCCCGCCGGTCGCGCGCCGCCAGCGCCAGGACGCCCATCAGCACCGCGAACAGCACGACGTAGGCGACGGCCAGGCCGTACCAGCCGAAACGGGTGGACGCGTTCCACATGCCGTGCAGCAGGACGGCCAGCGCCCAGCCCCCGACCGGCGCCAGCAGGCGCAGGCGCCCGGTGCGCGTGGCCGCGTAGGCGACGCCGATGCCGATCATCGCGGTGTAGACCGGGTGGCCGAAGGGGGCGATGATCCCGCGGATGGCGAAGGTCGCGACGAGGGTCCCGTCGAAGAACGCGCTCAGGAAGTACAGGATGTTCTCGGTGAAGGCGAAACCGGTGGCGACCATCCCCGCGTAGATCACACCGTCGGTGAACGTGTCGATCTCGTGTCGTCTGCGCCACAGCAGGATCAGCAGCACCACGCCCTTGGCGCTCTCCTCCACCAGGGGCGCCACCACGGACGTCCCCAGGAAGCCGCCCAGCTCCTGCCCGAACAGCGGCACGGTGACGTGGGCCAGCCCCCAGCCGTTGAGCAGCAGGGACGCCACCACCGCCACGCCCGCGCCCCAGACGAAGGCGAAGAACAGCACCCACCCGGGCTCGGGCTCGATCCGGTCGAGCATGAGGATGAGCGGCACGAGGATGCCGACCGGGATGACGGCGGCGACCAGGCTGACGACGAATCCGAGGGCGCCGTCGATGCCCGCCGCGGCCCCGCCCGCCATCGCGAGCAGCCACAGGTAGACGAGCATGCCGGCCATGCACACCACGCTGACGGTGATGCCCAGGACGAGGGTCGTCGAGTAACGGGAGCGTCGGCCCTGGAGGATGGCCTTGCTGTCGAGTCGGGGCATGGGCACCGATCGTAGCGGGAACCGCGTCGACCACGTGTTTCACCCCCGGCGAGAGGGACGCGGCCCCGGCGGGCGGCCGACGGGGGGCGACACGCTCCGGCCGCCGCACGCGGGGACGGCACTCCCCGTATGGGGCAGGATCGGAGTCCGCGATGCGCGAGCGCACGAGAACGGAAGGGCCCCGCCATGGAACCGACCACCATGCCGTCCACCACCGCACCACCGCTCCTGTGGTTGATACGGGTGACGGCGCTCCTCCAGCTGGCCGCCGTCCTCTGGGAGGGCGCGACCGCCGGGCAGCTGGTGACGTTCAACACCGCCGCCCTGCCCCTGCACTACTACGGCGCGTTCGGGGTGCACGTGGCGGCGGGCCTGCTCGTGGTCGCGGCGGGCCTGTACTGGTACCGCTCCGGGGGCGGCCCCGGCCGCCCCCGCGCGATCCTGCTGGCCGGCCTGGCGGCGTTCCTGCTCGGCTTCCCGCAGGCCGCGCTGGGGACCTACGGGCCGCTCCAGGCCCACGTCCCGCTCGCCCTGGTCCTGACCGGGGCCGCGGTGTGGGCGGCCGTGCTGGCCTGGCGCAGGCCCTGACCCGCGCGGGACGGATTCCGCGCACCCGGGACGACCCGGCCCGGGGACGGACCCGCCGGGTCCGGGCCCCGGTCAGGCCGCCGGCCGGTGCGGACCGCCGACCCGTTCGGCCCACGCCAGGACACGCAGGTGCCGGTGCGCGGCTCCCAGGTAGGTCGTCGCGGCCAGCCACGCGCGGGCCAGGCGGTCCGGCGGGGGGACCACCGACTCACCCGTGGCGGTGCGACGGCGCTCACGGGCCGCCCCGACCACCTCGCCGAGGACGTCGGCGGCGGTGGGCAGGTGGTGGCCCCGCAGCCGGGCGGGCAGCGCGGAGCCGTCCGGGGCGGCCTCCCGCCCCGCCTCGGCGATCCGGGCGAGGACCCTGGTCAGGGCGCCCAGGCCGGGGTCGACTCCGGGCGGCTCCGTCGGCCGGGGGCGGCTCGGGACCGCCGATCCGGCCGAGGGCAGGGTGTCCAGGGAGAGGTTGACCCGTCCCTTCCAGGCGGCGGGCAGCGGCAGCCCCGGAGCGTGCACCGCCACCGGCACGAGGAACCCGGGCCGCTCGGGGACCGGCCGTGCCACCGCGCGCAGCGCGAGCCCGGGTTCGGCCGCCAGCCGGAGGAGGTTGCGCGCCCGGAGGAGGTCCTGGGCGCCGTCGGGTCCCAGGACCAGGGGTGCGCCGGTGGCCGCCTCCACGACCGCGGTCCCGCCCTCCGCCTCGCCGGTGACGGTGAGGTCGGCGAAGACCAGGTCGTCGCCGGTGCGGTGGACGGGGGCCGCCTGCGCGGCGACGGCCGCGGCGACCTGATCGGCGAGGGGCCGCCCCCACAGCCCCGCCAGGGGTTCCTCGTCCCAGGCGCACCCGGCGGAGACCGCCGCCGTCGTCGCGGACCCCCCGCTCAGCCGGCCGTCGGCGCTGGCCGCGACCCGCTGGGCGACCATGCCCGAGCGGCCGAGGTCGCGGTGGCTCAGCGCGGACCGCCCGAAGGCGATCCCCGCTCCGTAGACGGCGGCGGCCCTGTCGGGGCCCCCGGGGGCGACGTCGCCGATCCGCCACAGGCGCGCCCCGCCGGCGAGGGACACGGCATGGGTGACGACGCCCGCGTATCCGGACGCGGTGACGACGCGTTCGCAGCCCAGCCCGTACAGCCGGAGGGAGCCGACCTCGGTGTACGAGCGGCGTCCGATCCCCACGTCCGCGAGGGTCGGCGCGGGGCGGGGGCCCTCCGGTCCGCCGCCGAGCCGCCACGAGGTGTCGAGGAGCCCGGTGAGGGCCGCGGTGTACTCGGCCAAAGCGAAGGCCGGTGTGGCGTGGTCGCGCGGACCGGCGGCCACGGCGGTGCAGGCGGCGGCCAGGCGGGGCAGGCGGGCGGCGCGGGCCGTCGCCGCGGCCCGCAGGAGTTCGGAGCGCTGGGAGGAGCCCGCCGCGCGGACCCCCGCCGCCAGGGTCCGGGCCCCGGCGGCCCAGGCGAGCGCGGCCGCGGCGCGGGCGTCGCCGTCCACAGCGGCCGGGGCGGTGAGGGGGTCGTCCCCGGAGGCGCGGGCGGTCTCCGCCGCACCGCTCCGGCCCGCGGGGGCGGCCGGGCCGCCCGCTCCCCCCGGCCGCCCGGCCGGCGCGGGCGGCCCCGGCTCCCCGTCCCGCGGGGGGACGGCTCCGGCGGCCCGGTCCCCGGCGGGCTCTCCTGGCGGCTCGGAGCGCTCCGGCTCCGGGCCGGGCTCCGGACCGTCCGCGTCGTCGTCGCCCGTGGGCGCCAGCAGGCCGGCGACCGAGAGCAGGTGCAGGCAGCGGGGGGCGAGCAGGCAGGTGCAGACCGCCTGGGAGGCCTCGGTGATCCGCGGGCCGATCAGGGTCACGGTCTCGCTCCCCGTCCCGACCGTCCACACGGGGCCGTCCGAGCTCCAGTCCCACTCCTCGGCCGCGCGGGGGGCGGCGTCCAGCTTGCGGCGGACCCGGCCGGGCGCGGCTTCGAGCAGCTCGGCGAGCAGGCCCGGGTCGATACGGGGGCGTTCGGCGGTCACCTGGGGTCCTCCTCGGACTGCGTGTGCGTACGGGGCCGGTCGGCTCGGCGGCCCCCGGCGGTCGGTCGGGCACGGTGGTCGCCGCACGGCGGCGGTCGGAGTCCGCCGGCGGGCCGGTGCGTGCGGGGGCCGGTCCGCGGCCCCGTCCGGCCGCGGGGCGCGGCGCCCCGGGGGCTCCCCTCCGGCGCGGGCCCGGCGGGCGCGTCCCGCAGGGGGGTGCGGAGGGCGGCCGACCCGCGCGGCGCCGCCGGGGGGACCCCGCCGGCGGCGTGCCCGTCCCGGGCACTCACCCCCGCACCTTCTCACCGATCCACGACGCCAGCTCCTGCGGGCTCAGCGACGCGACCGGCATTCCCGCGGCGACGAACTGCGCGGCGAGCGCCTGGTTGCAGACCGGCGCCCCCGTGTCGTCGAGGGCGGCGATCCCGAGCAGGTGGGCCCCGGAGGCGGCGAGCGCGCGTACCTCGGCCAGGGTGCGGGACAGGTTCCCGCCCTCCTCGAAGTCGGTGACGAGCGCGACGATCGTCCTGCTGGGGACCCTGACCCTGGCCCGGGTGTGCGCCAGCCCCGCGCCGATGTCGGTGCCACCGCCCACGGACACCTCCAACAGGAGGGACAGCGGGTCCGGCACCCGGTCGGTGAGGTCCACGACCTCCGTGGAGAAGGTCGTGAACGACACGCTCAGCGCGGGCAGGCCGTGCAGCACCGCCGCGACGAGGGCCGCGTAGACCGTGGAGCGCTCCATCGACCCCGACACGTCCACGACGATGTGGACGTGCCAGTCCGCGCTCCGCCGCGCCCTGGTCCGGAAGACCGGGGCCTCGGGGACCAGCAGCGGTCCGTCCGGGCCGGGGCGGACCGTGCGCAGGTTGGCGCGGACCGTGCGGCCGAGGTCGAGAGGCCCGCCGCGCCGGCGGGTGGGGCGCGGCACGGACAGGCCCGACAGTGCGGGGCTCATGCGGCGCGCGAGCTGCCGCACCAGCTGCTCCGTGATCGCCGCGACCAGGGGCCGCAGCTTGGCCAGACGCGCCTCGGGCAGCGCCCCGGCCAGCGAGAGCACCTGTTCGAGCAGGTCGACGGAGGCCGTGACCCGGCCGGGGTCGAGGCGGTCGAGGGCGTCGGCCCGGCCGCGCGCGGCGGCCCGGCCCAGCACCTCCTCGCGGACCGTGCCGCCGAAGAGGTCCTGGAGCTCCTCGTCCCACCGGCGCGCGGCGGGTTCCGGGCTCCCGTCGCCGCCCCTCGCGCCGGGGCGGTCGGAGGGCTCCTGGGAGCCCTCCCCGTGGCCGCGGCCGTACAGCTCGTCGAGCGCCGCCGACGCCCTGCGGGCCAGGGTCCCGCCGCCCCGGGGCCGGCGCCCGAGGACGAGCCGCCACCGGTCCGCCGCCCCGATGGCGTGCGGGGCGTCCCCACCCGGGGACGGCTCCGGGGGCGCCGCCGAGTAGGCCGCCCCGGGACGCCCCGGCCCGTCCGCGGGAGGGACCGCTCCTGCCGGGACGGACGGACCGGCGGCGTCCCCCGCCCCGGTGGGAAGCGGTGCGGAGGGGGCGCCGGGGGCGGACGTGCCCGGTGCGGGGCCGTCCGCGGGCCGGTGGCCGGCTGCGGGGGCGGCGGTCCCCGCGTCCGCGGGGGCCGCGTCCGCGCCGTGGAGGAGCCCCGGCACCAGGGCCTCCAGGGCCGCTCGTGCGGCGGTGTCCGCTCCGGCCAGCACGAGGGCCAGCTCCGGCGGCACCTCCAGGCGGGCGTGCACCTCGCCGATCCTCTCGGTGACCGCGTCCAGGAAGCGCGAGCGCGCCGCCGCCGACAGCGCCTCGAACCCCTCGCGCAGGGCGGGCAGCCGCGTGAGGAAGCCGGAGTCGGACCAGGCCTCCACACGTGCTGTGAGCGCGTCCAGGACGCCGGTGTCGGCCTCGACCACGGGGGCGGCCACGGTCAGTGCCCCGGCCAGGCGCAGGGCGAGCGGCCCGCCCCCGGCTGCCGCCTCCACCCAGCCGGCCAGGCGTACGGCCATGTCCCCGGGCGCGAGGTCGCCCAGGACCATCAGCGCGGCGGAGGCGGCTCCCTGGGCGAGCGGCCCGCCGCTCTCGGCGAGCAGTCCCAGGTGCCACAGGAGTCGCTGGGACCCCACCGCGCCGGGAAGCGGCGCCTGGTCCTGGACCAGGCGCACGACCCGCAGCAGCGCGGCGGCGTCCGCCGGGTCGGTGCTGCCGGAGACGCCCGGGACGGAGGCGACCGCCGCCTCGGCCAGCCGCACGCGCAGCCGGTGCAGGGGCTCGGGGGCGCGCGGCATGCCCGGCACCTGGCCCGAGACGACGCGTTGGACCCGGTCGTGGAGCTCCACGGCGTCGGACAGGCCCGCCCGCGGCAGCACCTCCTCCCGGACGCGGTCGCCCAGGTCGGCGGCCAGGTCGGTCAGGGCGCACTCGGCGGCCTGGGTGAGGAGGGCGCCGGCCGCCTCCGGTGTCAGGGAGCCCTCCCCGCCGTCGCCGGCGTCGCGGAGGCGTGCGGCGACGCGGCCGCGCGCGGCCTGTTCGAGGGTGGGCCCGTAGCAGGACGCGAGTTCGAGGGTGGCGCTGGTGGCCGGTGTCCAGCGCGCGGTCCACAGGCGGCCCAGGGTCTCCCCGTCGGCGGTGGGGCCGCCCTGCCGGGGTTCGGCGTAGGAGACGCCCGCCGCGTACAGGCGGTGGAGGGCGATGTGGCGTTCGCGGTCGCGGCCGCCGCGCAGGGGGTCCAGTCTCAGGTCCCGGCCCTCCTCGCCCGGGCCGGGCAGCCCGAGCCGGCGGAGGAGGGCGGTGGCGTCGGCGACCAGGCCGGAGACCGGGGCGCCGTGGGCGGGGGCGCCGCGCCGGGAGCCGACCAGCTCGCGCTGGGCGGCACGGGCCAGGGCGCGGGCCCGGCCCAGGGGCTCGCCCTGGGCGAGAGCGGAGGAGAGACCCTCCACCAGCTCGCGGCGGCCCGGGGCGGGCAGTCCGCGCAGGGCCGCGAGGTCGCGGGCCATCCGGTAGGCGGCGGTCGTGTCGGGCACCCCGCACACGTGCCCGTCCGCGCGCAGGCGGCCGCCGATGGCGGACAGGCGCCGGACGGCCGCGCGTTCGATCCCCTCGGGGTCTCCCCCGGCCGCGTGGACGTCCTGCTGCCACTCGGGGTCACGGATTCCGGCCGGGTAGCCCGAACGCGAGTCCAGGAGGGCGAAGGTGTAGGGGATGAGGGCGGTGGAGACCCCCTCGCGGGGCTGCTCCCCGGGGGCGGGGACCGTGATCCCGCCGGTGGGCGGGAGGCCCTCCGGCTCGGGACCCCTCAGGAACGCCGCTGCGGCGGTGTCCGGCGCGCCGCCCGGGGCCCCCTCCCCCGGCGGCCGGACCGCGGCGGGCAGGGCGTGCGGGGGAAGGAGCGCGGCGGCGTGGAACGCGCCCACGACCGCCACGGGCCTGGCGGCGCCGATCTCGCCGATCCGGCGCCGCATCCAGGCCTCGCGGGCACGGTCCCGGGCTCCCACCCCGCCCGCGCGGAGGGCGGCGGCGCGGTGCGCCCACCCCAGGGCGAGGGCCGCCCTGCGGACCCTCTCGGGGGCGGCGCCGTACGAGCGCGCCTCCACCAGCCGGTCCCACAGCTCCTCCCCGTCCTCGACGCCGCCGGCGCGCAGCAGTGCGCGGTCCGGCGCCGGGCCCTCGGCAGGGCCGGAGCCGCCGCCGTCGTCGACGGCCAGGGAGGCGGGCAGGTCCACGGCGTGCACGGGCACGCCCCGGGCACGCGCCCAGCGGACCGCCGCGAGCTCGGGCGAGAAGTCGGCGAAGGGGTAGTAGGAGTGGTCCCCCCGTCCCGCGTCGCCGAGCACGAGGGCGACCGGGGCCACCGTGTCCGGGTGGCCCAGCCACTCCAGCCACGGCCCGGCCTCCAGCGGGAGTTCGACGAGCACGGCGTCGGGGTCCGCCGCGTCCAGGAGCGCGGGGACCGCCGCGGCGAGCACGGGCGAGTGGTGGCGCACCCCGATGAGGAGGGGTTCCGTGCACGCCGCCAGCGCCTCGGGGACGGCTGCGGCTCCCGTCGGCCCGCAGAGGACCTCTGCGGCGTCCGGCGCCGGGGCCCCGCCCTCGGCGGGCGAGGGCCCCCGGTGGTCCGGTTCGTGGGACACGCGGCTCACTCCCCCACGACGTGGCGCAGCTCGTACAGGCGCTTCCACAGCCGGGCCCCGTTCTCCGCCCGGTGGCGGATCGCGGAGTCCCAGTAGGCGAGCAGGCGCCCCTGGTCGTCGGGGTCGTCCTTGCGGACCGCTCCCAGCAGGTAGCCGGGGACGAGGGCGAGGGGGTCGGCCGCCCCCAGGTAGGCGGTCTGCAGACCGAGGGAGGTGGTGACGCCCACCGCCTCGGCGGTGCTCATGACGGTGGTGGGCCGCTCCACGGGCCAGCCCTCGACGGAGGCTCCGGAGCGCAGGTCCCGGAAGGCGGTGACCAGCGCTTCGAGCACGGCGTCGTCCACGGGGAGCTCGTGGCCGTGGCGGGCCAGCGCCGTGCCCGCCTGGCGGCGCACGAGGTCCACCTCGGCCTCCAGGTCGGCGATGGGCGGGACCACCTCGAAGTTGAAGCGGCGCTTGAGCGCGGCGCTCATCTCGGACACGCCCCGGTCGCGCAGGTTGGCGGTGGCGATCACGTTGAAGCCGGGCCGCGCCAGGAACTGGCCGTCGTCGGTGAGCTCGGGGACGGCCATCCGCCGGTCGGAGAGCAGCGAGACCAGGGAGTCCTGGACCTCGGGCAGGCAGCGGGTGACCTCCTCGACCCGGACGACGCGGCCCGTCCGCAGCGCCGTGAGCACCGGGGAGGGCGCGAGGGCATCGACGGTGGGGCCCTTGGCGAGCAGGAGCGCGTAGTTCCAGCCGTAGCGCAGGTGTTCCTCGGTGGTTCCCGCGGTCCCCTGCACGGTGAGCGAGCCGGTTCCGCTGACGGCGGCGGCGAGGAGTTCGGACAGGAGCGACTTGGCGGTGCCCGGTTCGCCGACGAGCAGCAGGCCGCGTTCGCCCGCGAGGGTGACGACGCAGCGCTCGACGAGCCCCCGCTCACCGACGAACTTGGCGGGGATCTCCATGCTCGACGGGAGCCCGTCGACGGGGGCGGGCAGCCGCAGCGCGGCGCCGCCGCTGCCGACGACGAAGGTCACGACGGCGCGGGGGGTGAGCCGCCAGCCGGGCGGGCGCGGCCCGGGGTCGTGGGCGGCGAGGAAGGCGAGTTCCCCGGCGTACCGGAGTTCGGCGGGCTCGATCTGGACGTCGGGCGCGGTTTCTGGCACCGCTTCTCCTCGGGGTGGGTTCTGGTCGGGTCCGGCGGGGGCGTGCGGGGCCGGTCCGCGCGGCGCGGAGGGCGCCCGCGGCGGCCCCGAGGGGCGCCCCGGCCGGCTCCGGCGGTGCGGAGCCGGCGGGGAACGGGTCCCGGTCCGCGTCCGTGCCCGGGGGCGCGGCCGCGGACCGGCGGGCTACCGGCCGGGCCGGTCCCCGTCGCGGAAGCGTCCCCATGCCTCGGCGAAGAGGTCCGGCAGGGGGCGGGTGGCGTGGAACCTCACCTGTCGGCCGGAGGGCAGGCGGTTCCTCCGCGCGCCCAGGTCGTACAGCGGCAGCTTCCACGCCTCGTACGGCAGGTTGGGAGCCTTGGCGTCGGTCCAGGGACCGGGGACGAACACCGAGCGCCCCGACCGGGAGCGCTTGGCCGTCAGCACGAGGTCCGTCGCCGCCAGCTCGGCCTGGACCTTCTTGTGGCGGGCGGGGGTCCACCCGTTGACCGCGCGGATCCTGCGGTCGGTGGGTTCGAGCAGCGTCAGCAGCTGGAGGTACAGGCGGGCGGCGTCCGGCGAGAGCCCGAGTTCGGCTCGGGCCTCCTCCAGGACCCCGGGGGCCGAGGCGACCGGGTCGTGCTCCCGAGCGCCCTCGGGCAGCTTCCCGGAGGAGACCCGCTCGGCCAGGGAGGTGAAGTCCTCGCCGAGCAGGAGTTCGACCTCCGCGAGAACCCCCTGCCCGACGTAGCCCGAGTCGTCGGCCACCACGCTCCGCAGCACCCGTGAACGGACGTCCCGGCCCAGCCCGGACGGGCGGAACCACACCTGCAGCACGCCGCGGCCGCCGGCCGTCAGCACGGCCACGCCGTTGTCGGCGCTCTCCGCGAACGGGGTGCCGCCCGCGGGGTCCCGGTAGGGTTCGCCCCCCACCTCCTCCAGGCGCCGCCGGGCGTCGGTGACCCACATCGCCCCGGCGCCGAGCAGCAGCCCGGGGGCGCCCAGCAGCTCCCGGACCGCGGTCAGGGCGGCGGGGACGCCCTCGCGGACCGGGTCCCCCGCGGAGAGCTCGTTGCAGGCCCACGGGACGAGGTGGGCGAGGTCGACGAGGACGGCGGTCAGCCGCCCCGCCTCCACCGTGGTGTGGAGGAGCTCCGTGTAGTCGTGGTGGCGGCCCTTGGACAGCCGGAGCCGTGAGACGACGTCGCGGTTCAGGGCCGGCTCACCCGTGTGGTCGGCGAGGAGGCGCAGCCGCTGGAGTCCGACCCGGTCCAGCCCCGACGCCCCGAACGCCGTCAGGGTGGACTCCGGCAGGGCGAACCGGCGTCCGAAGCGGGCGTTCCACGCCCGGGCGACGCGTTCGGCGACCCCGGACACGCCTCCCGGCTCCCACAGGGCGGCGATGCCCTCGGGGGTTCCGGGCAGGGCCTCGCGGTACAGGTCGAGCACGTCCTGCGCGGTGACGCCGGCGAACTCCTCCGCGGCGAACCGGGCGCCGACCGCCGACAGTCCCAGCTCGCGCCGGGTCAGGTCGGGGACCGCGCCCCCGCCGACCCTCCACGGGGCGCGCAGCAGCAGTTCCGCGGCCTCCGGGATCAGCCCGGTGTCCCCGGCCAGGGCCTCGGCGGCACCGGGGTCCCAGGGGATCGGGCCCCGCTCGGCGACGGCGGCGGTGAACGCGGTGAGCTGGTCGGCGTCGCCCCAGGCCAGGTCGGCCCGGCGGCGCTCGTAGCCGGCCCCGGGGGACTCCGAGGGCGGGGTTCCGCCCGTGCGGGCCTCCACGTAGGTGTGCACGGTGCCGCGCTCGGAGCGGCCCTCCGAGCCGGGGACCCCGGAACGGGCCCCCGTGTCGGCGCGGCGGATCCCCTCCTCCACCAGGGGCGTGAACTCCTCCCCGCCGACGACCTTCCCCGTCTCCACGGTCGCGGCGCGGTCGGCGAAGAGGGTCCCCGACCACCTCCGCAGGAAGTCCAGCAGGGCTGCCCGCTCGTCCTCGCCGACGGCGGGCAGGGCGGCCTGCCAGGCCAGGGCGCCGATCCGGCCGAGGAGGACGCTCCAGTCCGCGCTGGTGCGGGGCCGGTCCGCGAGTTCCCCCGCGTCGGCCTCCCCCCGCAGGAACCGGGAGGTGGCCTCCAGGTGGGCCCTGGCGTCGTGGTCGCCCCTGCCCAGGGCGGGGAGGAAGCGGTACAGGCCGCGGGCCAGGGGCTCCGACTCGGGCCTCCTCGGCACGCCCTCCACGGTCCGGCGGATCCCGGCGAGGTAGTCGCCCAGCTCCGCCCGGAGCCCGGCGGCCGAGTGCGCGAACCCGGCGACGTTCCGGACCAGGCTCTCGTCGGGGACGGCCCCGTCCGCGGAGAGCAGTGCCCCGGCCGCCTTCGGGGTGAGCTCGGTGCCCGCCGTCCTGTCCGCGCGCCGCTCCGTCTCGGCCGCGTCCAGCAGCGGGCCCAGGTCGGCGGCGGACACGCGGCGCAGGAGCTCGGACGAGCGGGGGTCCCTCACCGTCATGAAGTGCCAGAACACGGGTTCGGGGAGGTAGGGGACGCCCCACTTGGCGGTGCACTCGCAGGCGGTGCCCGTGTGGCAGCTCCAGATCTGCCCGGAGCCGTCCGCCGCCAGGAGGGTGGCGCCCCCGGCGCCGCTGAGTGCGTGGGTGGCGCCGCCCGGGGCGGTGAACAGGGCGGCCGGGGCGGCGGAGGCGTAGGAGTGGCGTCCCCTCCCGTCCGGGACGCGCACCTCGGCGGAGCGCCCGTCGGGGGCGGTGATCCGGAACGCGGTGTGTCCCGCGCCGCGGCCGAGCCCCACGACCGCGAAACCGGCGACCCCGTCGGCCCCTCCGAGAGGGGAGCCCTCCGTGGGCTCCTCCAGGGGGCCCAGCGTGCAGGCGTGCACGAGCAGCCGCTCCCCCTCCGCGAGGGGCTGCTCCTCCAGGAAGGCGGGCAGGCTCCTGCGGCCCCGGTCCCCGGTGGCGGGGTCCGTCTCGTGCAGTCGGCCGCGGTCCAGCACCCAGTGGGTGCGGCCGTCGCCGAGCACGTGGCGGTCGGCCCTGCCGGGGTCGTCGCCGGCCCGGACGGCGCGGTGGCCGCCCATGCGGGCGCCGTCCGCGGTGAGCTGGGCGGTCCCCGGGCTCCCGCCGCGCGACCCCCAGGAGTACACGGCGGAGTCGTAGCCGGAGAACGTGAGCACGGTGTCGGGGTCGGTGGTCCAGTAGCCGCGGTTCTCGCGGTCGACCCGGTAGACGACGAGGAAGGCCCCGTCGGCGTACGCGGCCCGGACGTCCTTGGCCCCGGCGGGCAGACGGGGCGCGTGCTCGGCGACCCGGCCGCGCGGCCCGACCGCGATCACCTTGGCGGCGGAGGCCAGGGTGAGGACGGGCCAGCTGGCGGTGCCGGTGATCCCGGGACCCTTGCCGGTGCCGGTCGCGCCGAGCTCCCTGGCGGCCTCCTCCAGCGCCTCCCAGGCGTACTCGCCGACGATCCCGGCGCGCAGGGTCACGGCGAGCGCCCCGGCGACGTCGACGGACTCCAGCTGGGCGAGGCGGTCGGGGAAGGCCCGGAAGGCGTCGCCCCCGACCTCGGACCTGAGCTGCTCCAGGTGGAGGCCGAGCTGGGCCAGGGCCGTCCCGCCCATGGCGCCGACCAGCTCTCCGAGCCGCCGGTCCACGTAGGGGTGCAGGTACTCGTAGGGCAGCAGCTCGTCCAGGACCCGGCCGTGGTGCCGGCCGTACCCGGTGGCGGAGGCGGCGAGCACGGGTTCCCACACGGGGTCGGCCCGCACGTGGGCGAGGTCGCGCCGGGGGGCTCCGCTCCGGTCGGACACCCAGGACTCCAGGTCCAGGGCGGCCTCCCCCGGCGGGAGCACGGGCACGCCCAGTTCGAGGCACATGTCGAGCAGCACCGGGGAGACCTCGCCGCGGAACCGGCTGCCGCGCCCTCCGAGGCCGACCGGGTCGCCGTCGGCACGGAGGCGGTCGGCGAGGCGCGGCACCAGTTCCAGGAGGCGGTCCGGCACGCTCCGCCGCCAGCCACGGCAGTGGGAGACCATCCGGGAGAACCAGGCCGCGGCGCCTCCGGGGACCGGCCGGGCCGGGTCGGCGAGGAGGTCGACGGCCCCGGCGTCGTCGAGCATCTGCAGCCACCACTGCTGGAACGCGGCCCCGCCGGAGACGAAGAGGCCGAGCAGGGCGCGGGCGGCGTCCTCGTCGGAGCGGCCCAGGGCGACCAGGCCCGGCCGCGCCGCCTTCCAGAAGCCCTCCGGGGCCGAGGACGTGGCGGGCACGGTCAGGAGCTCCCGCAGGACGGCGACCTCCTCCTCGGCCGGGTCGAGCCCGGCGGCCCCGGCGAGGGAGCGGATCTGCTTGGGCAGGCCGGTCCAGGGCGGGAGCCCGCCCAGGGTCCGGCGGATGCTGAGCTCGCGGAACTCCGCGTAGGCGCGGGCGGGCTCGTAACGCGCGGCGAGTTCGGCGGCGTGCCCGGCCAGGGCCTTGACCGTGAGGGCGCCGGCGAAGGCGAACTCCAGGAAGGCCTCCCGGCGGGTCGCCTCGTCCACGGGCAGGCTGTAGACGCGTTCGGCCTCGCGGGCGCGGCCGAACATGACGGCGGCGGTGCGCGCGTTGTCCGCCGCGACGAACGCGCGGCCCGCCTGCTCCCAGTAGGAGGGCAGGTGGTGCAGGGGCACGCCCTCGGCGATGCGCGCGAACTCGTCGGAGGCCGGGCCGGGGCGGTTCGCGGCCAGGCGGGCCGCGCGTTCCATGGGGCGGACCAGGGCGAGCGCCTCGGCGCGGCGCTCCGGGTCGTTGACCAGTGCCCACTCGGGGTAGCCGAGGCCGCGCGGGCGGGCCAGCGCCAGGGGTTCGGAGGCCTCCTCCACGGTGAAGCCGAGGAAGTCCAGGGCCGCGTCCTCGGCGGGGGCGAGGGTGTCGGGGACGAGCCGCACGACGGTGCGCCCGCCCAGCGCCGGATGAGTGTAGGCGCGGGCGCGAACGGTGTCGGTGGCGCCGTCGGCCGGGGTGTCCAGGGGGGCGAGGCCCGCCTCGAGGAGGCCGGTGCCGGGGGTGGTGGTCACGACTGCGTCGTCTCCTCTTCGGTGTTCCTGCGGCCCGCGTGGATCAGTTCGGCCATGCGGATGCCCTCGGACCAGGCGATGGGTCCCACGTCGCCGAGCCGGAGGGGGCGCTCGGCGTCGTCGACCCACAGGAGCCGGCCGGTCTCGGTCCCGTAGTCGGGCGCGTCGGAGCCGATCCAGTAGCGGGCCTGGACCGGGCGTCCCCGCTCCGTGACGCGGCAGACGGCGTAGCCCCCGCGGACCGTGAACCCGTACCGCTGGGCGCGGCCGGTGGCGTGGCGCAGCTGGTCGAACTCCCCGCCGGAGTAGTCCTCGACGGCGGTGGCTCCGGCCTCGACGGTGTCGGGCCTGCGGTGGATCGCGCGGGTGAGCTGCGGCAGGCGCTGGGTGATGCCGAGTTCGAGGGCGAACTCGCGGACGTCCTCCAGGTCCTCGAGGAGGACGGGGTGGGCCGGGACGACCCGGTCGGCGTCCAGCCAGGCGCTCTCGGCGTCCAGGTCGAGGACGCCGATCCGGCCCCGGTCGTCCACGCCCCGCAGGAAGCCGCCGTCGCCGCCCCCGGCCGGGACGACGAAGAGGTCGGTGAGCAGCTCCCTCCAGGCGGGGTCGGCCCACACGCGGGCGATCACGGAGGCGGGCACGGGGAGGGAGCCCAGGAGCCAGGACTCGACCCGTTCGACGCACTCGCGCTCGTGGCGTTCGAGCCGGAGCAGGACGCCGCGGAGGTGTTCGGCCTCGGCGGACTCGCGCACCTTCTTGGGGACGGTCTTGAGCCTGCGGCCCCTGGCGTTGCGGCACACGAGGGAGGCGCCGTCGAGGGCGAGCGCGTAGCCGTCCGGGCCCTCGGTCCAGACCGGGTCGGCGTCAGGGGGTGGGGAAGTCGTTGCCATGGTGAGGTTATAGCGGTGACCGGTGACAACACGGGACACAGTCGCCGTAGGCGCCTTCTCCGCCACGAAGGGTGGCGTTCCCGTGCACCGCGGGTCACCGCGGCCGGGGCCGCCGGGCCGGGACTCGCGAGGCCGGCCCCGACCGGATCCTGCTCGACCTCAGCCCGCCCCCGCACGCGCGCGGGGCCGCGGGCGGCGGGCGGCGGGCGGCGGGCGGCGGAGAGCACGGTGGCGCCGCCCCCGAGGGGACGGCGCCACGTGTGCGTCGGCGGGGGTCAGCCCAGCGCGTTCGCGATCAGCGGGTCGACGGTGACCGCCACGAACAGCAGCGCCAGGTAGGCGTTGGACAGGTGGAAGAAGCCCATCGTCTTGAGCTGGGCGCCGGTGACGCCCGCCCGGGAGCGGCTGAGCAGGCGGTGCGCCTGGAACACCAGCAGCGCGCCGAGGGCGACGGCGACCGCGCCGTAGAACCAGGTGGTGCCGGCGACGGGCCAGAAGACGACCGACACGACGGCGGTGGCCCAGCTGTAGAGCACGCACTCCAGCAGGACCCGGCGGTCGCTGGCGACCACGGGCAGCATCGGCACCTTGGCCTGCGCGTAGTCCTCCCGGTAGCGCATGGCCAGCGTCCACGTGTGCGGCGGCGTCCAGAAGAACACGACCAGGAACAGGACGAACGGCGCCCAGTCGAGGCTGTCGGTGACGGCCGCCCAGCCGATCAGCACCGGCATGCACCCGGCGATGCCGCCCCAGACGACGTTCTGGGCCGTGCGCCGCTTGAGGAGCAGCGTGTAGACGAAGATGTAGAACAGGATCGCGAAGACCGACAGCGCGGCCGACAGCAGGTTCACGAGGAGCGCGAACCCGACCGTGGAGCCGACCGCGAGCACCAGCCCGTAGGTGAGGGCGCCCCGGGGGGTCACCAGGTCCATCGCGCCGGGACGCTGCCTGGTGCGACGCATCTCACGGTCGATGTCGCGGTCGATGTAGCAGTTCATCGCGTTCGCGCTGGCCGCAGACATCGTGCCGAAGAGGAGGGTGGCGACCGCGGTCCACAGCGGTGGCACGCCTCCGGCGGCGACGAACATCACCGGGATGGTGGTGATGAGGAGGAGTTCGATGACGCGGGGCTTGGAGAGCGCCACGTAGGCCTTGACGTACTCGCCCGTGGTGGCCCTGCGGGGGGCCCCGGGTTCGTGGCCGTCGGGGGTGGTGCCCGGTACGCGGTTCGTGAGCGCCATCAGTGCCGCGCCCTCACGGCCGGACGGCTCGCTCGCGTCCCCACGGGGGGTACCGGCTCGGTTTCAGACACGCGGATACCTCGACAACTCTCGGGATTTCGACACTGCTCGCCACGCGGGGCCGAGCGGACCGACAAAGCGTCAGGAACGGCGAAAACCCCGTCAACGACATACTGTAGTACTTCCTCGCGGGGACCGTGGACCAGCCCCCTCACAACGAAAGGCCCTGGTCCCGGCTCCGCGGATCGCACACGGGCCGCCGGGTGTACAGAAGGGTCGCACACGCCCCGTCGCTCATCCAGCCTGCCACGCGCCGGGGTCCCCCGGGCACGGGCCTCCCGCTGCGCACGGCCCGCGCACCCCCGGACCAGCGGAGCTACCACTCGGTAATGAGAGGTGTCGGGCAACGACATCCCGGGGCGCGGACGATAGGCTCGAACACGGCCGAACCTGTCGTGGTCTCCCGGCCGCGGCGGCCGTCGCCGGGGGCACCGATGACGCGTCCGCGCCTTGACAACCGCAGCGCGGCCCGCCCTCCCGCACCCCTCACGGCCCCGTCCCTCCGGCGGGCCGTCCCGGGGTGCCCGGCGCCGCCGACGACCAACGCAACCGACGCACCCAGCCCGCAGACCGGGCGCGAGGGGTGCCCGAGAAGGAGAACGAAAGTCCGTGAACGCCCACACCCCGCAATCCCTGGAGTGGTCGGACCTCGACCTCCGCGCCGTCGACACGGTCAGGGCGCTGGCGATGGACGCGGTAGAGAAGTCGGGTAACGGACACCCCGGCACCGCGATGAGCCTGGCTCCCGCCGCGTACCTGCTGTTCCAGAAGGTCATGCGCCACGACCCCGCCGCGCCCGACTGGGTCGGCCGGGACCGGTTCGTCCTGTCGATCGGCCACTCCAGCCTCACCCTGTACATCCAGCTCTACCTCGCCGGATACGGGCTGGAGCTGGACGACCTCAAGTCCCTGCGCCAGTGGGACAGCCTGACCCCGGGCCACCCCGAGGTCGGCCACACCGCCGGCGTGGAGACCACCACCGGCCCGCTGGGCCAGGGCGTGGGCAACGCCGTCGGCATGGCGATGGCGGCCCGCCGCGAGCGCGGCCTGTTCAACCCGGACGCCGGCCCGGGCGCGAGCCCGTTCGACCACCACGTCTACGCGTTCTGCTCCGACGGCGACGTCCAGGAGGGCGTGAGCCACGAGGCGAGCGCCCTGGCCGCCACCCAGAACCTGGGCAACCTCATCATGATCTGGGACGACAACCAGATCTCCATCGAGGACGACACCCGTATCGCCCACTCCGAGGACGTGGCCGCGCGCTACCGCGCCTACGGGTGGCACGTGGAGGAGGTCGACTGGACCTCCACCGGCTCGTACGTGGAGGACATCGACGCCCTCTACCAGGCGATCCTGCGCGGCAAGGCCGAGACCGAGCGTCCGACCTTCATCAAGCTGCGCACCGTCATCGGCTGGCCCGCGCCCAACGCGCAGAACACCGGCGCGGTCCACGGCGCCGCCATGGGCACCGACGAGATCTCCGCCACCAAGCGCATCCTCGGCCTGCCGGACGAGCCGTTCGGGGTCCAGGACGACGTCATCGCGCACACCCGCAAGGCCCTGGAGCGGGGCGGCGAGGCCCGCGCCGAGTGGCAGACGGCCTTCGACGCGTGGCACCAGGGCGCGGGCGAGCGCGCCGAGCTGTTCGACCGCCTCGCCGCGGGCAAGCTCCCCGACGGCTGGGAGGAGGCGCTGCCCACGTACGAGCCCAGCGAGAAGGGCGTCGCCACCCGCAAGGCCAGCGGTGACGTGCTCTCGGCCCTGGCCCCGGTGCTCCCGGAGCTGTGGGGCGGCTCCGCCGACCTGGCCGGGTCCAACAACACCACGCCCAAGGGCGAGCCGTCCTTCCTGCCGTTCGAGCGGGCCAGCAGCAAGTTCCCCGGCAACCCGTACGGGCGCGTGCTGCACTTCGGCATCCGCGAGCACGGCATGGGCTCGATCCTCAACGGCATGGCGCTGCACGGCCCGACCCGCCCCTACGGCGGCACCTTCCTGGTGTTCAGCGACTACATGCGCCCGGCCGTCCGCCTCGCCGCGCTGATGAAGCTGTCGGTCACCTACGTGTGGACGCACGACTCCATCGGCCTGGGCGAGGACGGCCCCACCCACCAGCCGGTCGAGCACCTGTGGGCGCTGCGCGCCATCCCCGGCCTCGACGTGATCCGCCCGGCCGATGCCAACGAGACGGCCGTCGTGTGGCGCGCGGTCATGGAGAACTCCGGCCGCCCGGCCGCGCTCGCCCTGACCCGGCAGAACGTGCCCGTCCTGGACCGGTCCGAGTACGCCCCGGCCGAGGAGGCCGTCAAGGGCGGCTACGTGCTGGCCGAGGCGACCGGCGGCTCCCCGGAGGTCATCCTGCTGGCGACCGGCAGCGAGGTGCAGATCGCCGTGGAGGCCCGCAAGGTCCTGGAGGAGGCCGGAACGCCCACCCGCGTCGTGTCCATGACGTGCGTGGAGTGGTTCGAGGACCAGAGCGAGGAGTACCGCGAGAGCGTGCTGCCGTCGTCGGTGCGCGCCCGCGTGTCCGTCGAGGCCGGCATCGCCATGGGCTGGCGCTCCTACGTCGGCGACGCCGGCGAGTCGGTGAGCCTGGAGCACTTCGGCGCCTCCGCCCCGTACCAGACCCTGTACGAGAAGTTCGGCTTCACCACCGAGGCCGTCGTGGAGGCGGCTCGCAAGAGCGCCGCCAGGGCCGGACGCTGACAGCGCGGGTCCCGCCGCCGACCGGCGGGACCCGCTCCCCTTGTGCGAGAGGGCGGCAACGCCCGTGAGGAAGGCGCGAACACCATGAGCAACCCACTCGAGGACCTGTCCGAGGCAGGCGTGTCCGTCTGGCTGGACGACATCAGCCGCACACGGCTGCGGACGGGCAACCTGACAGAGCTGATGTCGACCCACAAGGTCGTCGGCGTCACGTCCAACCCGAGCATCTTCGACAAGGCGCTGGCCGAGGGCGACGCCTACGACGAGCAGGTGAGCGAGCTCGCCGCGCGCGGCGTCTCGGTCGAGGAGGCCGTGCGCCTGCTCACCGCCTACGACATCCGCTGGGCGGCGGACACCCTCCGCCCGGTGTACGACGCCACCGAC
Source organism: Nocardiopsis sp. NPDC006198 (assembly GCF_040613895.1). NCBI lineage: Bacteria > Bacillati > Actinomycetota > Actinomycetes > Streptosporangiales > Nocardiopsidaceae > Nocardiopsis > Nocardiopsis sp. NPDC006198. The sequence continues at coordinate 21,140 of NZ_JBEXSY010000041.1, read as the reverse complement.
CGCGTCGACGGCCGGGTCTCCCTGGAGGTGGACCCGCGCATGGCCATGGAGACCGAGCGCACGGTCGCCGAGGCCAAGGCCCTGTGGTGGCTGGTCGACCGGCCCAACCTGATGATCAAGATCCCCGCGACCGCGGAGGGCCTGCCCGCCATCACCCGCGTGCTGGGGCTGGGCATCAGCGTCAACGTCACGCTGATCTTCTCCCTGGAGCGCTACCGCCAGGTGATGGACGCGTTCCTGGAGGGCATGGAGCTGGCCCGCGCCAACGGCCACGACCTCTCCCGGATCCAGTCCGTGGCCTCGTTCTTCGTCAGCCGCGTGGACGCCGAGGTGGACAAGCGGCTGCGGGCGATCGGCACCGAGGAGGCCACGGCCCTCCTCGGCCGCGCCGCGCTCGCCAACGCCCGCCTGGCCTACCAGGCCTACGAGCAGGTGTTCGAGGGCAAGGAGTGGAAGGCCCTGGAGGCGCTCGGCGCCAAGCCCCAGCGCCCGCTGTGGGCCTCCACCGGCGTGAAGGACCCCGCCTACGAGGACACCCTCTACGTCACCGGGCTGGTCGCGCGCGACACCGTCAACACGATGCCGCAGGCCACCCTGGACGCCGTCGGCGACCACGCGGTGGTCGCGGGCAACACCGTGCTCGGCAGCTACGCGCAGGCCCACGCCGACTTCGCCGCCCTGGAGGCCGCGGGCGTGAACCTGACCGAGGTGTTCGGCCACCTGGAGACGGACGGCGTCGCCAAGTTCGTCGCCTCGTGGGAGAGCCTGCTCAAGGGCCTCTCCGAGAAGCTGGCCGCCTCGGCCTGAGGCGTCCCCCCGGCCCGCGGCCCGGGGCGGGACCGCCCCGGGCCCGTCGCCGCCCGTGCCCGCGCCCCCGAGGCGTGGGCGCGGGCGGCCGGCCACCGCCCACCGGCCGCTCTCAGAAGGAAGAGACCTGTGAAAGAACCGGTGATGCCCGGAGCGGTACCCAACCCGCTCCGCAACGCCCTGGACCGCAGACTGCCCCGCATCGCCGGCCCCAGCGTGCTGGTGCTGTTCGGCGTCACGGGCGACCTGGCCAGGAAGAAGCTCCTGCCCGCGATCTACGACCTCGCCAACCGGGGGATGCTGCCGCCGGGCTTCGGCCTGGTGGGGTTCGCCCGCCGCGACTGGGAGGACCAGGACTTCGCCGAGCAGGCGCACGAGGCGGTGCGCAAGTACGCGCGCACGCCGTTCCGCGAGGACGTGTGGCGCCAGCTCAGCGAGGGCGTCCGGTTCGTGCAGGGCGACCTGGACGACGACGACGCGTTCGACCGCCTGGCGGAGACCGTGCGCGAGCTCGACGAGGTGCGCGGCACGGGCGGGAACTACGCGTTCTACCTCTCGCTGCCGCCCAAGCTGTTCCCGACGGTGGTCAAGCAGCTCAAGCGGTCCGGCCTGGCCGAGCCCGGCGAGGACGACGGGCCCGCGGGCGGGGGCGGCCTGCGGGTCACCCCCTGGCGCCGGGTGGTGATCGAGAAGCCGTTCGGCCACGACCTGGAGAGCGCGCAGGAGCTCAACGCGGTGGTGGACGACGTGTTCCCGCCGTCGTCGGTGTTCCGCATCGACCACTACCTGGGCAAGGAGACGGTCCAGAACATCCTGGCGCTGCGCTTCGCCAACACCCTGTTCGAGCCCCTGTGGAACCGCAGCTACGTGGACCACGTGCAGATCACCATGGCCGAGGACATCGGCGTGGGCGGACGCGCGGGCTACTACGACGGGATCGGCGCGGCCCGCGACGTCATCCAGAACCACCTCCTGCAGCTCCTGGCCCTCGTCGCCATGGAGGAGCCGATCTCCTACAGCGCGGACGCGATCCGCGCCGAGAAGGAGAAGGTCCTGGCCTCGGTGTCGCTGCCGGAGGACCTGGGGACCGGGACCGCCCGCGGCCAGTACGCCGCGGGATGGCAGGGCGGCGCGGCGGTGCGGGGCTACCTGGAGGAGGAGGGCATCCCCTCCGACTCCGTGACCGAGACCTACGCGGCGCTGAAGCTGGCGGTGGACACCCGCCGCTGGTCGGGGGTGCCGTTCTACCTGCGCACCGGCAAGCGGCTGGGCCGGCGGGTGACGGAGGTGGCCCTGGTGTTCCAGGCCGCCCCGCAGCAGATGTTCCCGCGCACCGACGTCAGCGAACTGGGGCAGAACGCCCTGGTGCTGCGCATCCAGCCGGACGAGGGCGTCACGCTGCGGTTCGGCTCCAAGGTGCCGGGCGCGAGCATGGAGGTCCGTGACGTGAGCATGGACTTCACGTACGGGCAGTCCTTCACCGAGGCCAGCCCCGAGGCGTACGAGCGGCTCATCCTGGACGTGCTCATCGGCGACCCGCCCCTCTTCCCGCGGCAGGAGGAGGTCGAGCTCTCCTGGCGCATCCTCGACCCGGTCGAGGAGTACTGGGCCGAGTCGGGCCGGCCCGAGCAGTACGGCTCGGGCACCTGGGGCCCGGAGTCCGCCGAGAACCTGCTCGCCAGGGACGGCCGCCAGTGGCGGCGCCCGTGACCAGCCACGACCACGCGGGGAGGAACCCATGACGCTCTACCTGCCGCGCACCACGACGTCGCAGATCACCGAGGCGCTCATGTCCGAGCGGCTCAGCGTCGGCGGCGGCGCCATGAACATGGTGCTGACCCTGGTCATCGTCACCGACGAGGCCGACCACTACGACGCCGTGCGCGCCGCCACCGAGGCGGGCCGCGAGCACCCCTCGCGTGTGGTGGCCCTGATCCGGCGCGACCCCGACGCCGAACCCGCCATCGACGCCGAGATCCGCAGACCCGGCACCTCCGGGCCGGGCGAGGCCGTACTGCTCCGGCTGTACGGTCCGCTCGGCGAGCACGCGGACTCGGTGGTCACCCCGCTGCTGGTCCCCGACGCCCCCGTGGTGGCGTGGTGGCCGGGCGCGGGCCCCCTCAACCCGGCCGCCGACCCCGTGGGCCGCCTGGCCCAGCGCCGCATCACCGACGCGCTGCGCGCCCCCGACCCGTTGCGGGACCTCGTGGAACGGGTGGCCCACTACCGTCCGGGCGACACGGACCTGACCTGGACCCGGCTGACGCCGTGGCGCTCGCTCCTGGCCAGTGCCATGGACCAGCCGTGCGGGTGGGTGAACTCGGCGAGGGTGACGGCCGAGGCGCACTACCCGAGCGCCGAACTGCTGGCGGCGTGGCTGTCGGACCGGCTGGAGGCCCCCGTGGAACGGGCCGTCTCCCACGGCCCCGGGCTGACCGAGGTCAGGCTGACCACCTCGGAGGGGGACATCGCGGTCTCCCGGGTGGACGGCAGGGTGGCCACGCTGTCCCGGTTCGGGCAGCCGGACCAGACGGTGGCGCTGGCACGGCGCGGCGCCGCACTGGCGCTCGCCGAGGAGCTGCGCCGCCTGGACGCCGACGAGACCTACGAGAGCGCGGCCCGCCACCTGGGTCCGCTGCTCGCGGAGAGCGGAGCACGAGGATGAGCGAACCGGAGATCGTCCGCCACGCGGACGCCGCGGGGCTGGCCGACAGCGTCGCGTTGAAGCTGGTCAACATGATCGTCCAGGCCGAGGCGGACAAGCGTGACTTCCACCTGGTCCTGACCGGTGGCGGGATCGGCATCCGCGCCCTGGAGGCGGTGCGCGACCACGCCAACGAGGCCGGGATCAGCTGGGCCCACGTCCACCTGTGGTGGGGGGACGAGCGCTACCTGCCGGACAAGGACCCCGAGCGCAACGAGACCCAGGCGTGCGCGGCGCTGATCGACTCGATCTCCGTACCGAGCCACCAGGTGCACCCGATCCCCGCCTCCGACGGGCTGGACGGGGGCCAGGTGGAGCACGCGGCGACCCGCTACGGCCGGGAGCTGGCGGTGGCGGCGCGCGGGAAGGGACCCGTGCCCGTGTTCGACGTGTGCCTGCTGGGGGTCGGCCCCGACGCCCACGTGGCCTCGCTGTTCCCCGGGCTGTCGGGGGTGCGCGAGGACGAGGCGTCCGTCGCCGCGGTGCGCGACTCGCCCAAGCCGCCGGCGGAGCGGGTGACGCTGACGCTGCCGTCCATCCGCGCGGCCCGCGAGGTGTGGGTGCTGGCCTCGGGCGAGGGCAAGGCCGAGGCGGTGCGCCTGGGGCTGGCCGGGGGCAGCGTGGACGAGGCCCCGGTGGCCGGCGCCCGCGGCGCGGAGAGGACCGTGTTCTGGGTGGACGAGGCCGCGGCCTCCGAGCTGTAGCGCGAGACGGCGTGTGCGGGCGCCCCGGCCGGAACCGGCCGGGGCGCCCGCGTGTCCGGCCCCGGCGCCGGCCGCGGCGGCGCCCCGTGGCCGCATCCGGCCGGTCCCGCCCCGGGCAGCGGCGCCCCCTCCTGCCAGAATGGCCGCCATGGCGAACATCCACGACACCATCGGCCCCCGGCTGGCCCGGTTCCTCCTCGACCAGCCGGTGTTCTTCGTCGGCACGGCGCCCCTGGGCGCGGAGGGTCACGTCAACGTCTCCCCCAAGGGCATGGACGGCACCTTCGCCGTGCTCGGCGAGCACCGGGTGGCCTACCTCGACTACACGGGGTCGGGCACCGAGACCATCGCCCACCTGCGGGAGAACGGCCGCATCGTGCTGATGTTCTGTGCCTTCGACGGACCGCCGAACATCGTCCGCCTCCACGGCCGGGGGCGTGCCGTCCTGCCCGCCGAGGCCGGGTTCGAGGAGCTTCGCTCCCATTTCCCCAAGGAGCGCACCCTCGGGCAGCGGGCGATCATCGTGGTCGACGTCCACCGCGTCTCCGACTCGTGCGGCTTCTCCGTCCCCCTGATGGACGTGCGCGGCGACCGCGACCTGCTGGACCGCCACCACGAACGCCGCGATCCCTCCTACTTCACCGACTACTGGCGGACACGCAACGCCACCAGTATCGACGGCCTGTCCGGCGTGCCCGAGCCGTCCGGTCCGGATGCGGGGACCCCCGGGGACGCCCGCACACGCGCCTGAGAGGGCGCCGGTCACGGGAGCGCGGGCACGGCGGGGTCCGGGCACCGCGCGCGGCCCCTTCCCCGCGCCCCGGCCGCGTGGCTCAGTCGGCGTCCCCTGCCCCGCCGAGCGGGCGCAGGCGCACGGCGGTCTCCGTCCCGTCCCCGTGCAGGATGTGGCGCATGCCCGAGTGGTCGGGGAAGAGTCCCTCCGGGGTGTGCGCCAGCAGCTGGAGGTGGGCCATGGCGTACTTGGGCGTCGAGTTCCGGCCCGGGAGCCGGATGGACAGCTCCTCACGGGCCTCGAAGTCCTGCACCTCGACCTCCCCGGCCAGGGCCGCCAGCGCCTCGGCCCCCGCGGCGACCGGGACCTTGGCCACCCAGTGCGGGCCCTCCGGGGTGAGTGCCCTCTCCCTCTGCTCGGCGGTCTCCCCGGACCAGGTGAACCAGGGGGCGCCCGTGACGGTGGCGCCGTGTTCGGCGGCCAGGGCGCCGAGCTCCGCCACCGTGGCCGTGACGGCTCCGGTGACCGCGTCCCAGTCGTACTGGTCGGGTCGGCCCGCTCTCCGCTCCACGGCGACCGGGGGAACGGTCCTCGACAGGACCGTCGTCCCCGGCGCCTCCCCGCGCCGGACCGCAGGCGGGGCGGTGAGGAGTGCGCGGGCGGTGGCGATCGCCTCGTCCTCGGCCCGGCGCCGGCGGTGCAGGGCCCCGGTGTGCTCCTCCAGCAGTGCGGCGGCGGTGTCGGGGGCCTCCAGGGCGCGGCGGACGTCCTTGACGCTCATACCGGCGCCGCGCAGCGCCGTGACCAGCACGGCGGTCGCGACCTGCTCGATGGAGTAGTAGCGGTACCCGGTCTCCCCGTCGACCTCGGCGGGGACCAGCAGCCCCTCGGAGTGGTAGAAGCGCAGCGTCTGCGGGGACAGGTCGCTCATCTCGCTGAATTCCTTGATGGACAGGCTCATGCCGCCAGTCTCGGGGTTGCGGTAACCGCAAGGTCAAGCCCGCGGCCGCGAGTCCTCCCGCCGCCCGGGAGCCCGGGCCCTCACACCGCGTGGGAGGCGGCGCCTGTCACGCCGGCCGCGGAGGGGCGCTCCCCCGCCACGCGGGGCGGCCTCCCCGGCGGCCGGGCGCGGGGCGGTCGCGACCCCGTCGCCGCGCTCCCGGGGCCGCCTCCCCTCACGCCCCCGAGTGCACCGCGGGCCGGGCCCGGGAGAGCTCGCGGACGGTCGCCATGTCGTCGAAGGGGAGCATTTCGCCGCCGACGATCTGGTACGGCTCGCTGCCCTTGCCGGCGAGCAGGACGACGTCCCCCGGACCGGCCGAGGCCAGGGCGGCGGAGATGGCCGCACGGCGGTCCCCGTCCCGTTCGTACGGGGTGCCCGTCCCCGTGAGACCCGGGGCGACCTGGTCCATGATCGCCTCAGGGTCCTCCCACCTCGGGTTGTCCGATGTCAGGAAGCACAGGTCGGAATGGGTTCCCGCGATCTCCCCCATCCGCGCGCGCTTGGTCGTGTCGCGGTCGCCCCCGCAGCCGAAGACGGTGAGGACCCGCCCCCGGGCGAACCCGCGGATCGTCCGGAGGACCTTGTCCAGCGAGTCCGGCGAGTGGGCGTAGTCGACGACCACGGACACCCCGTGCGGGGCCTCGAAGCGCTCGAACCGGCCCGGGATCTGCGGCATGCGTTCGAGCGCGTCCACGAGGGCGCCCAGTTCGTGGCCGAACCAGTGGCAGGCGGCCAGGGCCGCGAGCGCGTTGGACACCGAGAAGCGGCCCGGCACCGGGATGGCCGCCGGGTACCCGCGGCCGCCGTGGTGCAGGACGAAGCGCGTCCCCGAGGCGTCGACCTCCAGGTCCGTCGCCCGGTAGTCGGCCTCCGCGTCGATGGCGTAGGTCGTCACCGCGCCGGGCATCATGGCGGGGATCGCCGCACCGACCGGGTCGTCGGCGTTGACCACGGCGTGGCGGCACATGCCCTGGAACAGGCGCAGTTTGGCGTCGCGGTAGTCGTCCATGGTGCCGTGGTCGTCCAGGTGGTCCTGGGTCAGGTTGGTGAAGATCCCGACGTCCACGAAGGAGCCCTCCACGCGGTGGTGGAGCAGGCCCATCGACGTGGCCTCCAGCACCACGCTGAGGGTCCCCCTGTCGCGCATGCGCCCCAGGATGTACTGGAGGTCGGGGGCCTCGGGGGTGCTCAGCACCGAACGCGGCATCGGGACGGGGTCGCCGCCGGTGCGGCTGCCGGAGGTGCCGATGACACCGACCCGGGCTCCCTTGGAGATGCGCAGCAGCGACTCGTACATGGACGACACCGAGGTCTTGCCGTTGGTCCCGGTGACCGCCACCACATCCATCCCCCGGCCCGGGTGACCGTGGTAGCGGGCGGAGACGAGGGCCGCGGCGACACGGGCGTCGGCCACCTCGACCACGCAGGCGCCCCGGGGCGCGAACCGGGACACGGGGTCCGGCGGCCCGGTCTCGACGAGGACGGCCGCCGCGCCCCGGGCGAGGGCGGACGCGACGCCTTCGGCCCCGCCCCCCTCGTGTCCGGGCACGGCGACGAACAGGGATCCCGGGGACGCCCTGTGGGCGTCCAGGCACGGGCCGGCGGTGATCCGGATGTCCGGGTCGCCGTGCAGGATCCGGTGGTCATGGCCTTCGAGCAGCTCGCTCAGCTTCACGAGGGGTTCCCTTCGAGCGTGGCGCGCGCCGTTCGCACGGGCGGCACCGGTGGGCGCGGCCGACGGGATGCCGTGGGCCGGCGGAGCAGGGAGCGGTGGTGCGGTGTGGCGGGCCCGGTGAGGGGCGGGCGCGGCTCCCGGTCAAGGGGCGGCGCACCGTGTGGGTGGGGGCGTGGCGCACCGTGGCGCACGGGGGCCACGGGGACGACGCGGTGGAGAGGCGGCCGGAACGGCGGGTGGAGGTCGCTAGCCGTGGCCGTGGAGAGCCCGGAGCCCGGTACGGGGGGCCTCGGGCACGGCGCAGGTCGAGCCGGTGACGGCGGAGGGGGCACGGCACGGGGCGGCGAGGGGAGAACCCTGTCCACACGCGCGAGTACCGGCCATGCTCCGAGTGTACGCGCCCGGTCGCGGACCGCGGCGGGCGGAGCGCCGGTACGGGGGCGTGGGGCGGGGGCGCCCGTACACGGGGCGGGCGCGGGGCGGGGCAGCGCCCGCCCGGGGACGTGCCGCAGGGCAGCGCCCACCCGGGGACGTGCGGCTTCGGCCGGCGGTGCCGTGCGGGACGGGGAGGGCGGCCGGGCCGGTGACAGGGCGCCTCCGCCCCGGCCCGCGACACGCGTCCGCCCCCCGCACGGGCCCGGTCGGCGGGGCCCGGCCCGCGGGGCCGCGCCTCACCCCCGCTCGGCCTCCGACTCCTCCGCCCCGGCGTCCGGCGCCTGCGGTTCGGCCCCTCCGACGAGGCGCGGGTCACGGGCGGACCCGCCCGGTTCGCGCCCGGCGGCCCGGGGCGGGCCCTCCCGCGGGAGCTCCTCCGGGCCCGCCGCCTCCCGGGCGATCCGGACCGCCGTCGCCGCGGCGCCGTGGCCCATGGTGTGGCCGAACCTGGCGATCTCCGGGGGCGCCACGTTGAACGGGCGCATCATGCCCATGTCCTCGTGTTCGAGCAGGTGGCAGTGGTACATGTACCGGCCCGTCCCTCCCGTGAACCGGCCCATCACGCTCACCATCGTCCCCGGCCCGACCCGGATCACGTCCTTCCACCCCTCCTCGTCCGGGTTGACCACGCCCGCTCCCGCGAAGGCGAGGGGGTGCCGGGTGGTCTCGCTCACCCGGTCGAAGCCCGAGACGTCGTAGGTGTCGCGGCGCAGCGCCTGGAACCTGGTGAGGTGGATGTGCATCGGGTGCATGGGACCCCCGAGGTTGAGGAAGCTCCACATCTCCCACCCGTCGAGCGGGACCACGAAGTTGATCGTGTCCATGAAGGTCGAGGCGGCCTTGCGGTAGGTGCGCAGGCGTCCCGAGTGGTCGCGGATCCGGATGTGGCCCCCCTCGGGGTGCCCCGCGTGGCCGTCGTCCGCGTGCGCCGGGTGCGCCCCCGCCGCGTGCGGGGAGTGGTCACCGGGCGCCGCCACGTGCTCCAGCTCCAGGAACTTGGGGTGCGCGAACGCGTCCGGCTGCGTGATCAGCACCATCCGGTGGCCGTGGTGGGGGTGGTCCTCGTGCCTCACCCTCACGTACCCGGCCTTGAGCGCGGGGTCGGCCGGAGGCGTGAAGGAGTCCGTGACCCCGGTCGCCGAGACCCGGAACTGCATGACGGCGGGGAAGAGCTCGCCGCGGGTCGGGTCCCCCTGGTCGTCGACCATCACCAGCCGCAGCCGGGACGCCTTCCCCGCCTCCGTCCCGAACTTCTTGAAGTCCACGAGGAGGTCGACCCGTTCGGCCGGGGAGATGGTCAGCCGCCCCCGGATGTCGATGGGCCTGCCCAGCCGCCCGCTGTCCGTGCCGACCTGGAGCACCGCCCCGCGGACCTCCTCGGGCGTCGGCGCGGTCAGGTTGCCGCCGTCGTCCTCCTTGAACAGGCGCAGCGTGTAGGTGCGGGCGTTGGCCCCGTTGAGGACCCGGAAGCGGTACCAGCGCCGCTCCACCTCCAGGTACGGCCAGATCCTCCCGTTGACCGTCTGGTAGGGCCCGGTGAAGGGGAGCGTGGACGGCCAGGTGGTGGGGTCGTCCGGATCCACGCCGTCGCTGCCCGTACCGGTCGCCGGGCCGTCCGCCAGGGCGACCACCTTGTGCAGGAGCTGCGCGGTGGGCGGGCTCCCCGGCCTGCCGTCCGTGGTCTCCAGGTTGCGGTCGCCGAGGATGAGCGGGACCTCGTGGACCGTGCCGCCGTCCGCGCCGCTGGTGGGGGTGAGCGCCTCGTCGTCCTCGTCCCGCAGGATGTAGGCCCCGAACAGCCCGGCGAAGACGTTCCAGCGGGTGATCCCCATCGCGTGGTCGTGGTACCAGAGCAGGGTGCCGGGCTGGTCGTTGGCGTACTCCGAGAGCTGGGCGCGTCCCGTGTAGACGGCGTCGTCCGTCCATCCGTCGCTGCCCCCGTCGGTGTAGCCGCCGTGCTGGTGGGTGACGCTCCACGGACGGATCGCCTCGACGGCGGTCGCGGTCGCGGCGCCCTCGCTGCCCGGCCGGGAGGGGGTGCCGGGCGGTCTCGGCGGCACCCAGACGTGGCGTACGGGGTACTTCTCGCCGGTCGTGATCGCGTTCTCCCAGATCACACGGATACGCGTGCCCCTGACCACGTCGAAGGTCGGCCCGGGGACCGTCCCGTCGTAGGCGAACGCCTCGGTGGCGGGCTTGCCCCGCACGTCCAGCTCCGAGTGCAGGCTCACCTTCGTCCGCTTCAGCCTCACCGTCACCTGGGCCACCCCGTCGGGGCCCTTCTCGGACAGGTCGGCCTCGGCCGGGACGGGCAGGGCGTCCTTGAAGGGGGTCAGTCCGAGTTGCTTGGGCAGGTCGGCCATGGTCGTCCTCCGTGTGGTCGGAACGGCTCGCGCGGGCGGTCCCCCTCCCGCGCCGGTGTCGGGGGAGTGCGGCGCCGCGGCCCGCCCGGGGCGGGAGCGGCAGGCGGCCGCGGGCGCGGCCTAGGCGAGGACCTGAGGGCAGGTCAGACCGTGTTCGGGCACCTTCCCGCTGATCAGGTACTCGTCCAGGGGGTCGTCCACGCAGGCGCTCTTGCCCCTGCCGTACACGGTGTGGCCGCCGCCCTCGTAGGTGACCAGGACGGAGGTCGTCAGCCGGGCGTGCATGCGCTGCGCCCACCGGTAGGGGGTCGCGGGGTCCCCCGCGTTGCCGACGAGCACGATCGGCGGGGCGGCGGACGCCGTGAACTCCTGGGCGCCGGTCTCCGCGAGGGGCCACCGCGCGCACGAGGCCGTCGCCCACACGGGCGCGCCGCCGAACAGCGGGGCGCGCAGCTCGGCCGCCTCCACGGCCTCCCGGTAGGCGCTCAGGTCCTCCGGGTCGTCCCGGTCCGCGCACATGACGGCCGTGTAGGCGTCCGCGTCCTCGTCCGCCTCCTCGCCGAAGGCGCGGTCGTACATGTACTCCAGGTACCGCCGGTAGGTCTCGGACCCGGTGTCCCCCTCGGCCAGATCCGTGAAGAACCCGGCCAGGTAGTCCCAGGTCCACTCGTCGTAGAGCTGCGTGGCGACCATCTCCGCCAGCATCTCGCCGGTGACGGTCCGCCCCCGCACGGTCGGCCGGTCCCGGTCGAACCGCTCCAGGAGGGCCGGCGTCTCCTTCACCGCGGCCCGGCCCGACGTGAACGGGCAGCCCTCCACGGTCCGGGCGCAGTGCTCGGCGACCATCTCCCAGGAGTCCTGGAAGGCCTCCTGGACCTCCACCGCGAGCCGGGCGTTGGAGGGCGCCGTGTCCACGACCCCGTCCAGGACCAGCGCCCTCGTCCGGTCGGGGAACATGTCGGCGTACAGGGCCCCGACGTGGGTGCCGTACGAGTAGCCGACGTACGTCAGCCCCTCGTCCCCGAGGGCGTCGCGGAGGACGTCGAGGTCGCGCACCACGTTGACGGTGCCCATGCGCGACAGGAACTCCCCGCCGACGGCCTCGGCGCAGCTGCGCCCGTAGGCCTCGGCGGCCTCGCCCAGCCCGCGCAGGTCGGCGGCGGTCTTCGCCGCTGGGTCCCCGGGGGCCACGCGTTCCAGCTCCCGCTCCCACGCCCGCGACCCGTCGCAGTCCAGGCCCCCGCTCCGCCCGACCCCGCGGGGGTCGAACCCCACCAGGTCGAAGGAGGCCTGCACCCGCTCCCCCAGGAAGGGGTTGCGCATGCCGTCCACCGTCGAGACCCCCGGCCCCCCGAAGTCGACCACCAGCGATCCCCGGCGCTCCGACTCCGGGCCGTGCGCGGGCCTCCGGGCCAGCGCGATCCCGACCGTCTCCCCGTCGGGGCTGCCGTAGTCGACCGGGACCGTGAGGGTGCCGCACTCCAGCTGCGCCATCCACGGCGGGGTGCCCCCGCCCGCGTCGGCGTCGACCGCGTCCAGCTCCGCCTGCGTGAAGCACGGGCTCCACGCGATGTCCTGGCCGTAGAACGGAAGGGGCACGTAGGCGTCGGCGGGCGGCCGCGCGGAACCCGTGGTCACCGCGAGCACGACCGCCAGTCCTCCGGCCCCGAGGACGGCTCCCGCTCCGCCGAACCGCCCGAGAGCACCCGTACACCAGCGCCTTGTCCGCACCGTGGCTCCGTTCCCGTCAGCGCCGACCGGCCGCTGCCGGGGCCTTTCGCACCATTTCAGCGGAGAACACACCGATCACGGACGGTAACATTCCGTTCGGGAGGTAAACAGTCGGTCTTGTTTGCGGGCGTCCGTCCACGTCTCAGGCGCGCGGACAGGTGAGACCGGAACGCGGCGCCTCCCCCGTCAGCAGGTAGGCGTCCACGGGCCGGTCCACGCAGGGGCTGCGCTCCTTGCCGTACAGGGTGTGCCCCGCCCCTTCGTAGGTGACCAGGACGCCCGTCTCCAGCTGGTCCGCGAGTTCCTCGGCCCAGGCGTAGGGGGTGGCGGGGTCCCCGACGGTCCCGATGACGACGATCGGCGGGGCGTCCGGGGCGGTGATCCCCGTGGGCGCCTCCTCGCTCTCCGGCCAGTACGCGCACGGCAGCTGCTCCCACACCAGGTCGGGGCCGAACAGCGGGGACAGCCCGGCCGCGCGGTCGGCCGCGTCCCGGTAGGCCGCCACGTCCTCGGGGTCGGCGCGGTCCGCGCAGTTGACGGCGGTGAACACCGCGTTCGCGTCCTGGTGCTCCAGGCGGGGGTCGACGTCCTCCGGGTCGACGTCCTCGTACTTGCCGAACGTGTTGTCGTACAGCTCACCGAGGTGGCGCGCGGTCCCCTCTCCGTCGTCCGAGGCGAGGGCGCCGAGGAGGGCGGCCAGGTAGTCCCAGCTCTCCTCGTGGTACAGCTCCGTGCCGATCATCTGGAGCAGGGTCTCACCGTCGACGGGGATGCCCTCGACCTCGGCGGGTTCGCGGTCGAGCCCCGCCAGGAGCTCCTGCATCCGCGCGTCGGCGCCGCCCCCCTCGGGGTCCGCCCCGGCGAACGGGCACCCGTCGGCCTCCGCCGCGCAGTGGGCTGCGAACATGTCCCAGGTGTTCTGGTGGGCGGCCACCTGGTCCAGGGCGATCCCCGCGTTGGACAGCTCGGTCTCCACGGCACCGTCCAGGACCAGCGCCCGCGTGTTCGCGGGGAACATCTCGGCGTAGAGGGCGCCGATGTGCGTGCCGTACGAGTAGCCCACGAAGCTCAACCGCTCGTCGCCCAGCGCGTCGCGGACGATGTCCAGGTCGCGGACGACGTTCACCGTGCCCAGGTGGGCGAGGAACTCCTCCCCCACCGCCTCGGTGCACGCCTCGGCGTAGCGGCGGGCGGCGTCCTCCAGCGGCTGGAGTTCCACGTCGGTCAGGTCTTCGGGGTCGGTGTCCGCGACGCGCCGGAACGCGTCGTCCAGGACGTACCGGTCCCCGCACGCGAAGCCCCCGCTCTCCCCCACGCCGCGGGGGTCGAAGGAGACCAGGTCGAAGGCGGCGCGGACCTCGTCGCCGAAGTACGGGAAGTCCAGCATCTCGATGCCCGACACACCGGGGCCGCCCGGGTTGAGCACCAGGGACCCCAGGCGCTCCTCCGCCGGGCCGGTGGCGGGGGCCCTGATCAGCGCGATCTCCAGCACCGTCCCGTCGGGCCGGTCGTGGTCCAGGGGGACGGCCACGGTTCCGCACTCCAGGGTCTCCAGCCAGGCCGCGTCGGCCCCCCACCCGGCGAGTTCGCCGACCTGCCGCTCGTCGTAGCAGGCGCGCCAGCGCACCTCCTGCCCGGCGAAGGGCCCCTCCTCCCCGGGAGGCGCGGACGAGCACCCGGCGAGCAGCAGCACCGCGGCCGCGGCCCCCGCCGGCACCGCCCTCGGGGCCGCCCCCGCTCCCGTGCCTCCCCCGACGCCCGCTGCTCCCCTGCCCACGCGCGGCTCCGTTCCTGTCCCCGCGCCCCCGCGCGGCGGCCGTGTCACACCGGGACCGGCTCGTCCCTCACCGGAGAGGGTGCCGTACGGACCCCGGGCGATCCACCCGCCGGTCCGGCGCCGTCCCGGAAAACAGAAGTGGCGGCCCCCGGAGGGCCCGCCCCCGGCCGGGCGGCCACCCCCTCACGGCGAGGGGCCGTCCCGCCGGGCCGCGGGAGGGGGGCGGACCGGAGTGCACGTGACCGCCCTGCCGGGCCCCGGCCGGGGCTCAGAGCAGGGTGACGTCGGTGTCGAACAGGTCAGGGAGGTCCTCCGGGGAGGCCACCGCCACCAGCGGGCGCAGGGGCTCGCCGAAGCCGATCCGCGCGTGGCGCCCCCGCCCCTCCCCCTCGGTCTGGGTGATCCAGTCGACCAGTTCGACGGCGCGGCTGACGTCCCCGCCGGGCCGGGTCAGGGCGACCACGGTCCCCGCCACGTCACAGCCGGTGTTGAGGAGCAGGGTCGCGGAGAACACGCTCTGCGCCCACGCGCCCCGGCCCACCGGGTGCGCGCCGCCCCCGGGGGTGCGGCGGCGGGACCAGCCTGGGGCGGCCAGCCCCACGGCCCGGTCGTCGAAGGTGAGCACGAGGCTGGGACGCTCCTGCGCGGACAGGCACTCCACCGGGTGGCCGAGCGAGGCGTCCGCCCACACCCCGACCGGGCCCCCGGCCGCCCGGACCAGGGCGTCGCGTGCCGCGTCGAGCAGGTCGGCGTCCACCTGGTCGCGGGCCTCCCCGCACGCCCACTCCGCCAGGGGGCCGGTCAGGGGCGAGTACCCCGGAAGGAGCAGCGGCCAGTCCACGGCGGCGCGCCCCCTCAGGGGCACGGGGCCGTGGGTCATGCAGACCACGGTGCGCCTGCGCCCGAGCTGGTAGGTGACGCAGGCGCCCGACCGGCGCGCGGCCAGGGCCAGGCCGAGGCTCATCGCCTTGGTCCCGGTGGTGATGTCGACGACCACCGGTGCCGCTGCCCCGCCGGACCGCTGTTCGGCGATCCACCGCCGGGCGACCCCGGTGACCGCCTCCGTGTCGGACCCGTCCACCGGCTCCGGGGTGAAGCGCACGCGGTCGCGGTAGCCGCCCTCCTTCAGCTCGGCGGCCTCGGGCCGGTCCGCGCCGGGGTTCTCGGCCGCGTGCAGCGTGCGTGCGGCGGCCTCGCGCACGCCGCTCAGGACGCTCTGCCGGGAGGGCAGGACGAGCGTGTCGGCGGGGCGGTGGGCGTGCACGGCGGTGAGGGTCCCCATGCGGCTGCCGCCCAGGGAGGTGACCAGCAGGGGGCCGTCCCCCGGTCCGGGGTGGCGTTCGGGCGGCTCCGCCCCGTCCGGAGGCGGCTCCGGCGGCGCGGGCGTCCGCGCGCCACCGCCGCGACGCGGCGGGGCGCCCAGGCCCGGGAAGAACGCCTTGCGGACCTCCTCGAACGAGGTGAGCCGGGCGAGCAGGTCGTCCAGGCTCCACACGTGGACGCTGCGCGCGCTCAGCGCGGGGTTGTACGCGGTGACCCGGTCCCGCAGCCCCGGGACCGCGGGACCGGAGTGGACGAACAGCACCTGGACCGCTCCGCCGAACACCCGGCGGGCCTTGGTCACGGTCCACCCGGCGCGGGCCACGACGTCGTCGGGGCGGGACTTGGCCTCGACGCACAGCACGCGGTGGCGGTAGCGGACGACCGCGTCGAAGTCGGCGACGGCTCCGCCGGGGTGGAGCGGGTCGGCGACCTGCCGGGGGCCGAGCACCTCCGTGCCCCGGTGGCGGCGCGTGTGCCGCAGCAGGTGGGAGAGGACCCGGCCCTCGGCGACGACGCCCCGGCGCACCGCCGGGGACATGTCGGGGAACCGCGCCAGGAGTGCCTGTTTGCCGCCCTGGACGAAGAGGCGGACGGGTTCGGGGTCGCGGTCGTCGAGCCAGCGGGCGCCGTGGATCCCGGCCAGGGTGCGCAGGTCGACGCCGTCGCCGACCACGGGGCGTCCCGGATGGGAGCCGTCCGCGGTGCGCAGAATGTCGCGCTGGGCGTCGAGGTAGTGGCGCCAGCGGGGGGCACGGGGGTGTCTGTCGGGGGGCAGCGCCCGTTCGTGGAAGAGCGCGGCGGCCACGCTCATCACCTTGGTCCCGCCGGTGTAGTCGAGGAACCAGGGTTCTCCCCCGTTGTCCCGGTGGAACGCGGCGAGGGTGTCGGTGACCGGCCCGAAGTCGTGCGGGTCGGGTCCCACGCTGGCCACCCGCACCGACGCCCGGCCGGCGAGCCGTTCCACCGCGCGGGCGACCCGGTGCGCGACGGGGAGGGTTCCGTCGCTGCCGAGCAGGAGCAGGCGGTCGGCGGGGAGGGTGAGCGAGGACAACAGGGCCGGGGTGGGGTTCTGCCCGACGAGCACGACGGCGGTTCGGGGACTGTCCACATTGTCCTTCGCACGGGGAGCGGGGGCGGTTTCGGTACGCACAAGCTACTGCCGGGATCCGCCCTTCTCCAGGGCGGGCGCCGGTTCGCCGCCGGGCGGTCGGGCCCCGGGGGGAGGCGGGTCGGAAGGGGTCGCCCCCGGGTCCGGCGGGGAGGCCGGGCGGTCAGGCCCCGACCCTCTCCTCGGCGGCGGGGGCCCTTCCGCGCACCGGTGAACCGCTGATCACGAAGGAGCGGCAGGCGGTCACCACGCCCTTGCCGTCGCGCACGAGGTCGGAGGGGACCAGGAGGTCGCGGCGCTCGGGGTGGGCGGAGCCGACGACGGAGGACACGATGAACCACACCCCGTCCTGCGGCTCGGGCAGGTTGGCCCTGGTGCGCTCCTCGGCCATCAGCGGCACCCCGGCCACCTCCAGTCCGACGGGCACGCGCACCGCCTCGACCCTGGCCGGCGCGTCGGACCCCGGCCAGCGGCGGATGACGCGGGAGCTCTCGTCCACGACCGTCACCGCATGCGGCGTCAGGTTGACCACCGGCATCCGGCACCCTCCGTTCGTCTCGGTCCGCGGCGGCCGGCCGGCGTGCCGGGTCCGGCCGTACCGCGCACCGGTCCAAGGCCTTCACCGCACTCTCTCGGACACACGCGCGGGGGGCGGCGGACGTGCGTACCGGGCCAATCCCGGGAAAGACGTGGGGCCCTTGTTTCGGATGTCCATTTCATCAGCATCAGGACTGGTTTATGCAACCTGATAATCCAGCCCAAGAATTGACATTTCCCTATGTGTGGCCCTATTTTGCTATACGACCTCCCGTTCACGCGGGGGTGTCACCTGAGGTCTCACGTCTCTTCCACATGTGCTTTCCCGGAGGGCTGGGAAAGCAACCGGCCCCGGAACACCCGGGGAGAAGAGTTCGTGAGCACGCACCACTGCTCCGCCTGGGAGCTGTTCGGCTCCGCCGCCTTCCTTCGCGTCTTCACGCGCGTCCTGGGGTGCGGGCCGTGCTCCGCGGACGGAACCGCGCAGGGCTGCTCGGGCCACTCCGAACAGTTCTGCGACTACGTCGACCTGTGCGCCGAGCACTGCCCGTGCCCGGTGCACGGAGCGGATCCCGACGGCGTCATCGCCGTGCGCATGCGGCGTGCCGCGCCCGGCGCCGCGGGGGTGGACCGCACCGCCGCGCACCGGCTGCGGGACGCCCTGGACGACGTGCGCCGGGACCGCTCCTACAAGAACCTGCGCCGCGTCTACCCGCAGAGCGCGCCCGACGGCCGCATCCGCTGCGCGTTCTCCGAGCGCCCGCGCCGCTGGGCGCAGCGCCGCGACGTCGCCCTGGTCGCCACGGACGTGGTCGACCAGGAGGCGCTCGCCATGCTGGTGCTCACCGCGGGCTGGGGCAACCCCGCCGCCGACCTGCCCGAGGACATCCACCCGGGCGAGACGGTCTCCTTCACGGAGGACGGCAGCGCCGTGCCGGTCGCCGACCTGCACGGCCGCACGCTCACCGCCGTCAAGGAGCCGCCCATGGTCTCGACCGCCACGGGCGACTACCTGCTGCGCAAGCTGGCCGAGCTGGCCGCCGGGCGCGACGCCGACCCGGGCCGCACCCCCGACCAGCGGCGGCGCCTCGTGCTCCGCGGCCTCCTGCCGGAACTGAACGGCGAGGACGTCGCCCGCCGGCTGACCGGTGTGCTGGGGCGGATGGCCACGACCATGCCCCGGCACTTCGCCCTGGTGCAGCAGGCGCGCGGCCGGGCCCGCAGCGCCCCCTACTCCCCCGTCCCCGACCCCGACCCGGCGGACCCGGCGGAGGACCCCTCCCGGCGGCGCGAGGTGCTGAGCGAGGCGGAGCGCTCCTGGCTGCGCCGTACCGGCCTCGCGCTGACGACGCGGGCCCAGGAGTCGCGGTCGGCCTTCGACGCCGACCCGCAGGGCGCCCTGGAGACCCTGCTGTGCCGGCTGCTCGACGAGGGGACCGACGTCCCCGTCCTGTGGGCGGGGGCCCAGGACGACCCCGACCTGCGCGCGGACCTCGTGGAGGCCCTGGCGGAGGCCATCGACAGGTAGGGCCTCCCCGGACGGCCCGGGGCCCGGACCGCTGCCGGTGCGGAGCGGGGGCGCGCCCGAGGGCCCCGGACCGCGGCGGGTCCGGTCACCGAACCGTACTCCGGGCCCCGCGGGCCGGGGGCCTGCCGCGCGGCGCGCCGGAAGGGCCCCTCGCCGCTCAGGTCCCCGGCCCCCGCCCCGCCTCGGAGAAGCGCCTGGCCAGCGGGGGGAGCACGGGGTACTCGGCGAACTCGCGCAAGGACATCACCGCCGTCTCCTCCAGGGGCAGGCGTCCGCGCCACCGGCCGGCCAGGCACACGTCGCGCGCCTGCTCCACCTCGCGCCACCGTTCCGGGCCGGGCCCGCCGGGCAGCCGCCGCGCCGCCAGAGCGCCGTCGAAGGCGTCGAGGAACCCCCTGACCTGTTCGTCGGTGGCCCGGACGACCCCGGCGGACGGGTCCAGGTCCAGGGCGCGGGCGCGCCGGTCCACCAGGTACAGCTCCGGCGCCAGGTGCACGCTCCCCATGCCCAGCGACTTGCCCATCCCGATCTTGTGCGCGTACTCGGGGTCGGCGGGGTCCCCGCCGCCGACCGGGTTGTCGAGCAGCAGGGCCCGCAGCAGGACGCCGAGTTCTCCGTCGGTGAGGTTGGTGAAGGTGATTCGCGAGTGAAAGGTGAGGCCGTCCCGGAGGGGGACCACGTCGCGCTCGGTGTCCCGGGGCGGCTTCGCCCGGTGTCCGGGGTCCAGCACCGTCAGGTCCAGCTCCTCCTGGGCGCGCGCGTCGTGGCGGAAGGGGCGGGCGCCGCCCGCGGGGTGGCGGTGCAGGTACACCTTGTACCCGCCCAGGCGCACGTGCCCCTCGTGCGACCAGGTGACGATGTCCGGCCGGTCCCCCGACCCCGCGTCGGGCCCCTGCACCAGGTAGTTCGCGAAGCAGCCGCGCTGGGGCGAGAGCAGGCGCACCCGCAGGACCGCCCCGTCGGGGTAGTCCGGGTCGGGGTCGAAGGAGAGCGCGCTGCCGAAGGAGACGCGTCCCTTGGACGCCCCGGCCTCGCCGGCGAAGGTGTCGGTGTCGCCGAACAGCGCGCGGCACACGTCCACCGGGCGGCCCGCGCGCCCGGCGCGGTCGGGGTCGCCGTGCTGGGGCCCGAGCACGGGCCCGGGGACGGCTCGGCGGACGGGGTTGTCCTCGCTGACCGCGATGCGGTAGCCGCCCGAGCGGCCGAAGGACACCACCGCCCCGGACAGGTCGACGTCGAACCACACGGGTTCGAGGCTGCGGCGCGGCAGTCCGCCGCCGCCGGTCCCGGCCACCGGTTCGCGGGCCGGTTCGGCGCCGCCGGCCCCCAGGCCGTCGGGGAAGGCCGCCCTCTGGTAGCCGGTGACCTGTTCGGCCGACTCGAACAGCTCCACCATGGACCCGGGCACCCGCAACCGCCCCCCGCGCAGGTCGCGGGGGCGGGGGAAGAGGTAGGCGTTGCGGCGGTCCCCCGCGGCGGCCCCCGTCAGCACGACCAGGGCCTGCACGACCCCTCCCCGGTCGGGGCCGCCCGCTCCGGCGGTCAGGGCCGCGAGGTACTCCCGCGCCTGGCGGGCCGTGGGGGCGACGGCGGCGATCCGCCGCTCCCCCGGCAGGTGGACGGCGTACACCCACCGGTGCTGGAGGCGTCCGTGCTGCTCGTGGGCGGTGGGCACGTAGGTGTTCCCGCGGGGTGGGTCGGGGAAGTCGTCGACCCCGAAGTCCCAGGTGCGCAGGCTCTCGCGCAGGACCGTGAAGGGCACCTTGAGGGCCTGGCCCGGTTCGGCCGAGACAGCGGTGCCGGGGACCTCCACGACGTACCAGCAGCCGTCCGGCGGGGAGTGGAACAGGAACCCCTGCCTGGTGCGCAGCCCCGCGCGGCGCCTGCGGTAGTCGGCGTGCTGCCGGGCCATGACCCGGCGTGCGCGGGTGGACAGGCCGCTGTCCGCGCTGCCGGGATCGATGCGCACGGGAGCGCGGAAGAACAGCATCGGCGTGTTGACCGGGCCGGTCTCGCCGCCGGTGAGCATGCGCACGGTGTTGCGGACGAGGCCGCGCAGGCTCGATCCGGGCAGGGCGGGGAGGAGGCGTTCGCCGTGGGGGAACCGGAGGGAGGAGCCGACCCGGCCGGGTTCGGGGGTCTGGCCGACGAAGGTGGGGGTGAGCGTGGTGACGACCAGGTCGATCCACCCCGAGCGGGTTCCGTCCACCGTGCGGTCGTGGCTGCGCAGCAGGTCGTCCGTCACGTGCCCGGCGTGCAGGTCGGCCGCGGGCACGGGAGTCTCGGCGAGCGCGACCAGGCCGTAGGGCGCGGTGGCGTGGAACCGCCCGCCCCGCCCGCCCGCGGCCGCGTCCGCCGCGGCGGCGGGCCCGGGGGCCGCCCCCGGCGGCGGGCACGGCCTGCCCCCGAAGCGTGAGGCGACGTCGCGGGGGTTCACCACCGGCGCTCCTCCTCGGCGATCTCGTCCCCGGTGCCCACGTCGAACTCCGGTCCTGTCGGCTTGGCGCCGGACCGCATCCCCGTGAGCCGGTGGAAGGCCACCCCCACCGCCCCCGTCCCGGGGTCGGACGCCCAGTACTCCCGCACGGTCAGCCACGTGCCGGCGCTCTCCAGGGCCGCGGGGGGGGGGGGGGGGGGGGCGGCCCCGCGGGGGGGGGGGGGGCCGGGCCCGCCCCCGCCCCGCGCCGCCGGCGCGGCGGGGGGGGGCGGGGC
>NZ_JBEXSY010000040.1:0-61658 GCF_040613895.1 Nocardiopsis sp. NPDC006198 | reverse complement strand
GGTCCCCCCGCCATGGGGGGCCACAACATCCACCAACCGCCCCCCCAACCCCACCCCGCCCCCCCCCCCCCGCTCCGGGCCCCCCCCCCCGGGGGGGGACGGCGCCCGTTCGCGTCGGGGCCCGGTCCGGCGGCCCCGGGGCCGCCGGACCGGAAGAGGCCTTAGGCCTTGCGGAAACCGAAGGCCACGCCGAACTCCTCGGAGGAGGCGGTGTGCAGGTCCCGTGCCATCTCCCCGGCGGTGAACGCGTCGGCCAGCACCTCGCCGGCGATCGCATCACCGTGCTCGGTGAGCGCCAGTTCGGTGGTCTCGTCCGTGGCCGTCCACCACACCTCGATGCGGTCGGACACGTCCAGGCCGCTCTTCTTGCGGGCGTCCTGGAGCATGCGGACCATCTCCCGGGCCAGACCGGCGCGGCGCAGCCGCGGCGTCAGCTCCAGGTCCAGGGCGACGGTCTCACCGGCCTCGGACGCCACGGCCCAGCCCTCCCGGGGCTGCTCGGTCACGAGCAGCTCGTCGGCGCTGACCTCGACGGGCTCGTCCTCGACCCGCACCCGCGCCCAGCCGCTCTCGCGGACCTGTTGCACCAGGGAGGCGGGGTCGGCGGCCTCGATGGCCTTGGCCACCAGCGGGGTGCGCTTGGCGAACCGCTTGCCCAGCGCCCGGAAGTTCGGCTTCACGATGAAGTCCACCAGGTCGCCGCCCACGGAGGACAGCGCGTCCAGCGACTCCACGTTGAGCTCGTCGGACACCTGGTCGCGGAGCTGCTCGGGCAGGCCGGCGAAACCGGCGGCGCCCACCAGGGCGCGGGCCAGCGGCTGCCGGGTCCGCACGGCGGAGTCCACCCGGGCCGACCGGCCCAGCTCCACCAGGCGGCGGGCCAGCGCCATCTGCCGCGACAGGTCCGGGTCGACGAGGTCCTCGCGCACCTCGGGCCACGACGCCAGGTGCACCGACTCCGGCGCGTCCGGCCGGCGTACCGACGCCCACACGTGGTCGGTGAGGAACGGCACGATCGGCGCCATCAGCAGCGTGACGGTCTCCAGGGCCTCGAACAGCGTCGCGAACGCGGCGGCGCCCTCGGGGGTGTCCGCACCGCCCCAGAACCGGCGGCGGGAACGGCGCACGTACCAGTTGGACACGTCGTCCACGAAGGCCGTCAGACGGCGTCCCGCGGTCGTGGTGTCGAACGAGTCCAGCGCCGCCGTGACGTCCCTGACGACCTCGTTCAGCTCCGAGAGCAGCCACCGGTCCAGGAGCGGGCGGTCCTCGGGGGCGGGGGCGTCCGCCAGCCGGGAGTGGTCCCAGCCCCCGCCGGCGTTCGCGTACAGGGTGAAGAACGAGACGGTGCTGTAGTAGGTCAGCAGCACCTTGCGGACGATCTCCTCCAGGGCGGAGTGGCCGACCCGGCGGGCGGTCCACGGTGAACCGCTCGCCAGCATGAACCAGCGCAGCGCGTCGGCGCCGTGCTTGTCCATGACCGCGATCGGCTCCATGACGTTGCCCAGGTGCTTGCTCATCTTCCGGCCGTCCTCGGCGAGGATGTGGCCGAGCACGACCACGTTCTCGAAGGAGTTGCGGCCGAACACCAGGGTGCTCACCGCCAGCAGGGAGTAGAACCACCCGCGGGTCTGGTCGATCGCCTCGGAGATGTACTGCGCCGGGAAGTTGTCCCGGAAGGTCTCCTCGTTCCGGTGGGGCGCCCCCCACTGGGCGAACGGCATGGAGCCGGAGTCGAACCAGGCGTCGATGACCTCGGGGACGCGGCGGGCGACCCGCTGCTCCTCGGGCAGGGACGGGTCCGCGTCCGGGTCGGGGATGACGATGTCGTCCACGAAGGGGCGGTGCGGGTCCAGGGAGGACAGGTCCCGGCCGCTGAGGCGGCCCAGCTCCTCCAGGGAGCCCACGCAGATCTGGCGGCCGTCGGGGAACTCCCAGATCGGCAGCGGGGTGCCCCAGTAGCGGTTGCGGGACAGCGCCCAGTCCACGTTGCCGCGCAGCCACTCGCCGAAGCGGCCCTC
This sequence comes from Nocardiopsis sp. NPDC006198, assembly GCF_040613895.1. Taxonomy (NCBI): domain Bacteria; kingdom Bacillati; phylum Actinomycetota; class Actinomycetes; order Streptosporangiales; family Nocardiopsidaceae; genus Nocardiopsis; species Nocardiopsis sp. NPDC006198. The sequence goes on along the minus strand of NZ_JBEXSY010000040.1, from coordinate 59,637 downwards.
CTTGACGTTCTCCGGCACCCAGTTGGTGACGTCGTTCTGCGCCAGGAGCTCGTCCTTGACCGCGGTGGTGCGGATGTACCAGGACGGGACCGCGTAGTACAGCAGCGCCGTGTGGCAGCGCCAGCAGTGCGGGTAGGAGTGCTCGTAGCTCAGGTGGCGGAAGAGGAGCCCGCGGTCCTTGAGGTCGCGGACGAGCGTCTTGTCGGCCTCCTTGAAGAACACCCCGCCGACCAGCGGCAGGGGGGACTCGAAGGTGCCGTCCGGGCGGACCGGGTTGACCACGGGCAGGCCGTAGGCGCGGCCCACGAGCATGTCGTCGGCGCCGAAGGCGGGCGCCTGGTGGACCAGGCCGGTACCGTCGTCCACGGTGACGTAGTCGGCGAGCACCACGTAGTGGGCGGGCTCGTCGAAGGGCACCAGGTCGAAGGGGCGCTCGTAGGTCCAGCGCTCCATCTCCTCGCCCCCGTAGCTCTCGCCCGTGAGCTCCCAGCCCTCGCCGAGGACCTTGTCGAAGAGCGGACGGGCCACCACGAGGCGCTCGTCGCCGTCGGTGGCCACCACGTACTCCACGTCCGGGTGCACGGCCACGGCGGTGTTGGACACCAGCGTCCAGGGGGTGGTCGTCCAGACGAGCAGCGAGGTCGGGTGCTCGGGCGAGGCGAGCGGACCGGAGGTCACGGGGAAGCGGACGTACACCGACGGGTCGGTGACGGTCTCGTACCCCTGCGCGAGCTCGTGGTCGGACAGGGTCGTGCCGCAGCGCGGGCAGTACGGGCTGATCCGGTAGTCGCGGACCAGCAGGCCCTTGTCCCAGATCTGCTTGAGGGCCCACCACACGGACTCCACGTACTGCGGGTCCATGGTGCGGTAGGCGTCGTCCATGTTCACCCAGTAGCCCATGCGCTCCGTCATGGTGGTGAACGCGTCGACGTTGCGGAGCACGGACTCGCGGCAGCGCTCGTTGAACTCGGCGATGCCGAAGGCCTCGATGTCCTTCTTGCCGGACAGGCCGAGCTCCTTCTCCACGGCGACCTCCACGGGCAGGCCGTGGCAGTCCCAGCCCGCCTTGCGGTCCACGTGGTAGCCGCGCATGGTGCGGAACCGGGGGAACACGTCCTTGAACGCGCGGGCCTCGACGTGGTGCACGCCGGGCTGGCCGTTGGCCGTGGGCGGGCCCTCGTAGAAGACCCAGTTGGGGCCGCCGCGGGTCTGGTCGAGCGAGCGCTGGAAGACGTCCTCCTTCGACCAGCGGCCGAGGACGTCCCGCTCCATGGCCGGCAGGTCGATCTGCGCGGGGAGCTGGGGCAGCGGTCGGGATGCGGGCCGGGGGTCGTTGGCCACGGTCGTACCTTTCCATCAGGGTCGTTCCTGACGGAGGGACGAGGCACGGGCCCCGCGGTACCACCCTCCTTGGACCGCGAGCGCGCCGCAGGGCGCGCGTCGGTAGGGTCCCACTTCGTTGCTCTGTGCCGGTTCTACTGGAGCCGCCCGCGCGGGCGGGCCCGTTCTTCCGGCGGTTCCGGGGTGATCTTCGCGCTGGTCGTGCCCCCGGGCTCGCACCGCCCCCGGGTCGCTTGGGCGGGCCAGGCCTTCTAGGCTGTGATCCGTCCGGTCGGGGCCAGCGCTACTCGTCCCCATCGACACCTGGAGCCAGGATAACGCAGCGCGGCGCTTCCGCCGTGCGCTCTTGTGACGGAGGGGGCCGCTGTGGCGGAGGACGTGAGGGGCGCGGTCCTCGTGACCCTGTCCGACCGGGACGACGCGGTGGAGCTGGCGGAGCAGCTCCTGGAGCAGGGCTACGAGCCGTGCCGCGTGCACCGGGACATGCTCGCGGGCGAGGACGACGCCGAGGACGCGGACTGGGTGATCGAGGTGCTGACCGGTCCCCACGGCGGGCCGGCCGTCTTCGACGAGCCGCACCTGGCCGCGCTGGCCGAGGACTACGGCGGTTTCGCGGCCGCGGAGTAGGGCCCGTCGCCCCTGTCGCGCCGGGCGGGGGCCGCCGCAGCGGCGCACCGTCCCGATCATTGCCTTGCACCGTGGGATTGCCTAGGCTTCGCGGCACCGATCACGGCACCGCCCGGGGGAGGACCCGCAGGTCGGCGAGGTCCGGGGTGTGCCGAACCATCTGGGAGGGGAATGCGATGAAGGCCACCGAAGCCTCCATGCTGCCGGTCCTGCCGGGGGAGGACCCCTGGACCACGGAGGAGCTGACCGGGATCCGGCGAAGGCTGGAGGAGGAGATCGCGGTCGCGCGGCGGGAGATCCGCGAGGCGGAGGACGCGCTCGCCGACCGGCTCACCGACCCGGTGGACGGCGCCGGGGACGACCCCGCGGACGCCGGGGCGAAGACCTTCCAGCGCGAACATGATCTGGCGTTGGCCTACAATACTCGTGACCTGCTCTCCAAGAGCGAGCGGGCGATCGAACGGATGGACGCGGGAACATACGGGGTCTGTGAGTCATGCAGCCTGGCCATCGGGAAGGCGCGACTTGAGGCCTTTCCGCGCGCCACCCTGTGCGTCACCTGCAAACAGCGCGAGGAGCGTCGCTGACTGAGGTAGAGCCCTCCGGGGACAGCAACATGACCACGTCCGACACGACCGGTGCGCGCCCGCGCAGGTACCTTCTCCTGCTGTTGGTCGCAGCCGCCGCGATCGTCGCCGACTTCCTCACCAAGGAGTGGGTCCTGGCGACCTTCTCCCAGGGCGAGCGCGTCGACGTCGTCGGCAGCCTCCTCCAGTTCACGCTGGTGTACAACACCGGCGCCGCGTTCTCCATGGGCACCGACTTCACCTGGGTGTTCACCTGCATCGCCAGCCTCGTGGTCATCGCCATCGGGTACATGGGGCTGCGGGTCCGCAGCGTCTGGTGGGGAGTGACGCTCGGCCTGATGATGGGCGGCGCCGCGGGGAACCTCGTGGACCGGTACTTCCGGGAGCCGGCGCCCTTCCACGGCGCGGTCGTCGACTTCATCAGCGTCGGGAACTTCCCGGTCTTCAACATCGCCGACTCGTGCGTGGTCGTCGGGGCCTGCCTGGTGGTGGCGCTGACCTTCAAGGGCCTCAACCTGGACGGCAGCGTCGTCGAGGAGGAGTCCTCGAAGAAGGACGACAAGGGTTCCGGGCCCCACCCGGACGACACCACCGAAGGGAAGGGCCAGTGAGCGACACGCGCAGCCTGCCCGTGCCCGACGGCCTGGAGGGCGACCGGCTCGACGCGGCCATCGCCCGCCTGTTCGGCCTGTCCCGCACACGGGCCGCCGAACTCATCCTCGACGGCAGCGTCCTGGTCGACGGGTCCGAGGCGGGCAAGTCCGACCGGGTCCAGGCCGGGGCCTGGCTGGAGATCACCCTCCCGCCGCCGCCCACGGCGCCCGTGCCGCGCCCCGAGGCCGTCCCCGGCATGCGGATCGTGCACGAGGACACCGACATCATCGTGGTGGACAAGCCCGTCGGCGTGGTCGCCCACCCGACGGTCGGCTGGACCGGGCCCAGCGTGCTGGAGGGCCTGCTGGCCTCCGGCGTGCAGCTGGCGACCAGCGGCGCCGCCGAGCGCCAGGGCATCGTCCACCGGCTGGACGCCAACACCACCGGCCTCATGGTGGTCGCCAAGAGCGAGACCGCCTACAGCGTGCTCAAGCGGGCGTTCAAGGAGCGCACCGTGGACAAGCGCTACCACACGCTGGTGCAGGGGCACCCCGACCCGCTCCGCGGCACGGTGGACGCTCCCATCGACCGGCACCCCGCCGGCGACGGCCGCTGGGCCGTGGTCGCGGGCGGCCGTGCGTCGGTGACGCACTACGACACGCAGGAGGCCTTCCGGGCCGCCAGCCTCCTGGAGATCCGGCTGGAGACGGGCCGCACCCACCAGATCCGGGTGCACATGGCCGCGCTGCGCCACCCGTGCGTGGGCGACACGCTCTACGGGGCCGACCCCACCCTGGCCGAGCGGCTGGGCGTGCGGCGGCAGTGGCTGCACGCCGTCCGGCTGGGCTTCGAGCACCCCACCGAGCACCGCCCGGTGGAGTTCTCCAGCACCTACCCCGCCGACCTCGAAGCGGCGATCGACGTGCTCCGCGAGGACTGACGGCGCCGTTCACGCGAAGGGGCGGCGGGCCCGGGCCCGCCGCCCCTTCGCGTGCGGTCGGGGCCCGGGCCGCGGCGGCGCGACGCGGCGGACGCGGACGACGCCCTGGCACAGGGCGGCCCCCAGGACGACGACCACCGCGCCCAGCGGCTGGTTCCAGGTCAGGGTCTCGCCCATGAGCACGATCCCGGCGGTGATCGCCACGACCGGCGCCACGTAGGTGACGGTCGTGGCCACGGTCGCCCCCGCCTCCCGCACGATCGCGTACTGGAGGATGTACGCCACCCCCGTGCCGAGTACGCCCAGGACGGCCACCGACGCCACCACCTGCCAGGTCACCCCGGTGGGCGCCTCGGTGAGGAACGGGACGAGCAGTGCCAGGGGGAGGGAGCCGAGGAGCAGCTGGAGCGAGCTCAGCTCCAGGGCCCCGTGGGAGCTGCCCGCGACGAAGCGGCGCAGGTAGGGGGTGCCGATGCCGTAGCAGGCCGTCGCGCCCACGACGAACAGCATGCCGACGACGGCGTCGCGGTCGCCGGCGGCCACCTCGCCCAGCGTGTTCCACACCCCGAAGACGGTGAGCACGCCGAGGAAGCCGATCCCGAGTCCGAGGACCCTGTCCCGGTCGGGGCGCTCGTCCGAGAGCAGCGCCATCGAGAACACCACGCCGAACAGGGGCGTCGCGGCGTTCACGATCCCCATCAGGGCGGAGGGGATGAGCTGTGCGGCGTACCCGAACAGGGTGAAGGGGACCGTGTTGAGCAGCAGCGCAGCCACGAACATGTGGCCCACCAGGCGAGGAGAGGTGGGGAGGCGCCCGCCGCGCAGAAGTACGAGCGCCAGCAGGGGGAGCGCGCCCGCGGCCATGCGGCCGAGCGCGAGCTGCGCGGGGGACAGCGCGCTCGCCCCGACCTTGATGAAGACGAAGCTCATACCCCAGATCAGGGCGAGGAGGGCGAACTTGGCGCGCCAGTCGGAGAGCGGGTGCGGCGGGGGGCCGGACGTGGTCGCGGCGGAGGGGACGGCGGTCATGGGATGTTTCTATCCTGCACCGACGCATTAGGACTACTTCGTATTTCTTAAGGCGGAGGTTAGGCTTGCTTACATGCTCAGCGTCGACCGACTCCGGGTCCTCCACACCATCGCGACGCACGGCTCCCTCACCGCCGCCGCCGAGGCCCTCCACGTCACCAACTCCGCCGTCTCCCAGCAGCTCACCAAGCTCGAACGGGAGGTGGGCCAGCCCCTCGTCGAACGCAACGGCCGGGGCGTACGCCTCACCGACGCCGCCGAGCTCCTGGTCGAGCACACCGCGAAGATCCTCTCCCTGGTCCACCGGGCCGAGGCGGACCTGGAGGCGCACCGCGACGACGTCACGGGCCACCTGCGCCTGAGCGCCACCCCCACTGCCGTCCGGGGACTCCTGCCCCACGCGCTCACCTCCCTGCGCGAGGCGCACCCTGGCCTCCAGGTGGAGCTCCACGAGGAGGAGCCCCACGAGAGCGTGCCCTCGATGGCCCGGGGCGACGCCGACCTCGCCATGGTCATCGACTGGGTCGGCTCCCCGCTGGCCCTGCCCGCGGGGATGAGCCGGGCGCCGCTGCTGGAGGACGTCGGCGACATCGCCCTGCCCGCCGACCACCCCCTCGCCCACCGCGAGCTCCTCGAACCGGAGGAGATCCTCGACCTGCCCTGGATCAGCTGGTCGCGCGGGTCGATCTGCGACGACTGGCTCCACGGCATGATCCGGGCGCGCGGAGGCGAGCCCCGCGTCATCCACAACGTCGAGGAGCACCAGACCAAGCTGGCGCTCATCGCCGCCGGGATCGGAGCCGCCGTCATGCCCCGGTTGGGCCGGGGGCCCCTGCCGGACGGGGTGCGGGTGGTGCCGGTACAGCCCGCGCTGGTCCGGCAGGTGTACGCGTTCTGGCGCACCGACGCCTCGCGCCGCCCCGCGATCCGGGCCGCCGTCCGCGCTCTGCGTGAGGCCGCGGCCGCCTACGCGGACTGAGACCGGGGCCTTCCGGCGTCCGGGCGGAACACGGACCGGCCGCCCCGCCGCGCGGACGCGCCGCGCGGCGGGGGACCCGCTACCGGTCCCCGCCCAACAGGCCGGACAGGGTCGCGGTCGGGCTGATCACCTCCGGGTCGGTCCGGACGTCGACCAGTGTCGGAAGGTCCGCGCCGACCGCCTCGGCCAGCGCCTTCTCCAGTTCCTCGCGGGTGTGGGCGGTCGCGCCCCGAGCCCCCAGCGACCGCGCGTACCCGGCCAGGTCGAGCGGGCCGCTGATCCGCGTCCCCGCGATGCGCCCCAGCTCCCGGGCCTGGTGCATGGCGATCGTGCCGTAGAGCCCGTTCTGGAACACCACCACGGTCACGGCCGCGCCCTCCCGCACCGCGGTCTCCAGCTCCTGCCCGGTCATCAGCGCGCCGCCGTCGCCGGCCACGGCCACCACGGTCCGGTCGGGAGCGGCGATCTTGGCCGCCACCGCCGCCGGCACGGCGTAGCCCATGGCCCCGCTGGTGGGCGCCAACTGGGTGGAGGGGTGCCGGAACCACCAGCCCCGGTGCAGGAACGTCGCGAAGTTGCCCGCGTCGTTCGTGATCAGGGCGTCCTCGGGCAGGGCCGCGCGCATGGCCGAGACCACCGCCCACGGGTGCAGGCCCCGGCCCGCGTGGTCCGCGGCGTGGGCGGGCGGGACCGTGCTGTCCACCCACCTCCGGCGGGCCGCGCTCCAGTCGCGGTAGGGAGCCTGCACGGGGGACCCGGCCAGCTCGCGCAGAGCCTCGCGGGCGTCGGCCACCGCACCGAACCACAGGTCGGCGGTGGCGCCCACCTGGCCGGGGTCGATGTCGATCTGCGCGATCCGTGCCCTCGCCGGGTCGGGCAGCCGGTACCCCTGCGTGGTGGTCTCGCTCATCCGGCAGCCGACCACCAGCACCGCGTCCGCCTCCGACAGGGCGTTGAGCACGGGCTTGGGGCACCCCAGTCCCAGGTGGCCGAGGTAGAGCGGGTGGTCGTTGGGGAACACGTCCTGGCGCCGCCACGAGGCGTACACCCCGGCGCCGAAGCGCTCGGCCACCCGGACCAGGTCCTCCCGGGCCGCGCGGGCGCCCCCGCCCGCGACGATCACCGGCCGGACCGCCCGGATCAGCCAGGCGGCCAGCCGGTCACGGGCCTCCCCGCCCAGGGGAGGGCGGGGGACCACGTGCGGGCGCGGCGGATCCTGCGGTCCCACCCGGTGGCCGAACAGGTCGCCGGGCACCGCGATCGCCACCGGCCCCGGACGGCCGGTGGTGGCGACGCGGACCGCCCTGGCGGTCACCTCCGCGAGCCGGTCGGCCCTGTGCACGGTGGTCGCCCACTTGGTGATGGGGGCGTAGAACGCGGTGAGGTCCACCTCCTGGAAGGCCTCCCGGCCCAGCCGGCCGGTCTCCGCCTGCCCCAGGAACACGATCATCGGCGTGGAGTCCTGCATCGCGGTGTGCACGCCCACCGCCAGGTTGGACGCCCCGGGCCCCCGGGTGGCCGCGGCCACGGCCGGTGTCCCGGTCAGCTTGGCCTCGGCCTCCGCCATGAACCCGGCGCCGTTCTCGTGCCGGGTCGACACCAGCCGCATCAGGGGGTGCTGGTCGACGGCGTCGGCGAGTTCGAGGAAGCTCTCCCCGGGGACGGTGTAGCACTGTCTGATCCCGGCGGAGGCGAGGACCTCCACCACCGCGTGAGCGGCGGTGTCGGTGGGTGGTGGGGTGCGGTCGGCGGCTGTGGCCATGGGGGTGGGATCCCTTCCATCGTCGCAAGGTCCACTCGGCGCGCCCGGGATCGGCCGGGCGCATGCGGCCGACTCTGACAGGCGGTCACGGGACGGTCAAGGACGGGCGCGGAGGCGGGAGGCGGTGGTGCGGGCCCGTTCCGACGGTGGGGGAGGGGCCGGGCCGGGGAGCGCTCCCCGGCCCGGCGTGTCAGAGCCCCAGCGCGCGCAGGCCGGCCGTGACGGCCGCGGCCGCGACGATCACGACGAGGAACGGCGCCTTCAGGACGAGGGCGAGGACGGCGGCGCCCAGACCGCCCATCCGTGCGGTGTCCCAGGCCAGGGACCGGCCCTCGCCGCGGAGCGCCTCCACCGCGATCAGCGCGGCCAGCAGGGCGAGGGGGACGGCGGTCGCGAACCGCCGCAGCCACGGGTTGTCGAGGAGCCGCCGCGGAGCGGCCAGACCCGCGTACTTGAGCAGGTAGCAGCCGGCGGCGGTGGCGACGAGCGCGATCCACAGGGTCATGGGCGGGCCTCCCTCGAGGCGGGTCCGGAGCCGGACGCGGGCTCCGCGGCCGTCGGGGCGGGCGGGTCGGCGGAGGGGCCCGCGAGCGCGATCAGCGCGGCCGAGGCGGCCAGCAGCACCGGTACCCCGGCGGGGAGCAGCGGGGTGGCGGCCAGGGCCAGCCCGGCTCCGGCGCCGGCGATCAGCCAGTTCCGGCCCCCGCCCTCGCGGAGACGGGGCCACAGCAGCGCGAGGAAGATCGCCGGGCCCACCGCGTCGAGGCCGAACGCGCCGATGTCGCTCACGCGCTCCGTCGCCAGCGCCCCCACCAGGGTGGTCACCACCCAGAAGGAGCCCAGCACCGCGTAGGTCGTGACGAACGCGGTGCGCGCCGACTCCCGGTCCGGCTGGGCCAGTGTGACCGCGGTGGTCTCGTCGATCACCCCGTGCGCGGCCAGGGCACGGCGCGCGCCCCGCCATCCGAGGACGTCGGCCAGCCGCAGTCCGTACAGCGTGTTGCGGGCGCCGAGGAGCAGCGCGCCCGCCGCCCCGGCGACCAGGCTTCCGCCGCCCGCGACCACCCCGACCAGGGCGAACTGCGAGGCTCCCGTGAACATGAACAGGCTCATGAACACGGACTGGGCGGGTGAGAGGCCCGCGGCCACCGCCGCGGTCCCGAACGCGAGACCGGCGGCGCCCACGGCCACGCCGATCCCCATGCTGTCGCGTACCGCCGCCGAGCGGAGGTACGGGCGGAGAGAGAAGGATTTCACGGCGCCCACGCTAGGGGGGCGGGCGCGCGCCGTCTTGAACGTTCTTGCCCGCGAGGAGCGCCCCCGCGGTCGCGGGCCGCGAAACCGGCATGCCCGTCGGGCCCCTGCTCCGACGGGCGCGCCCGCGGCGGCTTGCGGGCCGCGAGGGTCCGGGGCAGAGGTGGCGCGCGAGGCCGGGGAGGGGCACAGGGTCGACGGGAGGGGCGCGGGCACCGGCGTTCGGGCCCCGCCGGGGCGGCGGGCGGCCCGGGGCGCGGACGGAGGGACCGGGGCGAGGGGCCGGTCGGGTCCACCGCCCTCCGGAGCGCCGGAGGGCGGGCGGCGGAGCCGCAGGTCAGGGGGCGAGCAGGGCGCGCTGGTAGGCGCCGGGCGGCACGCCCAGGTGGCGCTTGAAGTGGCGCGTCAGGTGGGCCTGGTCGGCGAAACCGACCTCGGCCGCCACCTCGGCCGCCCGGCGGCCGGCGAGGAGGAGCTGCCTGGCCCGGTCCACCCGCACCTGGTTGAGGTAGGCGTGCGGGGGCAGCCCGTACGCGGCCCGGAAGGCGCGGGACAGGGAGAACGGCCCGATCCCCAGCTGGGCGGCGAGCTCGTCCAGGGTCGGCGGGTCGAGCAGGCGGGAGGAGAGGACCTCCCTGGCCCGCGCCACCTCGGGGCGCGCGGCGTGCGGGACGGGATCGGCGGCCCGTTCACGGCCGTGGGAGCGCAGCAGCATGCCCAGGCCCCGCCGGACGAGGGCCGAGGACGTCAGGCGGTCGCCGTGCTCGGCTGCCACGTGGGCGGAGGCCAGGACACGGGCGGCCTCGGGCGCGTGGATGCCCGACTCCGTGAACCCGGGGGTGCCGCGCATCCCCAGTTCGCGGGCGATGTCCACCATGACCTCGGGGGACGGGTAGAACACCCGGTACCCCCAGCCCTCGGGGACGCCGGCGTGGCCGGTGTGCACCTCCCCGGGGCCGACCACCGCCAGGCCGCCGGGGCCCACGCGCGCCTTGCCGCGTGAGTGGGAGTACTCCTCGATGCCGCCGGTGATCACCCCGATGGTGTAGGTGGGGTGGGTGTGCCGGGTGAACGTGGTGGTGACGAAGCGCGCGGTGAGGAGTTCGGTACCGGGCAGTCCGGAGAAGCGCCAGTAGCGCGCGCTCTCCGTGCCCGGGTCGTCCACGCCGGGATGTGTGGTGCTGGGCATGCCCATACCCACAGGTTAGGGGGCCTCCCGGCAGGGCGGGCCGGGCCCGGGGCTAACCTTCGGGGATGACTACGACCGAGATCCGACTGGCACGGGACGAGCGCGACCGTGCCGCCGTGTTCGTCATCCGGGGCGCCGTGTTCGTCTCCGAGCAGCAGGTTCCCGTCGAGGAGGAGTGGGACGAGCGCGACACCGCCGCCGTCCACCTCCTCGCGCTGGCCGACGGGGTCCCCGTCGGCACCGTCAGGCTGGTGGACCAGGGCGACGGCGCGGGCCTCCTGGGGAGGCTGGCCGTGCTGCCCAAGGGGCGGGGGAACGGAACCGGGGCCGCCCTGGTCAGGGCGGCGGAGGAGCGGGCGCGCGAACGCGGGTTCGTCCGGGTGGAGCTGCACGCGCAGACCCACGCGCTGGGCTTCTACGCGCGGCTCGGCTACACGGCCCACGGCGACGAGTTCCTGGACGCCGGGATCCCCCACCTGCACATGGTGCGCGACCTGGCCTGACGCCGCGAGGGTGCTCCCCGTCCCGGTGCGGTGTGACGGGGAGCGCACGGCCGGCGGGGGTGCGGCCGGAATACTACCGAGTAGGATTCGGTTCGACATCGGTGCCCCCTCCACCCGCGCACCCACCGACCCCACGAGGAACACATGACGGTCAACACGCAGCCGGCGACCGAGCGGCCGGACCCCCGGGCCTTCGGCCTCCCCGTTGTCGAGCAGGCCGAGATCCCCTCCGAGCTGCGCTCCCTGGTGGCGCGTGTCCACGACCTCATCGACGCCGTCGCCAACACCGAGGCCGACGGCGACACCCTCGCCGAGGCCGCGGCGACCGTGGAGGGCCTCACCGGCAGGCTCAACGTCGCCCGCAGACAGATCGGCACCATGGTCCTGCGCGAGCTGCCCGGCGGCGACACCGAGTACGGGACCATCACCAACGTGGTGTCCGGTGACACCAACCCCGCGGCCCCGCCGCTGTTCCTGGACGCGACCGAGGAGGGGGTGCGCGGCGAGGTCACCCTCAACACCGTCTACCAGGGCCCGCCCGGACTGGTCCACGGCGGCTGGATCGCCGCCATGCTGGACCAGGCCGTCGGCTCCGCGTCCTCGCTCGCGACCTCGCCCGGCCTCACCGCCAGGCTGGAGGTCGACTACCGCAGGCCCACGCCGCTCTTCACGCCCCTGGAGGTCGTCGCGCGGGTGACCGGCACCGAGCGGCGCAAGGTGTACGTCACCGGTGAGATCCGCGTCAACGGCGAGGTCACGGCCGAGGCGACCGCCCTCATGGTGCGCGTCGAGGTGCCCTGACCGGCGCGCGGGACACAGCTCCGAGGGCGGTCCGTACCCCGGTACGGGCCGCCCTCGTCCGTGCGCGGGACGGACACGGTAGGATGGCGCCCGTGACCCACCGCATGCACGTGTTTAGCAGGCCGACGAGCCCGTCGGCCGCTTCCACGTAGGCGGAACAGGGAACGTCGGCAGCAGAGCACCCGGGCGGGAGCCCCGGTGCTCTTTCGTTTTCCAGGCGGCCGACGCCCCCGCACGTGTCACACCCGTTCCCGCGGGACGTACGGCCGCACCGCATCCGCGTCCGTGGACGCATCCCGTCGGAGGCCACCGTGAACCACCCGTCCGCCACCCCAGAGCCCGCGCCCGCCGTCCCCCCGACCGCGCCGGAGGAGCAGATCGCCCTCCTGCGCGGGCGCATCGACCGCCTGGACGCCGAGCTGGCCGTGCTCCTCGAACGGCGGGCGCTGGTCGCCGCCCAGGTGCAGAGGCTCAAGCCGGTCGGGTACTTCGCCGGCCGCGACACGGGCCGTGAGCGGGCGCTGGTCGAACGGATGGCCCGCCACGCCCCGCGCCTGGGCCCCGACCGGATCGCCGAGATCATGGACAGCGTCATCAGCGCCGGGCTCTCCGCGGCCGAGGAGGAGGCGGGGGCCCGGAGGGCGGGTTCCCCCCGGGCGTGAGCGGGCGGGGCCGCCCGCCCCGGACGCCCGCGCCCGCGGCGGCGGCTCAGGGACGGAGCAGGTCCACCCAGACCAGGCGGTGGTCGGAGCTCGGGAACGGGTAGTCGCCGGTCAGGCGGAAGAGGCTGTCGTCCACGGTCGGCCAGAACACCCCCGACCCGCGGACCGGGACGATCCGGGAGGGCAGCACGTAGTCCACGCGCAGGTTCCCCGGCCCCGGCTCGTCCGTGAAGTCGGCGCTGTCGAGGCCGGGGTCGCCCGCGTGGCCCTCGTTGGCGCCGCCCTGGCGCTGGGCGGCGCCCCTGCCGCCCTGGCTGGCGGGGCGGGGGTCGGTGATCCCCGGGTGCTCCAGGAGGCGGGCGATCGCGCCGGGGTGGCCGTCCCCGTCGTCGGGGTCGGCGTTCAGGTCGCCCGCGATGACGAAGGGGGCGCCGACCGGCAGGCCGCCGCGCCGGCCCTCGTCGTCGTAGATGTAGGAGCCCGCGCGCGGGGTGACGTAGTCGGCCCAGAAGCGGATCTCGTCGTGGTTGCGCAGGACGTTGCGCCTCTCGGGCCCGTCGAAGGCCGGCGGCGTGGGGTGGCTGGCCAGGAGGTGGATCGGGCGCCCCCTCCCCGTGTCGACCGGGATGTCCCAGTGGCTCTTGGACGAGAGGCGGAGGACCTCCAGAGCCTCGTCGGAGTAGTAGGGCCCGCCGGTCGCCGGGTCGGTGGGCAGCAGCGCGTCCGGCATGTCCGCCCAGCGGAAGGTCTGGAAGGTGCGCACCCGCTCGGTGACGATCGGGTACATCGAGTACACGACCATCCCGTACTGTCCGGGGAAGGCGCCGTAGCCGAACGCGTCCTCGGCATAGCCGGGGGTCCCGGGCTCCGTCACCGCCCGGCCGTCCCCGTCGAGGTCCGCGCCCGAGGGCACGCCCGTGTTGACCGGGGCGGTGTACACGTACGGGTAGTCGATGGCCTCGGCGTCGTTCTGGCCGACGGAGAGGTAGTTGTCCTGGAACAGGCGGGCGCCCTCGCCCTCCTCGTCGTGGTCGAACTCGTTGACGAGGAGCACGTCGGGCCGCACGTGCTGGATGATCTCCGCGACGTTGCGGGCCTGCTCGCTGTCCGGGGTGGCGAGCTCGGCCGCGAGCGCACCCTGCTCGGGGCGCTCGAGGGCGGTGTTGAACGTCGCGAACCTGACCTGGTGCGGGCCGGGCGGTCCGGGGACGGACGGCGACTCCGCCGCGGTGGCGGGCGCCGCCACCAGGGCCGACGCCGCGAGGACGAGCGTGGCGGTGGAGGCCACGCGGCGTCGGGCCGGGCGGTTCGGGGGACCGGGCCGGGCGTCGCGGTTCACGGACGGGGGCATGGAGGCATCCTCTCACCGGGGGAGCGGGGGGCGGTGCCGCCACCCCGACCGCGGGAGGGTAACAGGCGGGGGTGAACCGGAGACGGACCCGGGCCGTCCACCGGGCGCGGGTGGCGCGGGTGGCGCGGGTGGCGCGGGTGGCGCGGGTGGCGCGGGTGGCGCGGGTGGCGCGGGTGGCGCGGGTCCTGGGCCCCGGTACCCGGAAAAGCCCTTGGCGACACGGTCGGCGGTTGGTTCCATGGGGCCATGGACCAGATCGAACCGAACCGCCCCTTCCGCTGGAACGTGGCCGGCGGCGACCGGCTGGGGTCCCTCGTCGGAGACGGGTCCGAGGAGTACGACCCCGGCTACGTCGCCGAACTCACCGACTGCGCGGCGAAGGTCGTCGCGCGCAGCGCCGACGGGGACCTGTTCTTCGTGGGCCGTTCGCCCGACAGCCTGTACGACCTGCTGGGCGGGGTCCTCGCGGGGACGGCCGACGCCGAGCGCCTGAACCGGCTGCCGCTGTCCCTCTACGGGTACGAGGGGCGCGGGACCACCCTGCGGGAGCGGCGGCAGCTGCGCGTCAACCTGGCCGACGCAGGGCTGTCCCCGGCGGGGCTGGCGGGCCGCAAACGCCCCGTGGTCCTCGTCGACCTGGTCGCCGCGGGCTCCACCTTCGGGAACCTCCACCGGGAGCTGCGGGACTGGATCGACGACGAGCGCGCCGCCTGGAACGTGATCCGGACGAAGGTCCGCTACCTGGGGGTCACCGCCAGGGGGAAGACGAGCCCGAAGACCTGGCGCTGGCAGCAGCACGCCGACTGGGTGGAGGAGCTTCCCGCCCGCGCGGTGCGCAACGTGTCCGTCTCCGGTTGGCTGTGGGGCTATCTGGGCAACACCCAGCCCAAGGCCGAGGACTCCTTCCGGCGCCACCGCTGGGCGGATCCGGGCGTGACCGTGCCCCGGCGGGACGAGGAGGCCCGCGCGGCCCTCGGCAGCGCGGTCGCCCTGCACAGGTACGGGCGCACCCCCGAGGCGAGGGAGCGCTTCCGCCGGGTCCTGGCGGGCGAGCCCGGCTTCCGGGAGCCCTGGCTGCGCGCCCTCGCCGGCCGCGTCCGCGCCGCCTGAGCGGCGGACGGTCCCGCCCCCGACGAATCCGCCCTCCCGTGCGGTTCCGCCCGGAGGCCCCGGTCGCCGAAGCGGGGCGGTCGCCCCGATCCGCCGGGGCCGGGTGGCCGGGCACGACGGGGCGCGGCGGGCCCCGCACCCCCGGAGCGGCACCGTGATCCGTGACACAGGGTCCCATCCGGCTCCGCGCCCGCTGGCAGGGAGCCCGGTTCGTCGTCCACAGTGGGACACGAGCGTCGTGGGAAAGTCGTAGGCTCGGGAGATACCACCCGACCTACGACCCTCATGGGGGCACCCGAACCATGGCCGACTCCTTCGCACATCTGCACGTCCACACCGAGTACTCCATGCTCGATGGGGCCGCGAAGCTGAAGCCCCTCTTCAAGGAGGCGGCGAGGCTGGGGATGCCGGCGGTCGCCATGACCGACCACGGCAACATGTTCGGCGCCTACGAGTTCTACCAGCAGTCCAAGGGCACCGGTGTCACGCCGATCATCGGCATCGAGGCGTACGTGGCGCCCGAGTCGCGGTTCCATAAAAAACGGGTGTTCTGGGGCCGGTCCAGCGGGTCGGACGACGTGTCCTCCGAGGGTGGCAAGGACATCTCCGGCGGCGGCCGCTACCTCCACATGACGATGCTGGCGCAGAACGAGACCGGGCTGCGCAACCTCTTCCGGATGTCCTCGCTGGCGTCCATGGAGGGCTACTACATGAAGCCCCGCATGGACCTGGAGCTCATGCAGGAGTACAACGAGGGCATCATCGTCTCCACGGGCTGTCCGTCGGGCGGCGTGCAGACGCGGCTGCGGCTGGGCCAGGAGAAGGAGGCCATCGAGTACGCGGCCGGGCTCCAGGACATCTTCGGCCGGGACAACGTCTTCCTGGAGCTGATGGACCACGGTGTGAGCATCGAGAAGGAGGTCCGCGACGGCCTCCTCAAGGTCGGCCGCGAGCTGAACATCCCGCCGCTGGTCACCAACGACTCCCACTACGTGTACGAGAACCAGGCGGCGGCGCACGACGCCCTGCTGGCGGTGGGCGTGGGCAAGAACCTGGACGACCCCACCCGGTTCCGGTTCAACGGCTCGGGCTACTACCTCAAGACCGCCGACGAGATGCGCGGCATCCTCGACTTCGACGAGTGGAAGCAGGGGTGCAAGAACACCCTGCTCATCGCCGAGCGCGTCGATCCCAACGCCTACGACGCCGTGTTCAAGCACCGGGACCTCATGCCGGTCTTCCCGGTGCCCGAGGGGGAGTCCCAGGCCTCCTGGCTGGCCAAGGAAGTCCAGCGGCTGCTTCCGACGCGCTACCCGGACGGGGCGGGCGAGGAGGTCCAGAAGCGGGTCGAGTTCGAGCTGGCGATCATCAACGAGATGGGCTTCCCGGCCTACTTCCTCGTGGTCGCCGACATCTGCCAGTACGCGCGCAAGAGCAAGATCGCCCTGGGCCCGGGGCGCGGCTCGGCGGCCGGGTCGATGATCGCCTACGTCCTCGGCATCACCGACCTCGACCCGCTCGAGCACGGCCTGCTGTTCGAGCGGTTCCTCAACCCCGAGCGCGTGTCCATGCCCGATGTCGACCTGGACTTCGACGAGCGTCGGCGCGGCGAGATGATCGAGTACGTCACGCGGCTGTACGGCGAGGAGCGCGTCGCCCAGATCCTCACCTTCGGCACCATCAAGGCCAAGGCCGCGGTGAAGGACTCCACCCGCATCCTGGGCATGCCCTACTCGGTGGGCGACCAGATCACGAAGGCGTTCCCGGCCGCGGTCGGCGGCAAGGAGATCCCGCTCGACGCGGTGTTCAACACCGAGCACGAGCGCTACTCGGAGACAACCGAGCTGCGCAGCCTCGTCGAGAACGACCCGCAGGTCAACAAGGTCATGGAGACCGCGCGGGGTATCGAGGGCCTGACACGCGGCACCGGCGTGCACGCGGCGGGCGTCATCCTGTCCAAGGAGCCCCTGCTCGACGTCATCCCGCTGCACAAGCGGGACAACGACGGTGCCATCATCACGGGCTTTCCCTATCCTCAGTGCGAGGACATGGGCCTGCTCAAGATGGACTTCCTGGGCCTGCGCAACCTGACGATCATGGACGACGCGGTCAAGAGCATCAAGGAGGCGGAGGGGGTCGACATCGACCTCATCAAGCTTCCGCTGGACGACAAGAAGACCTACCAGCTCCTCTCGCGCGGCGACACCCTGGGCGTGTTCCAGCTGGACGGCGGCGCGATGCGCAACCTGCTCAAGCGGATGCAGCCGAAGAAGTTCGGTGACATCGCGGCGGTCAACGCCCTGTACCGGCCCGGCCCGATGGCCGCGAACGCGCACAACGACTACGCCGACCGGTCGAACGGGCGCCAGGAGGTCACCGCGATCCACCCGGAGCTGAAGGACGCCCTGGAGCCGATCCTCCAGGAGACCTTCCACCTGATCGTGTATCAGGAGCAGATCATGGCCATCGCCCAGCAGCTGGCCGGCTACACGCTGGGCGGCGCCGACCTCATGCGCCGCGCGATGGGCAAGAAGAAGAAGGAGGCGCTGGAGGAGGAGGAGGCCAAGTTCTTCCCCGGTGCCATGGAGAGGGGCTTCTCCAGGGAGGCCGTTCAGGCCCTGTGGGACGTCATGCTCCCGTTCGCCGGGTACGCGTTCAACAAGTCGCACGCCGCCGGCTACGCGCTGGTCTCCTACTGGACCGCCTACCTCAAGGCCAACTACCCGGCCGCGTACATGGCCGCGCTGCTGACCTCGGTCAGCGACGACAAGGACAAGATGGCGGTCTACCTGGCGGAGTGCCGGGCGCAGGGCATCAAGGTGCTCCCCCCGGACGTCAACGAGTCGGGTCTGCGCTTCACACCGGTGGGCAAGGACATCCGCTTCGGCATGGGCGCGGTCCGCAACGTCGGCGCCAACGTGGTCAACTCCATCGTCAAGACCCGTACGGAGAAGGGCAAGTACACGTCCTTCACCGACTTCCTGGCCAAGATCGAGCTGGCGGCCTGCAACAAGAGGGTCATCGAGTCGCTGATCAAGGCGGGCGGGTTCGACTCGCTCGGTCAGCCGCGGCGTGAGCTGTACCGCCACCACGAGACCGCGGTCGACGGCATGATCAGCTCCAAGAAGCAGGAGGCGCACGGCCAGTTCGACCTGTTCGGCGGTGCGGAGGAGGGCGGCGACTCCACCCCCATCGGCCTCAACATCAACTGGGGGGACGAGGAGTGGGACCGCAAGACCAAGCTGGCGTTCGAGCGGGAGATGCTGGGCCTGTACGTGTCCAGCCACCCGCTGGCGGGGGCGGAGCGCGTCCTGGCGCGGTCGCGGGACACGTCCATCGCGCAGATCGTCGCCGGTGACCTGGGCCGCGAACGCGGTGAGGTGCGGATCTCCGGCCTGATCTCCAAGGTGGACAAGCGCACCAACAAGGCGGGCAACCAGTGGGCCATCGCCACGGTGGAGGACCTGGACGCCTCCATGGAGGTGCTGTTCTTCCCCAAGACCTACCCCCTGTACGTGGAGGCCCTGCTGGAGGACACGGCGGTCACGGTCAAGGGCCGCCTGAACGACCGGGACGGCACGTGGTCGATGTTCGCCTCGGAGATGTCGATCCTGGACATCTCGCACATCACCGAGGGCGAGCCGCCGGTGCTGCTGACCGTGGACGAGAAGCGCCTCACCCCGGACCTGGTCGTCGACCTGCGCCAGGTGCTGGCCAGCCACCAGGGGGCGACGCCGGTGCGGATCAGGGTGGACAACCCGGTCCGGTCGAGGATCTACGCCGTGGACCGCTACTCGGTGCGGATCTCCCCGGAGTTCAACGGCGAGGTGAAGAGCCTGCTGGGGGCGTACGCGGTCGACTACTGACCCCGAGCGACCAGGATCCCCGTGAGCCGCGCGGTGCGGCCCACGGGGATTCTTCTGTGTCCGGGACTTGCCGGAAGAGAGTTAACGATATATCTTTGAGCTATCAGAACAGAGTAGACAGTCTCTCTGTATCGATAGAAGGAGAACACCATGAGCGCCATGGCACTTCCCGGCCCCTGGTCCTGGAACGCACGCGGCGGACGCTCCGAGCGTGCGCGGCGTCCCTGGGACCGGCACCCGGCCGACGCGCACCGCGGCCCCCACCCGCACGAGTACGGACACGAGCACGGCGGCGACCGGGCGCAGTTCGGACCGCCGCCGCCCCCGCCGCCTCCCGGAGTCCCGCCGGGAGGCGGACCCTGGGGAGGGGCGGGAGCCCCCTTCGGGGGCCCGTTCGGCGGTTTCGGACACGGTCCCGGCGGCCACCGGGGCGGTCGCGGCGACGGGCGCCGGGCCCGGCGCGGCGACGTCCGCACCGGCATCCTGCTGCTCATCGCCGAGGAGCCGCGCAGCGGCTACGAGATCATCCGCGAGGGCCGCGACCGCAGCGGCGGCATGTGGCGGCCCAGCCCCGGGTCCGTCTACCCGATGCTCCAGCAGCTGGAGGACGAGGGCCTGGTCGCACAGGAGGAGGGGGAGGGGCGTCGCCGTCCCTACCGGCTCACCGAGGAGGGCATCGCCTACCTGGACGAGAACGGCGCCGGGCTCACCCCGCCCTGGGAGGCGGGTGCGGACGCCCACGCGGACAGCCGGTCCCGCTACGAGGAGATCGGCGGCCTGGCGTATCAGCTGGCGGCGGCCGCCGCCCAGGTCGCCCAGGCGGGCACCGACGACCAGCTGGACCGCGCCAAGCGGCTCCTGGCCGAGACACGGCGCAACCTCTACCTGATCCTGGCCGAGGAGGACACCGCCCCGGAGCCGGACCCCGAGGAGGACGCCGGCCTCTGAGCCGGGGACGCCGGGGGCCCGTGAACACGACCCTGGGTTTCCAGCGGTCGGCACGGGCCCTCTGCGGTCCGGCCCCGGTTCCGGTCCCGCCCTACTCGCCGGTCACCCCGTCGGCGAGTTCGCGCAGCAGGTCCAGGTGCCCGTTGTGGCGGGCGGTCTCCTCGATCATGTGCACCAGGACCCAGCGCAGGGTGGTGGGCTCCTCGTCCTTCCGGGCGGTGGCGGCCACCGCGTCCAGGTCGAGCCCCGCGGTGATCTCGCGCGAGCGCGCGCACTGCTCCTCGTACTCGTCGAGCAGAAGGGACAGGGGGAGCTCACTGCCGCGCCGCCACTCGGCGTCGGGGTCCTCGGGGGTCGCGTGCCCGTTCTCGGGCAGTCCCATCAGGAGCTTCTCGAACCAGGCGTGCTCCACCCAGCGCAGGTGCGAGACCACTGCGCCGACGCTCATCAGCGGCGACGTCGGAAGCGGGGTGGCGGAGGCGTGGCGGGGGGACAGGCCCACGCACTTGGCGTGCACCGTGGCGCGGTGCCACTCCAGCCACGTCGTGAGCATGGTGCGCTCGTCGGCCGCCATGGGCGGATCGACGCGGCCGGGGGCGGTCAGGGGAGCGTTCTCGTCGTTCATCCCCGTATTGTCCGGTCGGCGCCCCTCGCGCGCCAGCGCATTTCCGGAGGCGCCGTCCCCGGCGCGGGAGGTCGTGCACGGGGAGGGGTCCGGGGGCGCGCCCCGGCCCTGTCCCGGTCCTACTGCCCTGTCCCGGTCCTACTGCCCGGTCACGCCGTCGGCGAGTTCGCGCAGGACGTCCAGGTGCCCGTTGTGGCGGGCGGTCTCCTCGATCATGTGCAGGAGCACCCAGCGCAGGGTCGGCTGCGGCCGCGAACGGCGGGCCGACGCCCCCAGCTCCAGCCTCGCGGTGATCTCGCGCGAGCGCGCGCACTGGGCCGCGTAGTCGTCGAGCAGCCCCGTGAGCGGCAGTTCGGCGCCGACGCGGAACTCGGCGTCCGGGTCCTCCAGCGAGTACGGCGCCCGGTCGGCCTGGTTGAGCATCACCACCTCGAACCAGAACGCCTCCACCCACCGCAGATGGGACACGAGGCCGCCCGCGGTCATCAGCGGAGAGGTGGGGAGGGGAGCCGCCCCCGACAGCTCCGAGGCCAGACCGGCGCACTTGAGGTGGACCGTGGCGCGCTGCCTGTCCAGATAACTGGTGAGCATGGTGCGCTCGTCGGCCGCAAGGGGAGGATCGACACGCCGGGGCACGGGTGCGGCCAGAGGGCTGTTCTCGTCGCTCATGCCGGTATTCTCCGTTCCGGCTATGCCCTGTATCCACTGGTTTTCCGGGGTGGGACCGGGACGGGGTGAGGAGAGTTGGGGAGATGACGGAGCAGAACCGCGCGGACGGGGCGGCGCCGCTACGACAGCTGGCCGTGGGGGCGTGCGTCTTCGGGGCCCTGGTTCTGCTTGGCGCGCTGCTGGGCCTGGTGTGGTGGCAGTTCGCGCCCCGCGCGGAGGGCACCGCGCTGGGCGACGGGCAGGTCTTCACCGGCACCACCGAGGACGTGTTCGCCGGTGAGGGCTACTTCGTCGTCATGACCGCGCTCGCCGGCCTGGCCACCGGGTACGCGGCCTACATGGTCCAGTTCCCGCTGGCCCGGCGACGCCTCCAGGACCTGCGCCTGGCCGTCCTGGTCGCGGGTTTCCTGGGCGCGGTCGCGGGCGCCCTGCTTACCTGGCGCGTCGGGGTGGCCCTGGACGGCGGGGCCCACGCCGCCGTCGGGGCGGCGGAGTCCGGCGCGACGGTCGTGACCGGGCTCCACCTGGACGCGACCGCGTTCCTGGTGGCCTGGCCCTTCGTGTTCGTGCTCCAGTACGGTCTGCTCGACGCGGTCAGCATCGTGCGCCGCGACCTGCCCGGTGTCCCCGCGCCCGCGCCCGCGCCGCCCGAGGGGGCGGCGGAGGGGGGCGTCGGGCAGGAGGACGGGGACCGGGCGCCGCAGGACGGCGGCCGGCCCCCGGCGCCGCCCGCCCGCGGTGCGCCTGTCGCGGTCGAACACGACCCGTCCGGACCGGAGGGCACGGGGCGCTGACCCCCGGACGCGTGCGCCTCAGAGGGGCCGGACCGAGTCCTCGTACATGGCGTCGAGGAGGTGCCGGTACTTGGCCTCGATCGTCCTCCGCCTCATCTTGAGACTGGGGGTGATCTCGCCCTCCTCCACGGTCAGGTCGTGGGGGAGGACGGTGAACCTCTTGACCGTCTCGTGCCGGGGCAGACCCCTGTTCAGCTCGTCGACGGCCTCCTGGACCATCTGCCGCACCCGGGGTTCCGCGGTCAGTGCCGTGTAGTCGAGGTCGCCCAGTCCGTTCTCGGCCGCCCACACGCCGACGGCCTCGGGGTCCAGGGCCACCAGCGCGGTGCAGTAGGGGCGCCTGTCGCCGTGCACGACCAGGTTGCTCACGTAGGGGCACAGCGCCTTGAAGCGGCTCTCGATCCCCTGCGGCGCGACGTACTTGCCGCCGGACGTCTTGATGAGCTCCTTCTTGCGGTCGGTGATCCGCAGGTGTCCGCCCTCCAGGACGCCGATGTCGCCGGTGGCGAACCATCCGTCCGGGCCGAGCGCCTCCTCGGTGGCGCCGGACAGGTTGTGGTAGCCGCGCATCACGCACCCGCCGCGGATGAGGATCTCGCCGTCCTCGGCGAGCTTGACCTCCGTGCCGGGCATGGGCAGGCCCACGGTGCCGAACCGGACCGAACCCGGCCGGTTGAGGAACGTGCCCGCGCTGGTCTCGGTGAGGCCGTAGCCCTCCAGGATGAGGATTCCGGCCCCGTAGAAGAACCGGCCGATCTCGGGGGAGAGCGGGGCGCTGCCGGAGACGAAGAACTTGAGGCGCTCCCCGAAGCGCGCCCGCAGCCGGGAGAACACGAGCCGGTCCGCCACCCGGTGCTGGACGGCCAACAGGCCGGTGGGCGTCCGCCCCTCCTCCTTCTCGCGGGCGACCCGGTCCGCGACCCCCGCGGCCCACCGGAAGATCCGGTACTTGGCGGCGCCGCCCTCCGCGGCCTGCATGACGACCCGGTTGTACACCTTCTCGAAGATGCGCGGCGCGGCCGCCATGAAGGTGGGCTGCACGATCGCCAGGTTGTCCACGATCTTGTCCACCCGGCCGTCCACGGCGGTCCTGAAACCGATCCGCAACTGGCTGACCTGCATGAGCTTGCCGAAGACGTGGGAGAGGGGCAGCCACAGGTACTGGACGTCGTCGGGGGTGAGCATCTCCCAGCCCTGCCCGCGCAGCTCCTCGTCCAGGTCCTGGACCGCCTGGGCCTCGTACAGCCAGTTGGAGTGGTCCAGGCGCACGCCCTTGGGCCTTCCGGTGCTGCCGGAGGTGTAGATGAGGGTGGCCAGGTGGTCGGGCCGGACCGCCGCGACGAGTGCGTCGAACAGGCCGGGTCTCTCCTCCCGGAGCTCCGCGCCCAGGGCGGACAGCTCGTCCAGGGTGATGACCCAGTCGCCGTCCCCGTCGCCGTCGAAGACGACCACCTTGGACACGCCGGGGATCTGCGCCCGCTGGTCGACGAGCTTGGCGACCTGTGCGGCGTCCTCGGCGAAGACCACCATGCTGCCGGAGTCGGAGACGATGTAGGCGCAGTCGGGCGGGGTGCTGGAGGGGTAGACGGTGGTGGAGGCGCCGCCGGCGCAGAGGATGGCCAGGTCGGCGAGGATCCACTCCATCCGGGTGCCGGAGGCGATGGCGCACCGCGCCTGGGAGGTCACTCCCAGGGAGTGCAGGCCCAGCGCGAGGTCGCGCACGCGGTCGAGGGTCTGGGACCAGGTGAGGGTCTCCCACTTCTCGGGAGCGCCGCTCGGGTCGGGGACGGGATGGCTGAACGCCACGGCGTCACCGGACTCGGCGACGCGGTGGGTGAACATACCGGGAACGGAGGAGAAGGGGGATGTGTTGCCCATTTCACAAAGCTACCCCCGGGTAGGTAGCCCGGCAACAGCCCCTCCGCGGGCCTTCCCGGACGTCGGCCCCGGCGGGGAGGGAACGTGGCAGTCCGCTGCGATGCGTCGCCGCGCCCCGCTCCCGCGCCGGCCGCCGCCCGTGGCCGGACCGGTGTCAGCCGGCGCAGATCGGGGCGGTGACCGCCTCGGTGAGCGCGATCAGGTCGTTCGGGCGCAGCTCCATCTGCAGGCCGCGCCTCCCCGCCGAGACGTAGACGGAGGCCAGGTCCGTCACCGAGGAGTCGATCACCGTCCGCAGCCGCTTGCGCTGGCCCAGCGGGCTGATCCCGCCCCTGACGTAGCCGGTGATCTTCTCGGCCCTGTCGGGGTCGGCCATGGCGGCCTTCTTGCCGCCGACCGCGGCGGCGAGCGCCTTGAGGTCGAGCGAGGTGCTCACCGGGACGACCCCCACAGTGAACACCCCGTCCACCTCGGCGATCAGCGTCTTGAAGACGTGCTCGCGGGGCACCCCGAGCGCGTCGGCGGCGTCGGCGCCGTAGGAGCTCCCCTCCGAGCCGCCGTCCACCTCGTAGGGGTGCAGGGTGTAGGTGGTCTTGGTCCGCCCGGCGGCCACGGTCGCGGGTGTGGCTTTTCCGCTCATCGGAATTCCTGGTTCCTGTCTGCGCGCGAGCGCGCGGATGTGCGTCGACGGTCCGCGCGAAGCGTCCGGGCCGGTCCCGGGCGGGCCGCGCCGGCCGCACCTGTCCGTACAGCAGGCTAGACCCGGACCCGCGCGCCCCACGAGGGGACCTGCGGGGAGGGGCGGGCCTCCGGTGGCGGGGTGCGGATCGCCCCCCGACCCGGGTCAGTTGAAGGAGACGCCGTTGCTGAGGAAGGGGCCCGCGGGCAGGTTGGGGAGGGTGGGGGCCGCCACGATGCGGTTCTCCCGGCGCAGGAACCTGGCCGCCACCGCCAGCCGTGTCGCGGCGTCCTCCGCCTCCAGCATCCGCTGCTTCTCGGACTGGTCCAGCACGACCGACGCGGCCACGGAGTACGACAGGGCGATGGGGTCCTTGGGCAGTTCCGGCGCGGCGTCCGGCGACATCCCGATCGACGCCAACCGCTGGGAGTAGGTCCCGAACAGGTCCCGCACGTGCTCGGCGTGCTCGTCGGCGTCGGGACCCAGGGGCTCGGGCAGGAACGACACCGAGGCGGTCGAGTACACCTCGGGGGAGGAGGCGTCCACCTCGGCCAGGTCGGTGACCGCGAACCGGGCGCCCCCCTCGACCACCAGGTCGTAGCGCCCGTCGTCGTAGGTGCGCACGTTGCGCAGCAGGGCGGTGCAGCCGGTGGCGGCCACCCTGGGGAGCGAGGTCCCCGGACCGCCGATCGTCGGCACCCCGGTGTCGGCCCCGCCCGCGCCCTGGCCCGACTCGGCGGCCACCTCGTGTCCCAGCTCGATCCACACCACGCCGAACCGGCGCGGTCCCCGGTCGTGCCCGGTCACCTCGCTCTGGGCGAGGGCGGGGCCGAGCAGCTCCGAGACCAGGGCCCGGTACCGCCGCTCGAAGACGTGCAGGGGAACGGTCATACCGGGGAACAGGACGGTGTTCAACGGGAAGATCGGCAGTGCCACGGGCATGCCCCCAGTATGCCTCCCTCCCGGCGGGGCGACGGCGTCGCGCGGGTCGGCGCGTCCGGGCGCGCGTACGGTCCGGGGGAATGCCGGCTCAGCCTCGGCCGAACACCGGAACGCGTCCGGGCGCGCGTACGGCCCGGGGCCGGCGCCCGGCTCCCCCCTCGGGAACGGGCGTCCGGGCCCCGGGCCGCACGGGAAGCGGCCGCCCACCGGGCGGCCGCGTGGCCGGAGGGCCGCGCCGGTCAGGAGACCGCGGGGCCCGCGGTGCCGGGAGCGCCCTGGCTCCCGTTGTCCTCGCTGGGCATGTCGCGGGCCACGAAGGTCTCCACGTCGAACAGGTTGCCCTGGGCGCGGTCCACCACGTTGAGGAGCGTCGACATCTTGGCGACCTCCTCGGTCTGCTCCTGGATGAACCACTGGAGGAACTGCTCGCCCGTGTAGTCGTCCTCGTCGCGGGCGACCTTGGCCAGTCTCTGGAACTGGTCGGTCACCTCGCGCTCCTGGCGCAGGGCCAGGGCGACCAGGTCGCGGGGGGTGGAGAAATCGGTCTCGATCTCGTCCACGGAGGGGAGGGCGAACTGGATGTCGCTGTCGAGAAGGAACCGCACGATCATCATCGCGTGGTCCCTCTCCTCCAGGGACTGCTCGTAGAAGACCCGCGCCAGCTGGGGCAGGTCCTGGTCGTCGAACCAGGCGGCGATGGCGACGTACTGGTGCGAGGCCGTGAACTCGTGCCGTACCTGGTCGACCAGGAGGCGGTGGAACTTGGAAAGGCCGATATCGCTGCTCTTGTTCGAAGTCATGGCTCTACGATAACTCATCGATAAGAGTTTTACGAAACGCGCCAAAACGTGTCGCTCATTGTTAGGCAAGCCTTTCTGAAGTCAAATTAGGTTAGGTGTCCCAAAGTTAGGCGACACTTATTCGCGGTATTTGCGGTGGTTGTCGGCCCAGGTCGCCGCGATCGCGTACCCGCCGGTCGCGAAGGTGTGGTGTCCATCATCCGGACGCCGCAGCCCACCGAATGCGCGAGGCCCCCTAGACTGGGCCCGTGATCAGTCGAATCGACCTCCGAGGCACCCAAGGCGACCCGCGCGAAGCCCTTCCGCGCGCGGAACTGGACGTGGCGGCCGCCGCCGACCGCGTACGTCCCATCTGCGAGGACGTGCGCCATCGGGGGACCGAGGCGCTGATCGAGCTCACCGAGCGCTTCGACGGCGTCCGGCTCACCGACATCCGCGTGCCCGCCGAGGCGATCGAGGGGGCCCTGACCGGTCTCGACCCGGCCGTGCGCGCCGCGCTGGAGGAGTCGATCCGCCGCGTCCGCAAGGTCCACCGGGACCAGCGCCGCTCCGACCACACCACCCAGGTCGTCCCGGGCGGCACCGTCACCGAGAAGTGGATCCCGGTCGACCGCGTCGGCCTCTACGTGCCGGGCGGCCGGGCCGTCTACCCCTCCAGCGTCATCATGAACGTCGTCCCCGCCCAGGAGGCGGGGGTGCGCTCCCTGGCGGTCACCTCGCCGCCGCAGAGCGACTTCGGCGGGCTGCCGCACCCGACCATCCTCGCCGCGTGCGCCCTGCTGGGCGTGGACGAGGTCTACGCGGTCGGCGGCGCCCAGGCCATCGCCATGTTCGCCTACGGCGCCGAGGGGTGCCGGCGCGCCGACATGGTCACCGGTCCGGGCAACATCTGGGTGGCTGCGGCCAAGCGCCTGCTCAAGGGTGTCATCGGCATCGACGCCGAGGCGGGTCCCACCGAGATCGCGATCCTGGCGGACTCCACCGCCAACGCCGACTACGTCGCGGCCGACCTCGTCAGCCAGGCCGAGCACGACGTCGTCGCGGCCTCGGTCCTGGTCACCCCGGACGAGGCGCTCGCCGACGCCGTCACCGGGCACCTGGAGCGGCGCGTCGCCGCCACCAAGCACAGCGGCCGGGTCCGCGAGGCCCTGTCCGGTCCGCAGTCCGGCATCGTCCTGGTGGACGACCTCGAACACGGGCTCGCGGTCGTGGACGCCTACGCCGCCGAGCACCTGGAGATCATGACCGTGGACGCCCCCGCGCGGGCCGCACGCGTGCGCAACGCGGGGGCGGTCTTCGTCGGCGACTTCTCCCCGGTCTCCCTCGGCGACTACGCGGCCGGGTCCAACCACGTGCTGCCCACCGGTGGCTGCGCCTGCCACTCCGGCGGCCTGAGCGTGCAGACCTTCCTGCGCGGGGTGCACATCGTGGACTACGACCGCGACGCGCTGGCCGACGTCGCCCACCACGTCATCACCCTGGCCGACGCCGAGGACCTGCCCGCGCACGGCGAGGCCGTCGCCGCGCGCACGAACCCGGTGACGGCCTGAGCCCTGCGGCCGACCGCCCGGCAGGAGGGGACAGGGGGACCTCGCGGCCGCACAGGCCGCGGGAGCCCCGCACACCCGCCCGCCCACAACCGACCATGAGCGTGGAACCCGTGAGCTTCACACTGAACGACCTGCCACTCCGCGACGACCTGCGGGGGCGCTCGCCCTACGGGGCGCCCCAACTGGACGTGCCGGTGGTCCTCAACACCAACGAGAACCCGCACGCGCCCTCGCCCCGCCTCGCCAGGGCCCTGGCCGACGCCGTCGCCGCCACCGCGCTGGGCCTCAACCGCTACCCCGACCGGGACGCGGTCCGCCTGCGCGAGGGCCTGGCCTCCTACCTCGGCCACGGTCTGACCGGCGCGCACGTGTGGGCGGCCAACGGGTCCAACGAGGTCCTCCAGCAGATCCTCCAGGCCTTCGGAGGGCCGGGCCGGACCGCCATGGGCTTCGAGCCGTCCTACTCGATGCACCCGATCATCTCCCGGGGCACGGGGACGGGATGGGTGTCCGTGCCGCGCGACGCCGACTTCCGGATCGACACCGACACGGCCCTGGCCGCGATCGCCGAGCACCGACCCAGCGTGGTCTTCCTCACCTCGCCCAACAACCCCACCGGCACCGCCCTGGACATCGCCGACATCGCGCGCGTCGCCGAAGCGGCCCCCGGGGTCGTGGTCGTGGACGAGGCCTACGCCGAGTTCCGCCGCACGGGCACGCCCAGCGCGCTCACCCTGCTGGCCGACCACCCCAGGCTGATCGTCTCGCGCACGATGTCCAAGGCGTTCGCCCTGGCCGGTGCCCGCGTCGGCTACCTGGCCGCGCACCCGGCCGTGGTCGACGCCCTCCAGCTGGTCCGCCTGCCCTACCACCTGTCCGCCGTCACCCAGACGGTCGCGCTCACCGCGCTCGACCACTCCGACGAACTCCTCGGCGCCGTCGACGACCTGCGCGCCGAACGCGACGCCGCCGTCGCCTGGCTGCGCGAGCACGGCTTCGCCGTGGCCGACTCCGACGCGAACTTCGTCCTGTTCGGTGAGTTCGAGGACCGCACCGAGGTGTGGCAGGCGATGCTCGACCAGCAGGTCCTCATCCGCGAGGTCGGTCCGCCGGGCTGGCTGCGCGTCACCGTCGGCACCCCGGAGGAGATGGCCGCCTTCCGGGCAGCGCTCCTCCGCGCGACCGGCCGCTGACCGCGCCTCCGGGACCCGCCGGCCGCCGGCCCCGCCCCACCGCACCCGCCAGAACCACCGGGAGAGTCACCATGAGCCGTATCGGGCGCGTCGAACGCGCAACCAAGGAAACCAAGGTCCTGGTCGAGATCGACCTGGACGGCACCGGCGTCGCCGACGTCTCCACCGGCGTCGGTTTCTTCGACCACATGCTCGACCAGCTCGCCAAGCACGGCCTGTTCGACCTGACCGTGCGCACCGAGGGCGACCTGCACATCGACTCGCACCACACCATGGAGGACACCGCCCTGGCCCTGGGCGCGGCCTTCCGGGAGGCGCTCGGCGACAAGGCCGGCATCCGCCGCTTCGCCGACGCCAAGGTGCCCCTCGACGAGGCACTGGCCGAGGTGACCGTCGACGTCTCCGGCCGCCCCTACCTGGTCCACAGCGAACCCGAGGGCATGGCGCCGATCATCGGCCGCGACTACGACACCACCATGACCCGCCACATCCTGGAGTCCTTCGTCGCCCAGGCGCGGGTCGCCCTGCACGTGCGCGTCCCCTACGGGCGCAACGCCCACCACATCGTGGAGTGCCAGTTCAAGGCACTGGCGCGCGCCCTGCGCTCCGCCACGGAGAAGGACCCGCGCGTCAGCGGCATCCCCTCCACCAAGGGCGCCCTGTAGATGGACACCGACCTGTGGGGGATCGCCCTCGTCGTGCTGGGCGGTTTCCTGGCTGGGGGCGCCTACGCGATGTGGAAGGTCAACAGGCTCATCGCCGTGGTCCTGGCCGGCTGCACCGTGCTCGCCGTCGCCTCCGGCGCTCTCCGACTGGGCTACCTGTAGAGGAAGGGCAGTTCCCATGCCGTCACGAGTGGTCGTCTTCGACTACGGCTCCGGCAACCTGCGCTCGGCGCAGCGCGCCATGGAGCGCACCGGCGCCGACGTCACCGTCACCTCCGACCCGCACGCCGCACTGGAGGCGGACGGCCTCGTCGTCCCGGGCGTCGGCGCGTTCAGCGCCTGCATGTCCAGCCTCAGAGCGGCCGGCGGCGACCGGATCATCGGTCGGCGCGTGGCCGGGGGCCGCCCCGTCCTGGGCATCTGCGTGGGGATGCAGGTCCTCTTCGACCGGGGCGTGGAGCGGGCCGATCCGAGGGCCGGGGACCAGGTGACCGAGGGCTGCGGCGAGTGGCCCGGGACCGTGGACCGCCTGCGCGCGCCGATCGTGCCGCACATGGGCTGGAACACCGTCCGGCCCCCCGCGGACACGCGGCTCTTCGCCGGGATCGGCCCGCAGGAGCGCTTCTACTTCGTGCACTCCTACGCGGTGCGCGAGTGGGAGTTCTCCACGCACAACGAGCGCATCCGCGAGCCCGGGGTCACTTGGGCCGAGCACGGCGAGCCGTTCGTGGCCGCCGTCGAGAACGGGCCGCTGTGCGCCACCCAGTTCCACCCGGAGAAGTCCGGCGACGCGGGCGCCCGCCTGCTCGCCAACTGGGTCGCCACCCTCTGACCGACGTTTTCCCACCGAGCACGAGAAGGTTTCATGACCGGCGAGCACACCCCGTCGTCCCCCGCACTCGAACTGCTTCCCGCCGTGGACGTGGCGGGCGGGCAGGCCGTCCAGCTCGTCCAGGGCAAGGCCGGTTCGGGGGGCCAGTACGGCGACCCCTTCGAGGCCGCCACGGCCTGGCAGAACGCCGGGGCCGAGTGGATCCACCTGGTGGACCTGGACGCCGCGTTCGGGCGCGGACACAACCGCGACCTGCTGCGCGACATCGTGGGACGCCTGGACGTCAAGGTGGAGATGTCCGGCGGCATCCGCGACGACGAGTCGCTGGCCGCCGCGCTGTCCACCGGGTGCCGCCGGGTCAACATCGGCACCGCGGCCCTGGAGAACCCGGAGTGGTGCGCCAGGATCATCGCCGAGCACGGCGACCGGATCGCGATCGGCCTGGACGTGCGCGGCACGACCCTGGCCGCGCGCGGCTGGACCCGGGACGGCGGCGACCTGTTCGCGACCCTGGACCGGCTGGAGTCGGAGGGCTGCGCCCGGTACGTCGTCACCGACGTCAACAAGGACGGCACCCTCAAGGGCCCCAACCTGGACCTGCTGCGCACCGTGTGCGAGCGCACCGACAAGCCGGTGGTCGCCAGCGGCGGCGTGTCCAGCCTGGACGACCTGAGGGCCATCGCCACCCTGGTCCCGCTGGGGGTGGAGGGCGCCATCATGGGCACCGCGCTGTACGAGGGCGCGTTCACCCTGGAGGACGCCCTGGCTGCGGTGCGCGACGCCGAGGACGTGGTCCGGTGAGCCTGGCCGTGCGCGTCATCCCCTGTCTGGACGTGGACGCCGGGCGGGTGGTCAAGGGCGTCAACTTCGAGAACCTGCGCGACGCGGGCGACCCGGTGGAGCTCGCCCACGGCTACGACGCGGCCGGCGCGGACGAGCTCACCTTCCTCGACGTCACCGCCTCCAGCGGCGACCGGGAGACCACCTACGACGTGGTCCGCCGCACCGCCGACCAGGTGTTCATCCCGCTGACCGTGGGCGGCGGGGTGCGCACCGCCGACGACGTCGACCTCCTGCTGCGGGCGGGCGCGGACAAGGTGGGCGTCAACACGGCCGCCATCGCCCGGCCCGAGCTCATCGAGGAGATCGCCGAGCGCTTCGGCCGCCAGGTCCTGGTGCTCTCCGCCGACGTGCGCCGGGTGCGCGAGGGCGACCGGCCGACCCCCAGCGGGTTCGAGGTCACCACCCACGGCGGCCGCCGCGGGACCGGGATCGACGCCCTGGAGTGGTGCGAGCGCGCCGCCGGGCTGGGCGCGGGGGAGATCCTGCTCAACTCGATGGACGCCGACGGCACCAGGGCCGGCTTCGACCTGGAGCTGATCCGCGGGGCGCGGGCCCGGGTGGACGTGCCCCTGATCGCCTCCGGCGGCGCGGGGGCGGTCGAGCACTTCGTCCCGGCGGTGGAGGCGGGCGCGGACGCGGTGCTGGCCGCGACGGTCTTCCACTTCGGCGAGTTCACCGTCGCCGACGTCAAGCGGAGCCTGCGCGAGGCGGGCCACGCGGTGCGCTGAGGGATTCCGGCAGGTGGAGGTGCACGAGGTCCCCGGGACGAGTACGTCCCGGGGACCTTGCGCGTCCGTATGACGACACGTAGTCGTTTCCGTGTGGCGTTGCCTCGACACGCCGATGCTTCGTGTGAGCATGATCCCCGTAGTGCCCATTACCCACGGGGGAAGGACCTTTTTTCGCATGTTTCCGCACTTCTTTGGTGGTTTTGGTAGGCGTTTCGTCTCCCTGATCGCCGCCTCCGCGGTCGCCGCCACCGCCGTCGTCGCCACCGCTCCCGCGGCCTCCGCCGACAACCTCAACCGCACCTCCGAGCAGGTCGTCGCCCAGATCGAGGCCGAGGCGTGGCCGTACTACGTGAGGGGCGACCGGTCGGTCGACATCGCGGCCGCACGCAAGCTGCTCGCCCACCACGGCTACCGCTCGGACAGCACCACCTCGCGGTTCTTCAACCTCAGCCTCGAGAACACGGTCAAGCGCTACCAGCGGGACAACCCGAACGACCTCGTCGAGACCGGGGCGCTCGACGAGGAGACCTGGCTGCTGCTGCGCGAGCGCACCTTCGGCGAGTACGGCCCGGGCACCCGCGGACTCGTCGTCGAGGCGATCCAGGTCCTCCTCAAGGAGAAGGGGATCGCCTCCGGGCTCGCCGTGGACGGCCAGTACGGCCCCGCCACCGAGCGGGCGGTCCGCGCCGCGCAGCGCGAGTTCGGCATCGGGGTCGACGGCATCACCGGCCGCCTGACCTTCCGCGCGCTGGTCACCTACCAGGTCGCGGCCCAGTAGTACCCGGCGGTCGGAGGACGGCCGCTCCGACCGCCACGGCGCCCGGACCACCCCGGTGGACCGGGCGCCCCGTCGACCACCCCACCCGGCGTGCGCCGGCCACCGCACGCGGCCCCCTCCGTCCGCCCCGGGGCCCGGGCGCCGTCCCCCGCCCCCCGGGCGCTCCCGCGACCGCCGGACCCTCCCGGCCGGAATAGCCCCGGCGCGAACCGCGCTGAAACAATCCGGTGGAACCTTGTCGGTTCCGCTGGATAGGTTGGCTCGACACACGCACCCACGTCCCCTTCGGCATGCCCGGAGGGCGTCGGCGCGTGAGGGGCCGGGCCGTGCCGGCGGGACCGGCAGGCAGACGAACGGGGGGCGTATGGCGCAGGGCACCAGCACGAGGGATCCGGGGACCGGGGAGGGCTCCGCACCACCGGAGGAGCCCGTCGGCGGCGCCGGGACCGGCGACCGCGCCGCGGACACCGCCGGCGCCGGGATCTTCGGCCGGGGCATGCGCGTCCTGTGGGTCGCCGCGCGCACCGAACCGTGGATCTTCCTCGCCGCCGTCGCCGGAGCCATGCTGCACGCCGGCGTCACCGTCGGCTCGGCCTCCGTCCTCGGCCACCTCACCGACACCACCATCCTCCCCGCCTTCGCCCGGGGCAGCACCACCGCGGCCGCGCTCGCCACCGCCGCCGGACTGCTCCTCGCGGTCGGCCTGGGCAAGGCCGTCGGCATCGCCATGCGCCGCATGCTCGCCGCCCTCATGCAGTTCCGCATGCAGGCCCGCTACCGCCGCGCCGTCGCCCGCAAGTACCTCGAACTCCCGCTCTCCTGGCACCACCGCCACCCCACCGGCCAGCTGCTCTCCAACGCCAACGCCGACGTCGAGGCCGCCTGGCAGCCGCTCGCCCCGCTGCCCATGGCCGTCGGCAGCGTGTTCATGCTCGTCATCGCCGCGGTGGCCATGCTCGTCACCGACCCCGTGCTCGCCCTGGTCGCCTTCGTCGTCTTCCCCGTCCTGGCCGCCGCCAACGTCGTCTTCCAGCGCCGCGTCTCACCCATGGCCTCCCGGGCCCAGGCCCTGCGCGCCGAGGTCAGCGGCGTCGCCCACGAGTCCTTCGACGGCGCCCTCGTCGTCAAGACCCTCGGCAGGGAGGACACCGAGACCGAGCGCTTCACCCGGTCCGCGCACAGCCTCCGCGACGCCCTCATCCAGGTCGGCCGCATGCGCTCCATGTTCGACCCGGTCATGGAGGCGCTGCCCAACTTCGGCGTGCTCGCCGTCCTGCTCCTCGGCATGTGGCGGCTCTCCACCGGAGCCATCGACCCCGGCGACCTCGTCCAGATCGCCTTCCTCTTCACCCTCCTGGCCCTGCCGATCCGCTCCTTCGGGTGGATCCTCGGCGACCTGCCCCGCAGCGTCGTCGGCTGGGACCGCGTCCAGTCCGTCCTCGGATCCGGCGGCACCATGGAGCACGGCGACCGGACCCTGGAGGACAGCCCCCGCGGCATCGCCCTGAGCGCCCGCGGCGTCACCTTCTCCTACGCCGACTCCTACGACGCCGACGGCGGCGGCCGCGACCTGATGGACGACGGGGAATCCACCGCCCGCACCACCGTCCTCAACGGTGTGGACCTGGACATCGCCCCCGGCCGCACCGTCGCCCTCGTCGGCCCCACCGGCTCGGGCAAGTCCACGCTCACCACCCTGCTCATGCGCCTCGTCGACCCCGACACGGGCCACATTCGCCTCGACGGCGTCGACGTCCGCGACCTCGCCCGCGGCCAGGTCTCCGGGCACGCCGCCCTCGTGCCCCAGGGCACCTTCGTGTTCGAGGACACGGTCCGCGACAACATCACCCTCGGCGCCGACATCGACGACGAGCAGGTGTGGGCCGCCCTGCGCCTGGCCCGCGCCGACGGCTTCATCGGCGAACTCGACGGCGGCCTCGACGCCCCGCTCGGGGAGAAGGGCACCACCCTGTCCGGCGGCCAGCGCCAGCGCCTCGCCCTGGCCCGCGCCGTCGTCCGGCGGCCCCGGCTGCTGATCATGGACGACGCCACCTCCGCCGTCGACCCGCAGGTCGAGGCCCAGATCCTCGCCGGGCTGCGCGCACGCGACGACGCCGCCACCGTGGTCGTCGTCGCCTACCGGCGCGCCACCATCGAACTCGCCGACGAGGTCGTCTACATGGAACGGGGCCGCGTCCTGGCCCGCGGCACCCACGACGAACTCCTCACCGCCTCACCCGGCTACACCAGGCTGGTCACCGCGTACGAACGGGCCTCCGCCGAGGGCGAGGCCGAACGCGAACCCCTCCCCGAGGAACCCGGACCACTCGAACCCGCCCCGCCCGCCACCGCGCACGGCGACCACGCCACCGAGGAGACGAGCCGATGAGCGCCCCCGCCCAGACCCGCGCCGACCAGCGGCCCGAACCGGACCCCGGGCGTGAGGCCGGCGACGCCGCCGACCCGCTCCTCTCCCTGCACCGCTCCACCGACACCGCCATGGGCACGGTCCGGCGCGGCCTGCGGCTCTCCCCGGAGTTCGCCAAGGGCCTCTGGCTCACCCTGGTGTTCGCCGTCGTCGCCACCGGCGGCAAGATCGTCGTCCCCGTCGCCGTCCAGCAGATCATCGACAACGGGCTCTCCGGCCCGGAGGGCCCCGACCTCGCCTTCGTCGCCCGCATGGTGGCCGTCTGCGCCGGACTCCTCGTGGTCACCATGGTCGCGTCCTACCTGATGAACCTGCGCCTGTACCGGGCCACCGAGTCCGGCCTGGCCACCCTGCGCCGCAAGGCGTTCCGGCACGTCCACGACCTGTCCGTGCTCACCCAGAACAGCGAGCGCAAGGGCGCCCTGGTCTCCCGCGTCACCAGCGACGTCGACCAGATCAGCACCTTCATGCAGTGGGGCGGCCTGCTCCTGCTCGTCAGCGCCGGCCAGCTCCTCGTCGCCACCGCCCTCATGGCGGTCTACTCCTGGCAGCTCACCATCGTGGTGTGGGTCTGCGTGCTGCCGCTGCTGTTCGGCGTCCGCTGGCTCCAGAAGCACCTGTCCTCGGCGTACATGAAGGTCCGCGAGAACACCGGCGACATGCTCGGCGTCATCGGCGAGACCGTCATGGGCGCGGCCGTCATCCGCGCCCACGGCACCGAGAAGCGCACCGCGGAGCGGATCGACTCCACCGTGACCAGGACCCGGCGCTCCCAGGTCCGCGCCCAGCGGCTGGCCATGGCGGTCTCACCCTTCGCCGAGATCGTCTCCGCGGTCGGCAACGCGGCCGTGGTCCTCGTCGGCGTCTGGCTCGGCCTGGGCGGCGACCTGACCGCCGGACAGCTCATCGCCTTCCTGTTCCTGCTGACCCTGTTCATCCAGCCCATGATGATGGCGACCGAGATCTTCAACGAGGCCCAGAACGCCATCGCCGGATGGCGCAGGGTCCTGGGCGTCCTGGACACCGCACCCGACATCGCCGACCCCGGGGAGGCCGGCAAGGTCCTGCCCCGCGGCCCGGTCCGGGTCACCTTCGACGACGTCACCTACTCCTACCCCGACGGCCCCGTCGTCCTGGACGACGTCGCCGTCGAGATCACCCCGGGCACCCGGGTCGCGGTCGTGGGGGAGACGGGCTCGGGCAAGACCACCTTCGTCAAACTCCTCACCAGGCTCATGGACCCCGCCAGGGGCACCGTGCGCCTCGACGGCGCCGACCTGCGCGAGGTGGCCTTCTCCTCCCTGCGCAGCCGCGTCGTCATGGTCCCGCAGGAGGGCTTCCTCTTCGACAGCTCCCTGGGCGACAACATCCGCTTCGCCCGCCCCGAGAGCACCGACGCCGAGCTGGAGGCAGCCGTCACCGAACTCGGTCTCTCCGAGTGGCTCGACTCCCTCGCGCACGGCCTGGACACACCGGTCGGACAGCGCGGAGAGTCCCTGTCGGCGGGGGAGCGGCAGCTCGTCGCCCTCGTGCGCGCCTACGTCGCCGACCCCGACCTGCTCGTCCTCGACGAGGCCACGTCGGCCGTGGACCCCCACACCGAGGTCCGCATCCAGCGGGCCCTGGACCGGCTCACCCGGGGACGCACCTCCGTGGCCATCGCACACCGCCTGTCCACCGCCGAGGCGGCCGACCGGGTACTGGTCTTCGACGACGGCCGCATCGTCCAGAGCGGGTCGCACGCCGAACTCGTCGCGCGGCCCGGCGTGTACGCCGACCTGTACGCCTCCTGGGTCAGCTCCTCGGCCTGACCCCGCCACCGTCCGTCAGCGGCGGGACGCCCTCCACCAGTGGGCGGCCAGCAGCTCCGCCACCAGCGGCTCCACCAGCAGGCTCACATCCGGGTCGGAGTCGCCCGGGTAGCGGACGGTCAGCTCCGCCCCCGGCACGCGCTCGTGCCCGGGGGTGGGGCCCACGGCCACGAACGTGCCGCGCAGGTGCCCCAGGTGCTCGGCGAACCGCTCGTCGTAGGCCGACCCCGCGAACAGCAGCGCCCGGTAGTCCGTCACGGCCGCCAGGTAGCGGTCCGTGTGCGACCACTCGCCGGTCTCGCACGCGTACGCCGCCCGCACCGGACCCTTGCGCAGGGCCTGGACGCCCTGCGAGGCCGACGCCATCCGCTCGTCCGGCGCCACCAGGTGCACGCCGTGCGGCGACTCCAGGATCCGCGCCGCCTCGGGCACCCACTCCGGGGCACTCGCCAGCAGCGACTTCGCGGCGTTGGCCGCCCGGCGCAGCAGCCCCGGGAAGTTCTGGCTGCTCCCGGACACAGGGGCGCCCAGGCGGTGGCCCAGCAGCAGGAGCAGCGCCAGCGCGTGCTGGTAGGCCCGGCAGGCCAGGCCGCTCTCCTCCTCGCCCGCGTGCAGCGGCACCAGCAGGTCCGCGTAGTGCCCCACCACCAGGTCCGCGGACGGGGCCAGCACGATCACCGGTGACCGCGCGACGTACCGGTCCAGCACCGTGTACAGCTCCCTCTGGCCGCCGCCCAGGGACACCGCCACCACCAGCGTCTCCGGGCCGGCGGGCGGCTGCTCCGCGGACGAGGAGCGGTCCGCGCTCGCCGCGATGCCCGCGCGCCGCAGCCGGGCCGCCGCCACCTCGCAGGCGTAACGGGCCGAACCCAGGCCCACGAACCGCACGGCGGCGGGCTCGTCGGCCAGGAGCGCGGGCAGCGCGGCGTAGGGGTCCCACCGGGGGAAGCGGGTGGCGAGCGAGGTCAGCGCTGCGGGCTTGCCCGCCAGGTCGGCGGACAGGGTCTCGGCGGTCACGGAACTCCCAGGGTGGAGACGGCGGACGGAAGGGGCGGGGGAGCGCGGCGGGCGCCGGGGGCGGCCCGCGGCACCCGAACCGGGAGGACGCACGAACTCTAACCGCCCCGGACGAACGCCCCCAAGGGGACGCCCCGAGCTCGGTCCCGCTGGGCACGACCCGGTGCGGACCGCTGGACGGCCGGCCATAACCTGGAGGACATGAGCGTCACCAGCCTCGACCCGGCCATCGCCGCCCGACTCAAGCGGACCGCGGACGGCCTCGTCCCCGCCGTCGTCCAGCAGCACGACACCGGGGAGGTGCTCATGCTCGCCTGGATGGACGACGAGGCGCTGCACCGCACCCTCACGACCCGCGCCGCCACCTACTGGTCGCGCAGCCGCAACGAGTACTGGGTCAAGGGAGCCACGTCGGGCCACACCCAGCGTGTGGTGTCGGTCGCACTGGACTGCGACGGCGACACGCTCCTGGTCCGCGTCGACCAGGAGGGCGCCGCCTGCCACACGGGCGACCGCACGTGCTTCGACGCCGGGGAACTGCTGTGAGCTCCCCCACGACCTCCCCCCGCGTCCGGCGCGAGTACGGCGCCACCATGCTCGGCCTGGCCGCCGGCGCCGGACTCCTCCTCGCCGCCGCCGGACAGCAGTGGGCGACCGGCCAGCTCACGGCGCCCGGACCGGTCCCGCCGGTCCCCGTCGCACTCACCGGGGCCGACCTGACCGGCGCGCCCAGCGGCATCGGGTGGGCCGGCCTGGCCGGCATCGCGGGCCTGTACGCCACACGCGGATGGGCCCGGCGGCTCGTCGGCGCCCTCGTCGCCGCGGGAGGCGTCCTCGCCCTGACCTCCGTGTGGGGAGCAACACGGCCCGACGCCCTCATGGAGGCCGTGGCGAAGAACGCCACCGACGCCGCGGGCACTGCCCAGGTGGCGGCGGCGCCCCACCTGGCCGCGCTCGGCCCCGCCATGGCCGCGGGAGGCGCCGTCCTCCTGGTCCTCGCCGGGCTCCTGTCCGCGGTACGAGCCCCTGCCTGGCCGGGCATGGGCACCCGGTACGATCGGGACGCCGCACCGCGCGCGACCCGGGCCGAGACACCTGCCGACCTGTGGAAATCGCTGGATGCCGGTGACGATCCCACACTCGACGCCCCCGACGGCGGCCGGTCCGAGGACCCCGCCGGTCCCGGGGACGCCGCCGAACCCGCACCGCTGGCAGCACGGCCAGCCGAACCGAAGGAGAACCACTGATGGCCGACGAACACCACGACGACCACGGCAACACCGTTTCCGCCTGGTTCCTCACCATCTCCTGGATCGTGGCATGGACCGTGGCGGCCGTCGCCATCATCCTCGGCGGCGACCTGGTGACGTGGACCCTCATCGGTCTCGGCCTCAGCATCGTCCTGGCCGTCATCGCCGGCGTCATGAAGAAGGTCGGCCTCGGCCGCAAGGAGCCGCGCCCCTACCCGCAGACCCGTGAGGCGTGGGAAGCCGCCCAGAAGGTCTCGGCCACGGCGGGCAATAACTGACTCCCCTCCGCGAAACCGCAGCTCACAACGAGTGAGTAACGGAAAATGGACGAAGGTCCCATGGGGCAGGTAGATTCACCACACCGGACCTGCCAAACGTGTCGTCGCCTGTCGGCTGATGTCCCCTCTGTCTGGCATCATTCGTTTCTGCCCGTGACGTACGCGTTCCGGTGACCCGATCCTGCCCCATGTCGGGCCGGTGTGTTCTCCACACCGTGCGAAATCCCTTGTCCTCTTTCTGAAAGTTGTACGACCATGAGCTACGGTCCCCCTCCCCCCGGCAACCCCGGCCCGCCCCCCGGCGGCGGCTACGGGCCTCCCGGAGGCGGTTACGGCGCCCCCGGCGGCACCCCGCCCGACAACGGCCTCACCTGGGCGATCGTCGCCGTCTTCTGCTGCTGGCCCCTCGCCATC
This sequence comes from Nocardiopsis sp. NPDC006198, assembly GCF_040613895.1. NCBI lineage: Bacteria > Bacillati > Actinomycetota > Actinomycetes > Streptosporangiales > Nocardiopsidaceae > Nocardiopsis > Nocardiopsis sp. NPDC006198. The sequence continues at coordinate 19,917 of NZ_JBEXSY010000040.1, read as the reverse complement.
CCGGCGATCATCAACGCGACCAAGGTCAACGACCTGTGGAACCGCGGCGACCAGGCCGGCGCGATGCAGGCCCAGGCCCAGGCGAAGAAGTTCACGAAGCTCGCCTTCATCCTCGGCAGCATCGCCTACGTGCTGAGCATCGGCTTCTACATCGTGAGCACCGTGCTCCTCGTTGCGTCAACGCCCACGTACTACTAGTCGGCACCCGCACCGAGCACGTGTCTGCCCCCGTGCGCCCTGTGGCCACGGGGGCAGAACCCTGTCCTCCCCGAACCCGTAGGCTGGTCCCGTGCACCCAAGCGAACCACCCGAGACCGCCGGGCCCGAGACGCCTGCCGCGCCCTCGTGGACCCAGCGCGTCGAACACCGGCTCAGGGCCCTGCCCCCGGTCGTGTGGCCCGTCGGCCTGGGTGTCCTCGGCCTGACCGGGGCCACGCTCCTGCACTTCGTGGACCCCAACGAGCCCGGCAACTACCCCACGTGCCCGTGGCTGCTGCTCACCGGCACGTTCTGCCCCGGCTGCGGCAGCATGCGCGCGATCGCCCTGGCCACGCACGGCGACTTCCTCGGCGCCATCAGCATGAACCCCCTGCTGGTGCTCCTGCTCCCCTACATCGCGGTGACCTACACGCTGTGGCTGGTCAGGACGGTCCGACCGCCCACGAAGCCGCCCAAGCTCACCCCGGGCTGGTTCCTGTGGCTGCTCCTGATCGTCATCACCGCCCACTGGATCCTGCGCAACCTGCCCTGGTTCTCCTTCCTCGCCCCGGGAACACCGCTGTTCCCCGGCTGGTAGCCAGAACCAGAAGGGCACTTCCGCCGTCTGAGCGGATGAGCGCCACGACCCCCTGTACGAGTCAACGCACCACACACACGTCCTGGAAGGTTGGACCCCTATGAGCTACGGACCTCCCACCGGCGGCTACGGCCCGCCCAGCGGTGGCTACGGCCCGCCCGCGGGCTACGGAGGCGCGCCGGGGTACGGAGGCCCGCCCGCGGGCGGACCGCCCAAGAACTACCTGATGTTCAACATCCTGGGCATCTTCGGGTGCACCGTGGTCGGCATCATCGGCCTGATCTTCGCGCTCCAGGTCAACAGCAAGTGGGAGTCGGGTGACTACGCGGGAGCCCAGTCCTCCGCGCAGGTCGCCAAGATCATGGGGATCATCGGCCTGGTCGGATTCATCTGCGTCGTCCTCTACCTGCTCTTCGTCCTCCTGATGTTCATCGTCGCCTTCGGCGCCGCGGCCACGTACTGAGGCAGGCATCCCGGCCCACGGCAGCGCGTGCCGCCGCGAGCGGCACGACGAGCGGTGCTCGGGACACGGCGCCCCTGTCCCCGGTCTCCGGGGCAGGGGCGCCGACGAACGCGCGGCGCCCCGGCAAGGAAGAAGACCGGCCGTCCCGGCCGCCCATCGGCGCCACGGGCCCGGACGGGCGGAACGCCGGTGAGGGCCGTGCCCGACAGGCGGAGCCGGGGACGAGCCGGCCCGCCGACATCCCCCACGAGAGCGGAACCCGACATGAGCTACGACGCCCTGCCCCCCGGCGGCCACGGTCCCCCCGGGGGATACGGCCCTCCAGGGGGCTACGGCACACCCGGCGGATACGGTCCTCCCTCCGGCTACGGAGGCGTACCGGGCCACGGCGGCCCGCCTCCCGGCGACCCGCCCAAGAACCACCTGGCCATGAACATCCTGGGCATCATCAGCTGCTTTCCGGTGATCGGCATCATCGGCCTGATCTTCGCCGTCATGGTCAACAGCCAGTGGACCTCCGGCGACTACCGGGGCGCCGAGACCTCGTCCAAGATCGCCAAGGTCATGGGCATCATCGGCGTGGTGCTCTTCGTCCCGGCGGCCCTCTACATCCTCTTCATGATCGTGATGATGGTCGGCCTCTTCCTCTCGGAGATCTGATTCCGGCGCGGCGGCACGCGCCGCCGGGACACCTCCTGACACAAGCGGACACAACCACCCCTCCCACCTGGTCCCCCGGAGAACCCGGGGGACCAGGTGGGGGGTGGCGGCCCCCCGGCCCCCGAAGGTCGATACGATGACCAGCAACACGGTGCGCCGGCGGTGCGTCCGGGCACGCCGCGCGGGCGGCCCGCCCGCCGGAGCCACCACCGTGACAGACCACTGCACGAGGGAGCGGTAACTGGTGAGCGTGCTCGACGAGATCCTCGACGGAGTACGCGCCGACCTGGCGAAGCGGCAGGAGGCGCTGCCCCTGGACCGCCTCAAGGCCCAGGCCGAGTCGGCGCCCACCCCGCAGGACGCCGAAGCCGCCCTGCGCCGTCCCGGCGTCCACGTGATCGCCGAGGTCAAGCGGGCGAGCCCCTCCAAGGGACCGCTCGCGACCATCACCGACCCCGCCGCACTGGCCCGCGACTACGAGGCCGGGGGCGCCGCGCTCATCAGCGTCCTCACCGAGGAGCGCCGCTTCAAGGGCAGCCTCGACGACCTCCGGGCGGTCCACCAGGCCGTCGACACCCCGCTCCTGCGCAAGGACTTCGTGGTCAGCTCCTACCAGCTGTGGGAGGCCCGCGTCTTCGGCGCCTCCGCCGTCCTCCTCATCGTCGCGGCGCTGCCCCAGGAGGCACTGGTCTCCCTGGTCGAGCGCGCCCGCTCCCTGGGGCTCATGCCCCTGGTCGAGGTCCACGACGAGGACGAGGTGACCCGGGCCGTCGACGCCGGCGCCACCGTCATCGGCGTCAACGCGCGCAACCTCAAGACCCTGGAGGTCGACCGGGACACCTTCTCCCGGATCGCCCCCGGCATCCCCTCCGACGTCGTCAAGATCGCCGAGTCCGGAGTCCGCGGCCCGCACGACCTGCTGGCCTACGCCGGCGCCGGCGCCGGAGCGGTCCTCGTCGGCGAGAGCCTCGTCCGCGGTCGGAACCCGCGCGAGGCCGTGGCTGACCTGGTGACCGCGGGAGCACACCCCGCCCTGCGTGACCGGAACTAGGGGACGAACAGCACGATGGGACAGACGACGCCAGGGACGGTCGCGGTGACGGCACACCCCGGCCTCCGATGGCGATGGCTCTAGGGAACCCGCAGGCATGAGCCGCGGGTTCCCGACGCCGCGTCGACCCACCGGTCCGAACGCGCCGCCGGAACCAGGCGGCGCGCAGCCGGTCGACGCGCGGACCCCCGCGGCCGTACGCCCGGGGGAAGAGCCGCCGTCGGCCCCTTCCCAGGAGAACGTCCCAATGAGCCATGCTGGATCACTGCCCGACCACGGCGGGCACTACGGCCGCTTCGGGGGCCGCTTCGCCCCCGAGGCGCTCATCGCCGCCCTCGACGAGGTCGAGGCGGAGTGGGAGAAGGCCAAGAACGACCCCGCCTACCAGGCCGAACTGGCCGCGCTGCTGAAGGACTACACCGGCCGCCCCAGCGCCCTCAGCGAGGCCCGCAACTTCTCCGAGCACTGCGGCGGCGCCCGCGTCCTCCTCAAGCGCGAGGACCTCAACCACACCGGCTCGCACAAGATCAACAACGTGCTCGGCCAGGCCCTGCTCACCCGGCGCATGGGCAAGACCCGCGTCATCGCCGAGACCGGAGCCGGACAGCACGGCGTGGCCACCGCCACCGCCTGCGCCCTCCTGGGCCTGGAATGCGTCATCTACATGGGGGAGGAGGACACCCGGCGCCAGGCGCTCAACGTCGCCCGCATGCGCATGCTCGGCGCCGAGGTCGTCCCCGTCACCATCGGCAGCCGCACCCTCAAGGACGCCATCAACGAGGCGTTCCGCGACTGGGTCGCCAACGTGGACCGCACCCACTACCTCTTCGGCACCGTCGCCGGGCCCCACCCCTTCCCCAAGCTGGTGCGCGACCTGCACTTCGTCGTCGGGGAGGAGGCCCGCGCCCAGGTCCTGGAGAGGGTCGGCAGGCTCCCCGACGCGGTCGCCGCCTGCGTGGGCGGCGGCTCCAACGCCATGGCGGTCTTCGCCGCGTTCATCCCCGACGAGAGCGTCGCCCTGTACGGCTTCGAGGCCGGGGGGGACGGTGCGGACACCCCCCGCACCGCCGCATCGATCACCGCGGGCAGCCCCGGGGTCTTCCACGGGGCGCGCACGTTCGTGCTCCAGGACGAGTTCGGCCAGACCCTGCCCAGCCACTCCATCTCGGCGGGGCTCGACTACCCGGCGGTCGGCCCCGAGCACGCCTACCTCGCCGACACCGGCCGGGCGAGCTACGAGCCGATCACCGACGCGGAGGCCATGGAGGCGTTCCGCCTGCTGTGCCGCACCGAGGGCATCATCCCGGCGATCGAGAGCGCCCACGCCCTGGCCGGTGCCCGCAAGCTCGGCGAGCGCCTCGGCCCGGACGCCGTCATCCTGGTGAACCTCTCCGGGCGCGGGGACAAGGACGTCGACACCGCGGCCGCGTACTTCGGACTCGTCGACACGGAGGGACAGGCGTGATGACCGCGACGACGCTGCAGACCAAGCTGGCCGAGGCCCGCGAGGCGGGCCGGGCGGCCCTGATCGGCTACCTCCCCGCGGGGTTCCCGGACCCGGACTCCTCCGTCCGGGTGATCCAGGCCATGGTGGAGGGGGGCTGCGACGTCATCGAGGTCGGCCTGCCCTACTCCGACCCGATGATGGACGGCCCCACCATCCAGAGGGCCGCGGACCGGGCCCTGGCGGCCGGAACCACCACCGAGGACGTGTTCCGCGTCGTGGAGGCCACCGCCGCCACGGGCGCCGCCGCCGTGGTCATGTCGTACTGGAACCCGATCGAGCGCTACGGGGTGGAGCGCTTCGCCGCGAACCTCGCCAAGGCGGGCGGGGCCGGGGTGATCACCCCCGACCTCATCCCCGAGGAGGCGGGGGCGTGGACGGCCGCCTCCGAGGCGTCCGGCCTGGACCGGATCTTCCTGGTCGCGCCCTCCTCCACCGACCGCCGCCTCGCCATGACCACCGCGGCGTGCAGCGGGTTCGTGTACGCGGCCTCGCTGATGGGCGTGACCGGCACCCGCACGCAGGTCGCCGACACCGCCGCGACGCTGGTGCGGCGCACCCGCGAGGTGACCCGCGACTCCGGCCTGCCGGTCTGCGTGGGCCTGGGGATCTCCACGGCCGCCCAGGCGGCCGAGGTGGCCGCCTACGCCGACGGCGTCATCGTCGGCGCGGGGTTCTGCCAGCGGATCCTGGACGCCCCGGACCTGGAGACCGGTCTCACCGCCGTCCGCTCCTTCGCCGAGGAGCTCGCGGGGGGCGTCCGCGACAGGTAGGGCCCGGTGTGCTCCGCGGGCCCCCTCCGCCCGGGACGCGCGGCCCGCCCGCGGGACCGGGGCCGTGTTCGCACGGGACCTCCGGCCACGGCGGTCGCGGCATAGGTCACCGGCCGGGGAGACCTGTGGCACCGGCGTCGGGCCGTCCCCTCGGGGGCGGCCCGACGCTCTTCCCGCCTGGTCAAAAGCAGGGTTAAGAGGGTGAGAATCGGGTGAGAGGCCCCTGCCGGAACCCCTGAAACGCCCCCACCGGGGCCGTCCCGGTGATGTGATGGCGGTGTCGCGGATTCCTGGGGCGCCTGCCGCTGCGTCCGGGGTTCCGGCCGCAGCGTCACGGACTCACCACAGTCAGTAGGATGTGACGCGATACGTAGAGCGACGGATCAGACACCGAACGCGACAAAGCGTCCCCTACTCCCCGAAGGCCCAAGCGATGGACACAACCGACGAATCCCCCGACGCCTCCACCGCCCCCGCGGTCCCGCGCTCCCGCTGGGAGGCCGTCCAACCCTGGCTCACCCTCGCCTGCCGGCTCGGACTCGCGGCCGTCCTCGTCTTCGCCGCCGTCTCCAAGTTCCCGCCCGCGCTCTCCGTCCAGGCGGTCGAGGCCTACGACCTCTTCCCCGTCGAGGTCGCCCGGCTCATCGGCTACACCCTCCCCCTGTTCGAGCTCGCCCTGGCGGCCCTCCTCCTCGTCGGACTCGCCACCCGCTACGTCGGAGCCGTCGGCGCCCTCCTCATGGTCGTCTTCATCGCCGGGATCGTCTCCGCCATGGCCAGGGGCCTGAACATCGACTGCGGCTGCTTCGGCGGCGGCGGACAGGTCGCCCCCGGGGAGACCACCTACGGGCTCTCCATCGCCCGCGACATCGCCTTCGCCGCCATGGGCGCCTTCATCGCGGTCTGGCCGCGATCACCCTTCGCCCTCGACCGCGCCATCGGGCTCTTCCGGTGACCCCGGAACCCACGACGGTCGACCACCTCCAGCAGTAGAAACAGGGGAAAGCATGGGGAGTGAAGCGCGCAAGCGCTCCCGCGAGAAAATCAGGGAACAGCGCGAACGGGAGAAGCGGGCGGCCAAACGCACCAAGACGCTCATCGTCATCGGCGCCGCCGCGGCCGTCGTCGTCCTGGTCGTCGGCATCGGGTTCGCCGTGCTCAACGCCGACCGCCGCGGCTCCGGGTACGAAGGGGCGCTCCCGCCCCAGGTCCTCCAGGAGGACGGCAGCGTCGTCCTCGCCCAGGAGGGCGCGCAGGCGCCCGTCGTCGAGGTCTACGCCGACTTCCAGTGCCCCGCCTGCCGCCAGTTCGAGCTGCTCAACGGCGACGTCCTCAAACGGAACGCCGCCGAGGGCAACGCCATCGTGCACTACCGGCCGGTGAGCATCTTCGCCCAGCAGCCGGTGCCCATCAGCAGCAACTCGCTGCGCGCCGGCGCCGCCGCACGCGCCGCCGCCGAGCACGGCTACTTCGTCGAGTACAACGACATCCTCTTCGAGAACCAGCCCACCGAGGGCAACGAGGGCTTCACCGTCGACGAGCTCAAGGACTGGTTCCGCCAGACCGACGCCAACGCCGAGCAGGAGGGCGAGTTCGACCGGCGGATCGACGAGGAGGCCGCCGTCGTCACCACGTTCACCGAGGACTACCTGCCCGCGCTCACCGAGGACGCCATGGCGGAGATCGGCGAGGAGACCCTCGGCACCATGGTCCTGTCCGACCTGATCTCCTGGGGAGCCGACAACGGGCACGACCCCGCCTTCCTCGACGGCACCTACACGGGCGAGATCATCACCGCCACCGGAACGGCCTACACTCGCTACAGCGGAGACAACACGTTCCGCGGCACTCCTTCCGTGTACCTCAACGGCGAGTTGCTCGACAACAACACCGCCATGACGGTCAGGGGCCTCAACGAGGCGATCGCCTCCGCGGACGCCGGTGAGGTCGACACCCAGCCCATGGGTGACGGGGGCGCGGAGTAGCACCCCTGACAGCACCCCCCGCACGCGGGGCGAACCCGAGAGCAGAGCAGTGACACTGTCGTCGACAGCTTCCGAGGGCGCGGCCGGGCTCGGCCGCGCCCTCGCGGCCATCCCCAGCCCCCAGATCAACGCGATCCCGATCGGCCCCCTCCAGATCCACTTCTACGCGCTGTGCATCCTCGCCGGCGTCGTCGTCGCCGTGGTCTGGAGCGAGCGCCGCTGGGCAGCCATGGGGGGTGAGAAGGGCACCATCATGGACATGGCCGTCTGGGCCGTGATCCTGGGACTGATCGGCGGCCGCCTCTACCACGTCATCAGCGACGCCCAGCTGTACTTCGGCGAGGGCCGCGAGCCCATCCGCGCCCTGTACGTGTGGGAGGGCGGCCTCGGCATCTGGGGCGCCGTGCCCCTGGGCGCCGTGGGCGTGTGGCTGGTGGCGCGCAAGCGCGGGCTGTCCATGTCCAAGCTGTCGTTCGCGATCGCCCCCACCATCCCCCTCGCCCAGGCCCTCGGCCGCTGGGGCAACTACTTCAACCAGGAGCTGTTCGGAGCGCCCACCGATCTGCCCTGGGCCGTGGAGATCACCCCCTACCCCGAGGGCCACCTGCGCCCCGGCATGGAGTTCGGCGTCACCACGTACCACCCCACGTTCCTCTACGAGTCCCTGTGGTGCCTGCTCCTGGCCGTGCTCCTGGCCTGGGCCGGACGCCGCTTCGAGGGTTCCCTCCAGGGCGGCCGGCTCTTCGCGCTCTACGTCATGGGCTACTGCGCGGGCCGTTTCTGGATCGAGTACCTGCGCGTCGACCCCGCCAACGACTTCCTGGGCATGCGCCTCAACAACTGGACCTCCATCGTCGTCTTCCTCGGCGCGCTCGCCTACTTCGTGTGGGCCGGACGCCGCATCGACTCCTTCTCCACCGCCGTCGTCCCCTACGGCCACGACGCCGGAACCCAGGTGTTCGGCGCCACAGCCGGCAGTGAGGTGCCCGACGACAGCACCGTCTACAGCGCCGTGGACAGCGAAGAAACGGGCTCCGGAACGCAAAATGGCAGCTCAGAGGAGGCGGGCACGGAATACCACCCGAGCCCTGAGCGATCTAGTACCGAGGGCTCGACCGCGAACGACGCCGGAGACACGGGAACCGATTCCGGGGCGAAGCCCGAGTAGCGCAGGGCTCCTGAACGCGGGCCGGCCGTGTCCGGCCGCGGAGCGGAGAACGCCCTGTACCTTTCGAGCAGACCACGGGTTGACGATTGAGAAAGACCGTGAGCAGAGCTGAGTCCGGGTACGGCCGCCGGGGACGGCGCGGCGGTTCACGCCGCGCCGGCCGGGCCTACACCGAGGACCACGCCGACGACTACGGCCACGACGAGGGCCGCGAGGACGACTACGATCCCGAGGAGGACTTCTCCGCGGAGTACGGTCACACCCGCACGTCCGACGCCGACACCGACGACACCGCCGACACCGCGGACCGGGCCGACGGGGACGAGGCGTACGACGACTACGACGAGTACGAGGAGGGGGCTCCGGCCGAGGACGAGGCCGCAGGCTCCCGGCGGTCCTCCCGCCGCAGGAAGGGCCGCGGGGCGACCGCGGCCGGAGCTTCGAGGCGCAGGGCGTCCGGGGCCAGGCGCGGCGGGGTCGGCAAGGTCTCGGCCTTCTCCGCGTCCGCGATCAAGAAGGTGTCGGTCCTGGGAGACCGCCCCAACCAGATCGTCTACACCCTCGCCGAGCAGAGCAAGCGCAAGCGCGGCACAGCCGTCCTCGGCGTCCTGCTGGGCGCGTTCAGCATCGCGCTGGTCGCCCTCCTCGGACTGCTGACCTTCCAGCTCTTCACGGGGTCGGGGGGCTCGGTCTCGGGCGGCGACGACTCGGTCGTGGCTCCGCCGGAGGGGCACAGCACCCTCACACCGGAGCTCTACCTGTCCGAGCCCAACCGCGAGGACGTGTTCGGCGCGATCAACGAACGCCCCGAGGGCGCGGAGCCGATGACCGAGGAGTCCGTGTTCGGGGCGGTCGGCGAGATCGGGCTCGACGACATGACGCTGGAGCTCCGCCAGAGCAGCGTCACCGACTCCTGCACCTCACTGGTGTGGGGCGAGGAGCTCGGCCAGACCCTCATCGACGCGAACTGCATCCAGGCCGCCACCGGTGTGTACACCGACGCGGGCGAGGAGCACATCGCACAGGTCACCGTCTTCGACCTGGCCAACGCCGATGAGGCCGCCAACGTCGAGGCCTCCCTGGACCCGACCAACGCCGAGAGCGACGCCGGATTCCTGCTCACGCAGAACGGCGACGACATTCCCGGCCTCCAGGAGGGCTACAGCCAGGCGAACGCCCAGGTCATGGGCCACTACCTGGCGGTGTTCTGGGTCGCCGACACCGACGGCGCCGACCCGGGCGACAACGCCGACCTGGCGAAGCTGAGCGTGGCCTCCATGAACTCCACGCAATTCATCTACGAGGAGGTCGTCGAGGCGGGTCGGGCCGAGGAGTAGGCCTGTCCCGCCCTGTCGGACGCCCCGATAGGATCTCGGACAGATCGACCCTTCCGCCAGGGTCGTGCGGGCGGGGTGCTTTCCGCCCCTCTCCCCAAGCGAACCGGGCCGGCCACGCGCGCGCGGCCGGCCCGCATCCGAGGAAAGGTCCACTGGGTGTCCCCTTCTGAACCGTCGGCGTCCGGTCCCGCCGGACGCCGGAGGAAAAACAGCGAGTCCGACGAGGTGTCGGCGGGGCCGTCCTCCCGCACGGGTGGGCGCCGCCGGGCCGGAGGCCGGAGGAAGCAGGAGACCAAGGGGCGCCGCCGTCCCCTCCTCGTGGTGGCCGGAGTGGCCGTCGTGGCACTGGCCGTGCTCGGTACCGTGCTGTACATGCGCCTCGGCGAGGGGGGCGGAGCGGACCAGGCCGCCCAGGAGACCCGGCCCGTCATGTACCGGGTGATCGACACCGGCCGCATGAACGAGGTGCTGACCTCCCGTGAGGACGACAGCCGCGCCCTCAACGCCGGAGAGCTGTTCGAGAGCCGCAACGCGGAGATCTCCAGCCAGGAGATCGACTTCACCCTGCGCGACTCGGACCTGAGCGACGACTGCTCGGCCGCGGTGTGGGGGGAGCAGGTCCGCACCGCCCTGGCCGAGGCCGACTGCACCCAGGCAGGACGCGCCACCTACGTCTCCGACACCTACTTCGGCGTGACGGCCGTGTTCAACCTCGCCGACGTCGAGGGGAGCAGGGCCGTCGCCGCCGCCATGAACGCGCCCGAGGCGGACGAGGCCGGGGCCGAAGGGGAGGGCGACGCCTCCCCGGACCCCGGGTTCGTGCTCTCCCCCTCCGGCGCCGACCCGTTCGACCGCCTGGGCGAGGGCTACAGCGCCAGCGACGCGATCGTCAGCGGCCACTACCTGGTCGTGGTGTGGGTCCAGCCCACCGGATCCGAGTCGGTCGAGGAGAGGGTCAGCCTCTCCGGCCCGCTCGTGGCGCTGGCGAACTTCCGCGACCCGCTCTACCGGCGGATGGTGCAGCTCGACGACGGCTCCGGGACCGGCCAGCCGGACGAGGGCACGCAGGAGGGCGCCGTCGAGGACCCGGCGGGGACCGAGGGCACGGTGCAGGACCCGGCGGGGACCGAGGGCACGGTGCAGGACCCGGCCGGAACCGACGGCACGGTGCAGGACCCCGCGGGTACGCAGGGCACCGCGGAGGACCCCGCCGGAACCGAGGGCCTCGGCACCGGAACCGGCTGAACCGCGCGCGGAGGGGCCCGGAGGACACGTCCTCCGGGCCCCTCCGCGCGTGCCGGGGCGGGAGTTCCCCCGCGGACCCCGTGCGGCCGTCCACCGGCCCCGGTGGGGTCCGGCGGGCGGGTGTCCCCGCCCGTGGCGTGGCGACCGGGGGAGTCGGGCCCCACCGGCGCCGTGCTGCCCCGGACAGCCCCGCGCGGCGCAGGCCGGGGCGGGACCTACACCTGGGCGAGCAGTGCGGCGGCCACGCCCCGCAGCTCCGCGAAGCGGTGCTCGGGCAGGTCGAGCAGCGTGTGGCCGGCCAGCCACCACGGCGCCGTGGACACGGCCTGCCGCGCGGTGCGCTTGTTGGCCGGGCGGCCCCCGAGCGCCGACACCTCGACGAGCCCGGCCCTCAGCGTGGCGGTGAGCGTGCCGTGCGCCCGCTCCTGCACGTGGGTCAGGAGGAGGTCGACAGCGGCGTCCGGAACCCCCTGCGCCCGCTCGCCCTCCGGGACCCCTCCCCGGCCCTCCTCGGCACGCGCTCGCGCCCCGCCCGGCGCGCCCGCACCCGGCTCGTCCACGTCCGGCGGGCGCCGCGTCAGGCGTACCGCGGTCAGGTCGTCGGCGCCGAACCCGCGCAGGAACCGCACCCGGAAGCGGGGCTCCACCAGGGCGCGCAGACCCCGCTGCCCCGCGGCGTCGCGCACGCACGCCGCGGAGGAGGGGACCAGGGCGTACACCGTGTCCGCGGCGGAGGCCAGGGCCGCACGCGCCGCCAGCCGCTCCCACCCGCCGGTCAGGTTGAGCACGGCGCAGTCGCCCACGGGCGCGGGCGCGTCCATCCAGGTGGACAGCCGTACCCGCCCGGCCGCCGACACCTCCGACGGCCACTCGCCCACCAGCGTCGGCTCCGCGCCCCCGGCGGCGGTCCGGCCGCCGTCCCCGCGCCCGTCGCCGTCCCCGCGCCCGTCGCCGTCCCCGCGGCCCCTGTCCGCGGCCCCCCGGCCGTCCAGGTCCTCGCGCACGCGGTCGAGCACCGCACGGGCGCGCCCGGCGTCGAGGCCGCCCCGGGCCTCCTTGGCGTTCACCCCCTGGCTGTACACCCTGGCGGCGTCGCCCGAGGGCGGCGCCGGGGCGCGCGTGAGCGGCCGGAGCACGTAGAGGTCGGAGGCCGCGCCGATGGACTCCGCGCCGTGGTACCGGTTGAAGTCCGGCCACACCGCCTCGAACAGCAGGTCCATCCGCGCCAGCCGCGACTGGGTGGCGGCCGCCAGCTTGGGCGTGGTCTCGCTGGCGCCGTACGCCACCAGGACCCGCCCCCGGCGGGGGTCGGCCATGCCCTCCACGCCGCGGCGCACGAACAGCTCCACCCCGTCGGCGGTGTACGGGGGATCGGTGAACACCACGTCCGCGACGCCGCGCACCGTGGACGGCAGTCCCAGGCGCAGGTCGGCCGTGTGGGTCCGCACCCGCAGGTCCAGCCTGTCGGCCAGCGCGTCGATGTGCGCCAGCACACGCTCGTCGATGTCGACGACCTCGGCCCGGGCGCCGGGGCACACGAGCGTCAGCGCGATCGAGGTCAGGTCGTGGTCGCCCACGCACAGCAGGACCCGGTCGTGCAGGTCGAAGCGCGTGGCCAGGAACAGGGCGCGGCGCAGCGCCGTCTCCGCGGTCGCGGTGACGTGGTCAAGGTCCAGGTCGGAGGCGGGTCCCTCGGCCACGGCTCGCGCCAGCTCGGCGTGGGCGCGGGCGTACCGGGGGAGGAGGTGCGCCACGGGGTCGGCGAGGTCGTCGCCGGCCGCGCCGGCCGCGCCGGCGTAGCCGGAGGGCCGCGCCAGGCGTACCCGGCTCTGGCGGCCGGCGCTCTCGGTGGCGAGTTCGCCGGCCTCGTCCAGCGCCTTGAGCAGCGACGACACCAGCGTGTACGCGACACCCGTACCCCGGACCAGGTCGTCGGCGCCCCACCACCGGCCGTCGGCGAGCAGCGCCAGGACCCGGCGGAGCCGGGGCATGTCCACGCCGTGGTCGCGCAGCAGCCGCAACGCGGCCTCGGGCAGCGGCGGCGCGCCCCCGGGCGGGTGCGCGGGGGAGGTGTCCGAAACCGTGACTCCTGGTGTTCGTGGGGTGTGGTCGGGGGGTGCGGAACCGTGGTCGTCCGGGTCCGGGAAAGTCGGGTGGCCTGCCATCCACCGATGGTCCCACGGGTCGGCGGGTGGCCGTGGCCGCCCAGGTCAGAACGGTCCGTCTCGGGTGAGGGACAGATCACCCACGTGGGGGACCCGGGCCCCCTTGGGCGGTGCGTTAACGCCGGGGTAATGTTGACCACCGGTACACGGCGTCACGCGGTCCCGGAGCGGAACACCGACCCACAGTCGGGGTTTTATCCACTTTGGGAGGTTTAGCGGGGTTCCCTCGTGGAAAAACCGGCTAGGCCAGCCCTCATCGGGGACAACCGAGAGGGACAGCACCGCCCCCCGCGGGCGAACCGCGAACACCGGCGCACCGCGGCGCCATCTGGTCTAGACCTTCGATTCGCATCGCGGCCGGACCAGCGTGTATAAGGGAACCCGCCCGAAACAGGGACCCCGACCGCCACCGGCGACCACGAGGACGTGGACGCGCGACGGTAGCGCGAAGGGCGCCCGCCCAGCGGGAACCGCCGCTCACGCGGCACACAACTACATCCGCACGCAGCAGGGCCAATGTCGTCCCGAATGCGCTTTTCACAAAGCCGACAAGAGACGACAGGGAGGGTAGATGCCCGCTGCTCAGGTGCGGCGTTCGTCCGTCCGAACGAACGCAGAATCCACTTCCCAGGGCCTGTACGACCCCACCTTCGAGCACGACGCCTGCGGTGTGGGCTTCGTCGCCGACCTCACCGGCCGGCGCAGCCACGACATCGTCGAGAAGGCGCTCACCGTCCTCCGCAACCTCGACCACCGGGGCGCCTCCGGCGCGGACCCCGACGACGGTGACGGCGCGGGCATCCTCACCCAGATCCCGCACGAGCTCTACACCGAGGTCTGCGACTTCGCACTCCCCGAGCCCGGCGCCTACGCCACCGGCATCGCCTTCCTCCCCGTCGACGCCGCCGAGCGCGCCGCCGCCGTCGAGGCCATCGACGCCATCGTCGCCGACGAGGGGCTGACCCTCCTCGGCTGGCGCGAACTGCCCTTCGAGCCCCAGTACAGCGGCCCCGCCGCCCGCCAGGCCATGCCCTACTTCGGGCAGCTCTTCATCACCGGCACCCCGGGCACCCCCACCGAGGGCCTCACCGGCATCGAACTCGAACGCCACGCCTACTGCGTCCGCAAGCGCGCCGAGCACGAGACCGACGTCTACTTCCCGAGCCTGTCCCCGCGCACCATCGCCTACAAGGGCATGCTCACCACCCCGCAGCTCGAACCGTTCTTCCCCGACCTGTCCGACCGGCGCTACGCGTCCGGCCTCGCCCTGGTCCACTCCCGGTTCTCCACCAACACCTTCCCGTCCTGGCCGCTCGCCCACCCGTTCCGCTTCGTCGCCCACAACGGCGAGATCAACACGGTCAAGGGCAACCGCAACATGATGCGCGCACGCGAGGCCAAGCTCGCCAGCGACCTCATCCCCGGCGACCTCGACCGCATCTTCCCCATCGTCGACCCCGACGACTCCGACACCGCGTCCTTCGACGACGCCCTCGAACTCCTCCACCTCGGCGGACGCACCCTCCCGCACGCGGTGCTCATGATGATCCCCGAGCCGTGGGAGAACCACACCGAGATGGACCCGGCCGTCCGGGCCTTCTACGAGTACCACTCCACCCTCATGGAGCCCTGGGACGGCCCCGCCTCGGTGTCCTTCACCGACGGCACCGTCGTCGGCGCCGTCCTGGACCGCAACGGGCTGCGCCCCGGCCGCTACTGGGTCACCGAGGACGGCTTCGTCGTCCTCGCCAGCGAGGCCGGAGTCCTCGACATCGACCCCGCCACCGTCGTCCGCAAGGGACGCCTCCAGCCCGGCCGCATCTTCGTCGTCGACACCGCGCAGGGCCGCATCATCGAGGACGAGGAGATCAAGGCCGAACTCGCCGCCGAACACCCCTACCAGGAGTGGATCGACTCCGGCGTCCTGCGCCTGGCCGAACTCCCCGCCGCGGACCCCGTCCCCGTCACCGAGCTCAACCTCGCCCAGCAGGTCTTCGGCTACACCGAGGAAGAACTCCGCGTCATCCTCACCCCCATGGCCCGCACCGGAGCCGAGCCCATCGGCTCCATGGGCACCGACACACCCGTCGCCGCGCTCTCCGACCGCTCCCGGCAGCTCTTCGACTACTTCTCGCAGAACTTCGCCCAGGTCACCAACCCGCCGCTGGACGCCATCCGCGAGGAGATGGTCACCAGCCTGTCCACCCTCCTCGGCGCCGAGCACAACATCCTCGACGCCGCCCCCGGCGACACCCAGCGGCTCGTCCTGCCCACACCCGTCGTGGACCAGGCCGAACTCGCCGCCATCGTCGCCGCCGGCCGCGACAACCCCGCCCTCAGGACCTACACCGTCGACGGCACCTACCCCGTCGACGGCGGCGGGGACGCCCTCTCCGCACGCCTCGACCAGATCAACACCGAGGTGTCCCGGGCCATCGCCGACGGCGCGCACATCCTCGTGCTCAGCGACCGCGGGGCCGGCGCCGACCGCGCACCCGTCCCCTCGCTCCTGCTCACCGGCTCCGTCCACCACCACCTGGTACGCGAGAAGACCCGCACCGAGGTCGGCCTCCTCATCGAAGCCGCCGACGTGCGCGAATGCCACCACGTGGCACTCCTCGTCGGCTACGGCGCCTCCGCCGTCAACCCGTACCTGGCCCTCGCCACCGTCCGCGACATGGTCGAACGCGGAACCCTCGGCGGCGTCGACGCCGACACGGCCGTCCGCAACACCGTCAAGGCGTTCGGCAAGGGCGTCCTCAAGGTCATGTCCAAGATCGGCGTGTCCACCGTCAGCTCCTACACCGGGGCCCAGATCTTCGAGGCCCTCGGCCTCGGCGCCGAGGTCATCGACCGCTGCTTCACCGGAACCACCTCACGCCTGGGCGGCGTCGGCTTCGACGTCCTCGCCGAAGAGGTCGCCATCCGCCACCGCCGCGCCCACGCCGCCAACCCCGGCGCCCACCGGCGCCTGGACGTCGGCGGCGAGTACCAGTGGCGCCGCGAGGGCGAACCCCACCTCTTCAACCCCGAGACGGTGTTCAAGCTCCAGCACTCCACCCGTACCCGCACGTACGAGATCTTCAAGGAGTACACCTCCAAGATCGACGACCAGGCCGAGAAGCTCATGACCCTGCGCGGGCTCTTCCGCCTCCGCGAGGGCGTGCGCGAACCCGTCCCCGTCGACGAGGTCGAACCCGTCTCCGAGATCGTCAAGCGCTTCTCCACCGGAGCCATGTCCTACGGCTCCATCTCCGCCGAGGCACACGAGACCCTCGCCATCGCGATGAACCGCCTCGGCGGCAAGTCCAACACCGGCGAGGGCGGCGAGGACCCCGCCCGCTTCACCCCCGACGCCAACGGGGACCTGCGGCGCAGCGCCATCAAGCAGGTCGCCTCCGGCCGCTTCGGCGTCACCTCCCACTACCTCAGCAACGCCGACGACATCCAGATCAAGATGGCCCAGGGCGCCAAGCCCGGCGAGGGCGGACAGCTGCCCGGCCACAAGGTCTACCCGTGGATCGCCGACACCCGGCACTCCACCCCCGGCGTCGGGCTCATCTCCCCGCCGCCGCACCACGACATCTACTCCATCGAGGACCTCGCCCAGCTCATCCACGACCTCAAGAACGCGAACCCGTCCGCACGGGTCCACGTCAAGCTGGTCTCCGAAGCGGGCGTCGGCACCGTCGCCGCGGGCGTCTCCAAGGCCCACGCCGACGTCGTCCTCATCTCCGGCCACGACGGGGGGACCGGCGCCTCGCCGCTCACCTCCCTCAAGCACGCGGGCACCCCCTGGGAGCTCGGCCTCGCCGAGACCCAGCAGACCCTCCTGCTCAACGGCCTGCGCGACCGCATCGTCGTCCAGGCCGACGGCCAGATGAAGACCGGACGCGACGTCGTCATCGCCGCACTGCTCGGCGCCGAGGAGTTCGGCTTCGCCACCGCGCCCCTCGTCGTCTCCGGCTGCGTCATGATGCGCGTCTGCCACCTCGACACCTGCCCCGTCGGCGTCGCCACCCAGAACCCCGCCCTGCGCGCACGGTTCTCCGGCCAGGCCGACCACGTCGTGAACTTCTTCGAGTTCATCGCCCAGGAGGTCCGCGAGTACCTCGCCCGGCTCGGCTTCCGCAGCCTCGACGAGGCCATCGGCGCCGTCGACCTGCTCGACACCACCGAAGCCGTCACCCACTGGAAGGCCCAGGGGCTGGACCTCGCACCCATCCTCCACGAGGTCGAACCCCGCACCGGCGACCACCGCACCCACCAGCGCATCCAGGACCACGGCCTCGCCAAGGCCCTGGACAACACCCTCATCCAGCTCAGCGAGGGCGCGCTCGACTTCGGCCGGCCCGTCCGGCTCGAACTGCCCGTGCGCAACGTCAACCGCACCGTCGGCACCATGCTCGGACACGAGGTCACCAAGCGCTACGGCGCCGACGGCCTCCCCGACGACACCATCGACGTGTCCTTCACCGGATCCGCGGGACAGTCCTTCGGCGCCTTCGTGCCCAAGGGCGTCACCCTGCGCCTGTCCGGGGACGCCAACGACTACGTCGGCAAGGGACTCTCCGGCGGCCGCCTCGTCGTCCGCCCCGCGGCCGAATCCCGGCTCGTCGCCGAGGACCACATCATCGCCGGAAACGTCATCGGCTACGGAGCCACCTCCGGCGAGATCTTCCTCCGCGGCGTCGTCGGCGAACGCTTCTGCGTCCGCAACTCCGGCGCGCTCGCCGTGGTCGAGGGCATCGGCGACCACGGCTGCGAGTACATGACCGGCGGACGCGCCGTCGTCCTCGGCCGCACCGGCCGCAACTTCGCAGCCGGCATGTCCGGCGGCATCGCCTACGTCCTGGACCTGGACGCCCGGCGCGTCAACACCGAGATGGTCGAGATCGACGCCCTCACCGACGAGGACCGCGCCTACCTCACCGACGTCCTCACCCGGCACCTGGCCGAGACCGGCTCGGACGTCGCCCGGCGCATCCTCGCCCAGGGCGACACCGGCCTCGCCCGGATCGCCAAGGTCATGCCGCGCGACTACAAGCGGGTCCTGCTCGCCCAGGCAGAGGCCGAAAGAGACGGCCGCGACGTCAACGAGGCCGTCATGGCCTCCGCGCAGTCCTGAGCGCCGGCCCACACGAGAGGAGGAGAAACACCATGGCCGACCCCAAGGGTTTCCTGAAGATCACCGAGCGGGAACTCCCCGCCCACCGCCCCGTCGACGTCCGCATCCAGGACTGGCGCGAGGTGTACGAGGACTTCGACCGCGCCACCGTCACCAAGCAGGCCTCACGCTGCATGGACTGCGGCATCCCGTTCTGCCACAACGGCTGCCCGCTCGGCAACCTCATCCCCGAGTGGAACCACCTCGTCCACAACCACGACTGGGCCGAGGCGATCGAACGCCTGCACGCCACCAACAACTTCCCGGAATTCACAGGCCGGCTCTGCCCCGCCCCCTGCGAGTCCGCGTGCGTGCTCGGCATCAACCAGCCCGCCGTCACCATCAAGAACGTCGAGGTCTCCATCATCGACCGCGCGTGGGAGGAGGGCTGGGTCAAGCCCCTGCCCCCCACCACACGCACCGGCAAGAAGGTCGCCGTCGTCGGCTCCGGCCCCGCCGGGCTCGCCGCCGCACAGCAGCTCACCCGCGCCGGCCACGACGTCACCGTCTACGAGCGCGCCGACCGCATCGGAGGCCTCCTCCGCTACGGCATCCCCGAGTTCAAGATGGAGAAGCGGCACATCGACCGCCGCCTCGCCCAGATGACCGCGGAGGGCACCGCCTTCCGCACCGGCGTCGAGATCGGCGTCGACATCACCGTCGACGAGCTCCGCGCCGGCCACGACGCCGTCGTCCTCACCGGCGGAGCCACCGCCTGGCGCGACCTGCCCGCACCCGGACGCGAGCTCAAGGGCATCTACCAGGCCATGGAGTACCTGCCCCTGGCCAACAAGGTGCAGGAGGGCGACTACGACCGCGCCCCCATCCACGCCGAGGGCAAGCACGTCATCGTCATCGGCGGCGGCGACACCGGCGCCGACTGCGTCGGCACCGCCCACCGCCAGGGGGCCGCGTCGGTCACCCAGCTGGAGATCATGCCCAAGCCCCCGGCGACGCGGCCCGACCACCAGCCCTGGCCGACCATGCCGATGCTGTACAAGGTCACCAGCGCCCACGAGGAGGGCGGACGGCGCATCTACTCCGTCAACACCCTGGAGTTCCTCGGCGACCAGGACGGCAACGTCCGCGCGCTGAAGCTGGTCGAGGTCAAGCGCGGCCCCAACGGCTTCGAGCCCGTCGAGGGCACCGAGCGCGAGATCCCCGCCGACCTGGTCACCCTCGCCATGGGCTTCGTCGGCCCGCAGAAGGAGGGCATGATCGACCAGCTCGGCGTCGAACTGGACGGCCGCGGCAACGTCGTGCGCGACAGCGACTACCGCACCACCGTCGACGGCGTCTTCTGCGCCGGCGACATGGGGCGCGGCCAGTCGCTGATCGTCTGGGCCATCGCCGAGGGCCGCTCCGCCGCCGCGGGCGTGGACCGCTTCCTCGCCACCGGGACCGGCCTCCCCGGCGGCACCAACCTGCCGGTGGCCATCCCGCCGACCGAGCGCCCCCTGGTCTAGGGGACGCCCGCACCGCGGGACACCGCAGCACACCACGCGTCGGGCGCGGGGGGAACACCCCCCGCGCCCGACGCGTTCCCGGCTGCCGGTGCCTGCCGGTGCCTGCCGGTGCCTGCCGGTGCCTGCCGGTGCCTGCC
>NZ_JBEXSY010000039.1:0-64204 GCF_040613895.1 Nocardiopsis sp. NPDC006198 | reverse complement strand
TGCCCTGTGGTGGGGTGGGAGAGTAGGTCGCTGCCACGGTTTTTTGTGAGGGAGGGGGTTGCCTTGTGGGCGGCCCCCTCCTTTTTTGTGTGGGGTGGTTCTTTGGGGGCTGTTTTGGCCCTCTTTTTTGTGCCTGTGCTTGTGCGTTTGTGAATCTGGTGGTGTGCGGGATGGCCGTGGAGAGAGTTCCCACTGGTCGGCGGAGTCGGGTGGCCGGCGCTTTGGCGGTGGGCGGCGATGTCATGTCGTAAGCTGGAGAGCACGAGTACTATGACGCGCTGCTACTGCTCAAGGTGGCAGCGCTTTTGAGTGTTGACGGACGGGTTGGATGACTGAGGACAGCCGATCGGGAGACCGCGAGGACTCCGGAGCAAACGAGCATGGTGGTGACCGCTCCGGCGAGCCTGGCGGTCGGGGACGTGGTGAAGGACCCCGCTCCCGATCCGGCTACAGCGGCTCCCGGGACGACAGAGGCGACGACCGGCGGGATGATCGCGGTGGCTTCCGGGGCCGTGACGACAGTCGGGGCGGGGGTTACCGCGGAGGAGATCGCCGTGACGACCGTGCTCCGCAGGGGGACCGTGGAGGTTTCCGCGGGCGGGACGACCGTGGCCCCCAGGGGGACCGTGGAGGTTTCCGCGGGCGGGACGACCGTGGCCCCCAGGGGGACCGCGGTGGCTATCGCGGGCGGGACGATCGTGCTCCGCAGGGTGAGCGTCGTGGCGGCGGTGGTTTCCGCCGTGACGATCGCGCTCCCCAGGGGGACCGCGGTGGTTTCCGCGGACGCGACGACCGTGGTCCGCAGGGCGACCGCGGTGGCTACCGTGGACGCGACGATCGTGCTCCGCAGGGTGAGCGTCGTGGCGGTGGAGGTTTCCGCCGTGACGACCGTGCTCCGCAGGGCGACCGCGGTGGTTTCCGCGGACGCGACGACCGTGGCGGTGGAGGTTTCCGGGGCGGGGACCGCCGTGACGACCGGCGCGGAGGAGGTGGCTTCCGGGGCCGGGACGACCGGCGCGACGACCGTCGCCCTCCCCGCGAGGACCGCGACCCCGCCGACATCCCGCCGCAGCTTCCGGAGGAGGCCACCTTCTCCCAGCTCGACCCCGAGACCCGGCGTGACCTCCACTCGCTGCCCAAGTCCCTGGCCGAGCTCATCGGCAAGCACATCGTCGCCGCAGGCATGCTCCTGGACGAGGACCCCGAGCGGGCCTACGCCCATGCCGCCTACGCCCGCCGCAAGGCGTCGCGTGTCCCCGGTGTGCGCGAGGCCTCCGGTGTGGCCGCCTACACCGTCGGCAAGTGGCAGGAGGCCCTGTCGGACCTGCGGGCCGCACGCCGGATGAGCGGCCGGGACAGCTTCCTCGCCATCATGGCCGACTGCGAGCGCGGTCTGGGCCGACCCGAGCGGGCGCTGGAGATCACCGGCGATCCCGCCGCGGCCTCCCTGGACACCGCCGACCGCATCGAGCTGCGGATCGTCGCCGCGGGCGCGCGCCGCGACATGGGTGACGCCAAGGCCGCACTGGCGGAACTCCAGGTTCCGGAGCTCAAGGAGCGCCGGGCCCGTCCGTGGGTCGCCCGCCTGTTCTACGCCTACGCCGACGTCCTGGAGGAGCTGGGCCGCGAGGACGACGCACGGGAGTACTTCTCGCGGGCCTCGGCCGTGGACAGCGACGGTGTGACCGACGCCGACGAGAGGCTGGCCGCGATCGAGGGCGTCGAGCTGGTCGACGTCGACACCGAGGACGGGATCGTCTGGACCGACGCCGAGGAGCAGGAGCTCCCGGAGGCCGACGAGGCCCCCGCCGGCGAGGGCCGTGACCGTCGTGACGACCGCGACGGCGGCCGGGCACCGCGGGACAGGTACTGAGCCCGTTCCGGGACACCGACGGCACCGCGCCGCCGGGCGGTGAACAGCCGCTCGGCGGCGCCGTCGTGCGCCTGGGGGCGCTCCCCGGAGCCCACGACTCGGTGGTCTGCCTGACCTACGACGGCGACCGCCCCCTGCTCGTCCGCCACAGGGACCGGGGCTGGGAGTTCCCGGGAGGCCATTCCGAACCCGGCGAGACGGTCGAGGACACCGCCAGGCGGGAGGCGCGCGAAGAGGCGGGCGCCACCCTGGGCGAGGTCGGGGTCGTGGGCCACTACGTCCTCGTGAGCGGGCACGTCACCGTCGTCACCCACGCCCGGGTGACCGGGCTGGAACCCCTGAGCGGGGATTTCGAGACCGTGGGGGTGCGGTCCTTCGACGTCCTGCCCGCCGACCGGGAGCTGTCCTGGGCGGACGGCGTCTACGCGCACCTCCTGCGGGAGCTGGGGCTGCCCGGGGCCCCGGCCGCTCAGCCCCCGACCGCCCTGGAGTAGACGGTCGCGGCTGCGACCGGTTCGTACCCGAGCCGCCGGTTGACGGCCAGCATCGGCGCGTTGTCCTCGTGGTTCCCGGTGTAGGCGCGCTCGGCGCCCCGGTCCCGGGCCAGGTGCAGGGCCGCGGTCTTCGCGTAGCCGGCGAGACCCCGCCCGCGGTACTCGCGCAGGACCCCCGTCATCGCCGACTCGACGCGGCTGCCGCCGTCGGACGTGTAGCAGGTCATACCGACCGGTGCGCCGTCGACCAGGATCACCTGGCTCACGGCGTGGTCGTTGTCCGGGCGGGGCCACACGGTGGAGCGCCACTCGTCGTAGGACATGAACCGGCCGTCGTTGTCCGCGCCGGGCTCGTCGGCGGTGGTGAGGCGGTCGATGTCGTAGACGGGCCGCGGGTCGTCCGCGAACCGCTCGAAGGGGCGGAGTTCCACCCCCTCGGGGGCGGGCGGGACCTCCGGCAGGTCCTCCAGGTCCAGGCCCAGGACGTGATGGCTCTCGACCGGGCTGTAGCCGCGCTCCGCCAGCAGTGCCGCGAAGTCCTCTCCGCCGACCTGCACGCCCTCCCCGGCCGCCTCCGCCCGCAGGCTCCCGGCCCCCCGCGCGACCAGGACGGCCTCCGAGGCGTCCAGGAGGCGGGAGTCGAGGCCGGTGCCCAGATGCGTCGCGGCGATCGAGGCGAGGACCGACACCCCGGTCCTCGGGGTGGCCTCTCCGCCGCGCCGGAGTGCGGCGCGTATGTGGCCGACCACGCTCCCGTCCTCCTCCACGGCGATGAGGACTGTCTCCTCGAACTCGGCCGAAGGGTGGTCCAGCCGCCAGAGGACGACCTCCTCCGTCAGCACGCGGCACGGGTTCGTCCGGTGGAGGAGGGAGAAGAGACCGGGTGTGTCGGCCCGTCGGGCCTGGCGGATCTCGACTGTCATGCGGCGAGACTAGGCGAGCCCGACGGGGGCCGCACCCCCTTTTCCGCCGGGCCGGGGTCCGAGCCTCAGGAGCGCTCCCCGTCCGCCTTCCGCTCGGCCTGCTCCTGCGCGAGCCGGTCCAGCCAGTGCACGATGCCGGACACGTTGGTCTCCGGTCCGGCGAGGATGTCGAGGACCGCGGCGGACTCCGGCGGTGCGTCGGCGGGGAGCGGGCTGTACCTGGAGACCACCTTGTCCCGGACCATGGCGATGGCGTGGTCGAGGTCCCCGGTGGTCCCGTGGGACTCGCGCACCGTCTCCACCCACAGGCGGAGTTCGCCCTCGGCCTTGTCGAGGGTCTCCGGGACCGCCGTGACCGCACCGAAGTGGGAGAACATCAGCCGCTGGGCGCCGATGTCCCCGAAGAGCCGCAGGGTGCGCAGGCACGCGTCCAGATCGAAGTCCGGCGGCGGGGTGGCGGGGCTGACGTCCCCGGTGAGCGGCCTGTACACGCCCAGCGCGTCGCCGACGTAGAGGTCGCCGGTGAGGGAGTCCACCAGGCCCATGTGGTGCTTGGCGTGTCCGGGCGCGTAGTGGGAGACGAGTGTGCGGCCGCCGCCGAGGTCGATCTCACCCGTCTCGCCCACAGCGCGGATCCGCGCGGCGTCGGTGGGGCTCATGTGCCCGAACAGGGTCTCCAACCTGTCGCCCCACACCATGGCGGCGCTGGCCATCAGCCGGCTCGGGTCGGCCAGGTGGCGGGCGCCGCGCTCGTGCACCACGATCTCGGCGTTGGGGAACAGGGCGGCCATGTCACCGGTGCCGCCCGCGTGGTCCAGGTGGATGTGGGTGACGACGATGGTGGCCAGGTCCTCGGGTGCGAGCCCCAGGCGTGTGACGGCGCCGTGCAGGACGCGGGCCGAGGCGGCGGTGCCGACCTCGACGACGCAGGGCCGTTCGGACCGGATGAGGTAGCTCGACACGACCCCCGGGTATCCGGCGAGCATCGTGTCGATGGCGTAGATGTCGTCGCCCAGGGGGGTGATCCCCTCGGGCGGACCGCTCACGTCCACGTCGTCGTGCACGGCAAGCACCCCTGTTCCCTCGGTTGTGTGCGGTACGGGAAGGACCTGTCCCGAACCGAATCCGACTCTAGGACAAGGGCGTCATGACAGGTCGGACCGGGGGCGGAGTAGAGGGGCGGGTCGTGCCGGGCCGGCGGGCGTCCGGGGCAGGGACCCGCGGCGCGCGGGCCGGTGCGGGTCGCCGAGGGTTGTCCACAGGTTCCGGCGGGGCCTTCCCCGCGGGGGCGGGCCGGGCGATCCTGGAGGTCAGCGCAGACGCCCCGACCAGCCGCGGAGCGCCGGACCCCCGGCGGCCTCCGAGCCCTCCGCCGTGTCGCGCCCCTTCCCCCGCCCACCATCCCAGGAGGACTCATGCGACAGGAGACGGCGGTCGCCCGGCGGCGTGCCGCGGCCCGCCCACCGACCGAACAGCCCGGCACCGCGACAGAACCCCCTCCCGGACCCGGCGCCCGCGCGGTCGACCGCCGTGGGGAGCCGGACCCCTCCGACGGGGCCGGGCCCCGACGCGAGCCGGGCCACCGCAACGAGATCGTGGTCGCGGGGCGTGTCACCGCGGAGCCCCTCGTGCGCGAGCTCCCCAGCGGGGACCGTGTCGCCACCTGGCGGGTCTGCGTGGCCAGGCCGACCGACAGCCGGTACGCCGGCCGGGGGGTCGACTCGATCACCTGCGCCAGCTTCGACCAGGACCTGCACGAGGGGATCCGCGCCTGGAGGCTGGGCGACGTGGTCCAGATGAGCGGGGAGCTGCGCCGCCGTACCTGGCGCGGGCGGGAGGGGGTTCGCAGTGTCTGCGAGGTGGAGGCGAGGACCGCGACGCTGGTCCGCGCGGCCGAATCGGGGCACGGCGGGCGCGAGGAGCCGGGGCAGTGAGGCCGCGGCTCGGGTGCTCACCAGCCCAGGCGGGCCAGAACGCCGCGCGCGGCCGGGCCGCCAGGGTCCACCGTGGCGTCCGCCCACACGGCCGCGCACAGGGCACGGAGGCCGTCCAACCGGTCGCCCGTCCCCTCGATCGCCGGAGCGCCCCCGGTGACGGTCACCGTCCACCCTCCGCAGCGGGCCCCGTGGCCGGTGTGCGCCACCTCCGGGTGCGTGTCGTTCATGCCCGACACGTCCCACGCCAGGTAGGCGGGCCGCTGGTGCGCGGGGGCCGCGAGGACGTCCGCGGGCGCGGTCACCCCGGACAGCACCAGCAGGCCTGCCGCGCCGTGCACGGTGGCCCCCTCGATGTCGGTGTCGAGGCGGTCTCCGACGATGAGCGGGTTGCGGGCGCCGGTGCGTCGGATGCCCTCCTCGTGCAGGGGGCGCATCGGCTTGCCGGCGACGACGGGCTCGACCCCGGTGGCGTGCGCGATCACCCGGACGAACGACCCGTTGGCCGGAGTGGCGCCCCACTCGCTGGGCGCGGTGGCGTCGGCGTTGCTGGCCACGTACAGCGCGCCGCGCGCCACCGCGAGCGCCCCCTGGTCGAGCAGGTCCCGGCTCATGCTCCGCGAGTACCCCTGGACCACGGCCACGACCGAGTCCGAGGCCACCGTCACCGGGCGCAGGCCCATCTTCCGGACCGCCTGCCGCAGGCCGGTGTCGCCCACGACGAGGACGTCCGAGCCCGCCGGGTGGCGCTCGCTCACGAGCCTGGCGGCCGCCTCGGCAGAAGTCACCACGTCGTCGGGTGCCGCGGCCACCCCCAACTGCGTGAGGTGTTCGGCGATCCGGGCGGGGGTGCGGCCGGCGTTGTTGGTCACAAAAGCCACCTTGGCGCCGGCGGCTCGTGCCTTGCCCACCGCCTCCGGCGCCGCGGGCACCGCGTGCGGGCCGATGTACACGACCCCGTCCAGGTCCAGGAGCATCGCGTCGTAGAGCGTGTTCAGGGGACGGTCGGCGGCGAGCAGGGACATGTCGGGGAACCTGTTCCGTGCGGTGGCGTGGTCGGTGTTCAGGCTATGGCCTGGCCTCCGGCCCCCGTGACCGCGCACCCCCGCAACGGGTGTGCCCTGTGTCGCACGGGGCCGGGGCCTGCGGGGCGGGGCCGCCCCGGACGCGGGACCGGAGCACTTCGCCCCGTTCGTGCCGATGGGCACGGCCGGGACCCCTGCCCCGGGCGCGGGGCCGGAGCCGGCCCCCGGCCCCTTTCGGTGGCAGCGGTGGCGGGGGCCCGGCCGGGACGGGCGGTCGCCGCCGTAGGGGGCCGGCCCCACCGGGCGGGGGCGGAGAACCCCAGGCCGGTACTGCGGTCGGCTCCGTGGCGCCGGAGGCGCGCCGGCGAACACCATGGACCCATGTTCAGACTTCCCGCGGCGCTGCTCGCCGCCTCCGTCCTCCTCCTCGCCGGGAATCCGGCCGCCGCGGACACGGCGGACCCCGGGGGAGGGGGGCTGACCCCCGGCGCCGTGGACGCCTACCTGGACGACTACCTGGCGTCCTCGCCGCTGCCCGGCGCCGCGGTTGCCGTCACCCGGGGCGCCGACGTGGTCCACGTCGCGGGGTACGGCACCGACTCCGGGGGCCGGCCGATCACTGCCGACACCCCGATGGGCGTGGCTTCCGTCAGCAAGGCGTTCACCGCCCTGGCGGTCATGCAGCTCGTGGAGGAGGGGGAGGTCGGGCTCGACGACCGTGTGGCCGAGCGGCTGCCCGGGTTCACCCTCGCCGACCCGCGCGGCGCGGAGATCACCGTCCGCCAGCTGCTCACCCACACCTCCGGGATGTCCGACACCGCCTTCCGCGAGAAGAGCGAACCCGCCCCCGACGCCCTCTCCGGCGCGGTCGCCCGGCTGGCGGGCGCCGGTCTGGCCGCGGAGCCGGGCACGGAGATGCACTACCACAACCCCAACTACCACGTGGCGGCACGCCTGGTGGAGGCCGTCAGCGGCCTGCCCTTCGGCGAGTTCCTCGAGCAGCGCACGTTCGCGCCCCTGGGCATGGACGACACGGTCACCGTCGACACCGTCGGAGAGGTCTTCGAGGCCGGGGTGGCCAGGGGGCACGTCGGTGTCCTGGGGAACGCCGTCCCCGCCGTCGAACCCGCGAGCTACGTCAACGGCGCCGGGGGCATGGTCACCACCGCCGCGGACATGGCCCGGTGGCTCGTCGCGCAGAACAGCGGGGGCCGGGGCGCGGACGGCGCGCGCATCCTCTCGGAGGAGGGCGTCGCCGCCACCCACGCCCCGCTGGGGGGAGGCACCGGAGGGGAGCGCAAGGCGCTGGGCTGGGACGTCGGAGAGACACCCGCCGGTGCGCCGATGCTCTCGCACGGCGGCATCCAGTTCACCTACACCGCCCACCAGGCGCTCCTGCCGGAGAGCGGCCACGGGATCGCGGTGATGGCCAACACCGGACTGGGCGTCGCCGACGCCTCGGCGCTGCTCCACGGACTGGTCGCCCTGGCCGACGGTGGCGAGCCGACGCCCCCCGCCGGACCGTTCCTGCTGGCGGTGGACGCGGTCCTGGCGGGCCTGGCCGTGTCGGCGTGCTTCCTGGCCGTCCGGGGCGTGCGCGGAGCCGGGAGGTGGGCCGCCGCGGCGAGGGAGCGGGCCCGGTGGCGCACCGCGCTCCGGCTGGTACCGGGCCTCGCCGTGGTCTGCGCCGCGGTGGTCCCGCACCGGCTGGTGGCGCTGCTCGCCCAGGGCCGGGACCTCACATGGCTCCAGAGCCTCTACACCGCGCCCACGGCCGTGGTGCTCCTGGTGACCGCCGCGCTGGCCTTCGCCGCGGTGTACGCGGCGCGGGCGGCCGCGCTGGCCCGCCCGCGCCGGACGCTCAGTCCAGAACCCTCATGACCAGCCCGGTGCGCGGCTTGGGGCCGAACGAGGTGGACTTGCGCGGGGTCAGCTCGCCGCGGTCGGCCACCGCGTACACCTGGCCCACGCCCAGCGCGGGCACGACGACGGCGGTCCCCTTCTCGTGGTGGGCGGCGGCGACCGCCTCGGCGGGGTCGTCGTGCACCATCCGCACCAGGTCCTCCGGGAACTCCCACAGCGGCATGAGCACCTCGTGCAGGACCGCGGTGGGAAGGCGGCGCCACGCGGGGGACCGCTCCGGCATGGCCCGCTCCAGCACACCCTCGTCGAAGCCGTGCGCCAGGTGGGCGTCCCCGTCGGGCGACACCAGCAGCAGGACGGGGGACTCCGACCCGGCCCGGGCCGCCACCCCGGCCAGGACCTCCGGCGAGGCCGTGCCGAGCGGTTCCACGGTGGCCGCCTCCCGGGCCTTCCGGACCGCCGTGTCGGTGTCCAGGCCGGGCAGCACACGGTGGATGGCCCCCAGGCGGGGAGGGTGGGTGTCGCTGTCGACCAGCAGGGCCAGCCCGTAGCCCCATCCCGGGTCGGGGTACTCCCGGTGGAGGCGGCGGTAGGCGGCGTAGCGGTGGTGCCCGTCGGCGATCAGCGCGGAGCGGCCGGCCAGGTCGACTGCCACACGCCGAAGCTCACCGGGGTCGGTGAGGGCCCAGAGGCGGTGCTCGGAGCCGTCGCGGGTGCGTGCGGACACCAGCGGGGCCAGCGCCGCCGCGGCCTCGGTCGCGGCGGTCGCGGCCCCGCCGCCGCCCCGGTAGACCAGGAAGATCGGTTCGAGGTTGGCCCGGGCCAGGCCCATGAGGGCGAACCGGTCGCGCACCGGCGGGTCGGCCACGTCCTCGTGCGGGCGCACCGCCGACCCGGCGCCGTCCTCGGGCAGCCGCAGGTTGCCCACCAGGCCGCGCTGGCGCCGGCCGTCCGCCGTGACCTGCTCGTACACGTACAGGGCGGGTTCGCCGTCCAGGGCGAGGACCCCGTCGCCGATCCAGCTGTGCAGGAGGTCGGCGGCGGCGCGGTAGCGGTGCGGCACGGCGCTGTCCGGGTCCTGCCTGCCCAGTTCGTAGGGCAGGGTGACGCGGGCCGCGTTGTGGGGGTCGGACCGCTGGAGCTTCCGCGCCTCCTCGGCGTCGGGGATGTCGTAGGGCGGCGTCAGGAGTCGTGCGAGGTCGAAGTCCCCGTCGATGAACCGGTCCACGTCCGGGTCCGCGTAGCGCAGACCGCGGAAGGGGGCCAGTTCGAGAGCGTGGCGTGGCATCCCAGCAACGTACCCGCCGTGCGGGGGCCGTCGTGTCCGCCCGCGCGCCGGCTCAGAGGAGGCGCCGCAAGCGCAGGAGGTCGCCGACGCTCGCGTCCACCCTGACCCTGCGGCCCAGGAGGGCGCGGGCGGCGTCCAGGCGGTCCTCGGACAGGGCCACCAGGTCGTCGCTGTCGACGGTGACCCGCACCTGCGGTTCCGGGGCCGCGCGGTCGGCGGGCCGGTGGGTGAGGCCGGTCAGGCCCCCGACCGTCAGGCGCATGTCGAAGGCGGTCCCCAGGTCCGGGACCACCACGCTGACGGAGCGCTCGCGGATGTGCTTGCGCCGCTTCTCCTCGGGCTCGGAGAGGATGCGCCGGTTGATCTTCTCGATTCCCGCGAGACAGGCGTCGATGCTGCTCATGGCGACATCATGCCCTACCGCGGTGTGCCGGGAATCCTTCTGGGTCCACCGTGACGAATGGGATGACCTGCCGCGAACGCGTGTCAACGGCGGCCCCGCAGGGGTAGCGTGGGAAGCACCCCCCGCTGCGCAGTGGCCCCTGCTTCCCGGGCCCTTCCCCATTCTCCCGCGGTCCCATCAAGGAGCACCTGAATCATGGTCGTCGACGCGGTACGCACCTATCTCGATGCCGCCAATGGCCTCACCGAACTCTCGCGCAAGCAGGCCGTCGCCGCCGCCAAGACCCTGCTGCGGGCGAACGGCGCCGGAGGCCCCGCCCTCCCCGGGGCGGGAGAGGGCGACACCCCGCCTCCGCGGGTGGGGCAGAGCATCCAGGCGCTGGCGGGCGAGCTCATCGAGACCAGCCAGGCGAACAGGTCGGCCCTCGCCGACCTGGTCCGCGCGGAGGTCGGGCGCCAGCTGGAGCGGATGGACGTGGTCCCGCGCGGTGAGCACGAGCGGCTGGTGCGCCGGGTCGCCGAGCTGGAGCGGCGGCTGGCCGCCCGCCACGCGGTGGAGAGGGCCCTGGCCCCCGAGGCGGCGGGGGCGGCCTCCCCGGTGGCTCCGGCCACCGGTCCCGCCGGACAGGACGCGGACGCGGTCGCCGCCCGCGGACCCGCCGCCCCGCCGGAGACGCGAGGGGCTGCCGGAGGCGGGGCCCCGGAGGTCCGGGAGGTGCCCGGAGGCGAGGCTCCCGAGGGTTCCTCCGACGCCGCGGCCGACGACCGGGACGGGGCCGGGGACCCCGCCGGGGAGGGGGAGGAGGCCGCGCCCGCGGAGGCCGGAGCGGCCGGGACCAAGGCCAGAACCCGGGCCCCTGCCAAGACGGCGCGGGCGCGCTCCACCGCCAAGCGCACCCCCAAGGGCAAGGGCCCCGCGAAGAAGTAGAGTCGGTCGAACGCGATCACCGGGAGAACCATGGACCCCAAGGAACAGGCCGAGGCCGTGGCCGAGCAGACCCTCAGCGGCACCCGGGAGCGCCTGGAATCACTGGGCTCCCGACCCACGTCCGAGCACGTCGCGGTCTTCGACGCCCTGCACCGGGAGCTGTCCGGTGTGCTCGGGGCGCTCGACCAGAACGCGAACACCCCCCGATAACTCTCGGTATCGTAGGTGACCATGGCAAAACGTACTCGGCTCGACGCGGAACTGGTCCGCCGCGGGCACGCACGCTCCCGGGGCCACGCCGCCGAGATCATCGACGGCGGGTTCGTCAAGGTGGCCGGGGTCGTGGCCTCCAAGGCCGCGACCCAGGTGGGCCAGGACCAGCCCATCGTGGTCAGGGCCCCCTCCGACGAACCCCCGTACGTCTCCCGGGGCGCCCACAAGCTCATCGGCGCCCTCGACGCCTTCGCCCTGGACGTCACCGACCGCCGCGCGCTGGACGCCGGCGCCTCCACCGGCGGCTTCACCGACGTGCTGCTCCGCCGTATGGCGGCCCACGTCACAGCGGTCGACGTCGGCTACGGGCAGCTCGCCTGGTCGTTGCGCAGCAACGACCGGGTGCGGGTGATGGAGCGGGTCAACGTCCGCGAGCTCACCCCGGAGCAGATCGGTGAACCGCGCCCGGACCTGGTCGTCGGCGACCTGTCGTTCATCTCCCTGAAACTGGTCCTGGGCCCGCTGAAGGACTGCGTGGCGGCCGGCGCGGACTTCGTGCTCATGGTCAAGCCGCAGTTCGAGGTCGGCAGGAACAAGGTCGGCGCGGGGGGAGTGGTCCGCGAGCCCGCGCTGCGCGCCGAGGCGGTCTCCGACGTCGCCGCCCACGCCCTCTCCCTGGGTCTGGGCGTCGTCGGCGTGACCGCGAGCCCGCTCCCCGGGCCCTCCGGAAACGTCGAGTACTTCCTGTGGCTGCGGGCGGGGGCCCCGGCCCTGGACCCGGCCGACCTGGCCCGGGCCGTCGAGGAGGGGCCGAGCTGACGGGCATGGCACCGTGTCTCAGGTGTCCGGTAACGTGACCCGGCCGGGTCAGCGAAGCTCCCGGCCAGTACTCGGGCTCCCCTGTCGGGGAGCGAACGTAAGGGGACGGCGATGACCAGCGGACGCAGTGTTCTCCTGCTGGCCCACACCGGTCGGCCCGCGGCGGTGCGCAGCGCGCAACTGGTCCACGAGAGCCTCAGCCGCGCCGGCCTGACCGTGCGCATGCTCAAGGCCGAGGTCGAGGAGCTGGCCGCGGTGGGCTGTGTGCTCTCCCCGATCGAGGCCGTCGAATCCGCGGACGCGGCCGAGGGGGTGGAGCTGGTCATGGTCCTGGGCGGCGACGGCACCCTGTTGCGGGCCGCCGAGATGGCCCGCCCCGCCGGGGCGCCGCTCCTCGGGGTGAACCTGGGCCACGTGGGCTTCCTCGCCGAGGCCGAGCGCGAGGACCTGGGCGCCACCGTGCGCAGCGTCGTCAACCGCGACTACGACGTCGAGGAGCGCATGACCCTGGAGGTCGCGGTCTTCAACGGGGGGCGCAACAACGGGACCCCGTCGGTGCGCTCATGGGCGCTCAACGACGCCACGCTGGAGAAGGGTGAGTCCCGGCGCATCCTGGAGGCCGTCCTGGAGATCGACGGCCGCCCGCTCTCCCGCTGGGCCTGCGACGGGGTGGTGTGCGCCACCCCGACGGGGTCCACGGCGCACGCCTTCTCCGCGGGCGGGCCGGTGGTGTGGCCCGACGTGGAGGCCCTCCTGGTCGTGCCGCTCAGCGCGCACGCCCTGTTCGCCCGGCCCCTGGTCGTGGGGCCGCACGCCACCATCGCCTTCGAGGTGCTTCCGGACACGGCGCCGGGGGTGCTCTGGTGTGATGGACGGCGTATGGTCGAATTGCCCGCGGGGGCACGAATCGAGATCACCCGTGCCGATACGCCGGTCCGGCTGGCCCGGTTGCACCGGGCCCCGTTCACCGACCGCCTGGTGGCCAAGTTCGGCCTTCCGGTCGCGGGTTGGCGCGGGCGGGTCGAGCACGGTCACTGAACGCGGAGTGCGTTCCGGCGCGGCGTTCGCACGAGCGCGCGCGATGAAGTGGAGCCAACCACAGGAGAGGGATCGGTGCTCGAAGAAGTCCGTATCCAGGGACTCGGGGTCATTGACGACGCCGTTTTGGAGTTGTCACCGGGGCTGACCGTCGTCACGGGTGAGACCGGCGCGGGAAAGACCATGGTCGTCACCGGGCTCGGGCTGCTCTTCGGCGGGCGGGCCGACCCCCAGCGCGTACGGCCCGGCGCCGACCGGGCGGTGGTGGAGGGGCGGCTGACCGTCCCCGCCGGCGGCCGTGTGGCCGACCGCGTGCTGGAGGCGGGGGGCGACATCGACGACGACGTCCTCATCCTCACCCGGGCGGTGTCCGCGGAGGGCCGGTCGCGCGCCACGATGGGCGGGCGCTCGGCCCCCGTCAGCCTGCTCGCCTACCTCGCCGACGACCTGGTGGCGGTCCACGGGCAGTCGGACCAGCAGCGGCTCCTGCGCGCCGACCGGCAGCGCTCCTCACTGGACCGCTTCGCCGGCGAGCAGCTGGCGAAGGCCGCCAAGCAGTACACCCTGGCCTACCGCCGCCACCGGGAGGTGACCGCGGAGCTCGAGGAGCTGGTCGAGCGGGCGCGCGAGCGCGCCCAGGAGGCCGACATGCTCCGCTTCGGGGTGGAGGAGATCGCCGCGGCCGAGCCCCTGCCCGGCGAGGACGCCGAACTCCTGGCAGAGGAGACGCGCCTGGCGCACGCCGACGGCCTGCGCATGGCGGCGACCACCGCCCACGAGGCCCTGGCGGGGGACCCCGCCTCCGACGTGGAGGTCGACGTGGCCGCGCTGCTCTCCGCGGCCCGCCAGGCGGTGGCCTCCGTCCGCGAGCACGACGCGGAGCTGGCCGCCATCGGCGACCGGCTGGACGAGGCGTCCTACATCCTCACCGACGCGGCCACCGAGCTGGCGTCCTACGCCGAGTCCGTGGACGCCGACCCCGGCCGCCTGGCCCAGGTGCAGGAGCGCCGCGCGCTCCTGACCTCCCTGTCCCGCAAGTACGGCGGGACCACGGACGAGGTTCTGGGCTGGGCCTCGGAGGCGGCCAAGCGGCTGGCGGACCTGGACAACGACGACGAGCGCATCGAGGCCCTGCGCGCCGAGGCCGCCGAGCTGTACGAGGGGCTGGACCGGTGCGCCGCGGAGCTGACGCGCGTCCGCACCGAGGCGGCCGACCGCTTCGGCGCGGCCGTCACCGAGGAGCTGACCGCCCTGGCCATGCCGCACGCCCGCGTGAGCGTGCGGATCACCACGGGCGAGGAGTTCGGCCCGTACGGACGCGACGAGGTCGAGGTCCTGCTGGCCCCGCACCCCAGTTCACCGCCGCTGGCGCTCAACAAGGGCGCCTCCGGCGGTGAGCTCTCCCGGGTGATGCTGGCCATCGAGGTGGTGTTCGCGGGGGCCGACCCGGTGCCGACGTTCGTCTTCGACGAGGTCGACGCGGGGGTGGGCGGCAAGGCCGCGGTGGAGATCGGCCGCCGCCTGGCCAAGCTCGCGCAGCGCTCCCAGGTCATCGTCGTCACCCACCTCCCGCAGGTCGCGGCGTTCGCGGACGCGCACCTGGTGGTGGAGAAGTCGACCGAGGGCCTGGTCACGGAGAGCGGAGTGGTGCGGTTGGACCGCGCGGGCCGGGTCCGCGAGCTGTCGCGGATGCTCGCCGGCCTGGAGGACTCCGAGCTGGGCCGAGCCCACGCCGAGGAGCTGCTCACCAACGCCGCTCCGGAGCGCGCCTACCCCGCCGCCTGAGCGGGAGCCCCGGGACCCGCGGGGCGGATGTGTGAGACGGACCCGTTCCCGGGTAGGGCGGTGGCAGGCCGCCGTCGACGTCCCCGTTGGGGTGGTGACGGCGGTCCTGCCCGAACACGCCGATCTCCCAGGTGTTATGACTTACCGTAGTCGCGTTCTGACAGTATGCCAGCGATGAAGGTAACGGATGCGCTCAGCGCCACAGTCATGCGGTTCCGCCGCTCCCGGGCGGACGCTCCCACAGGGCTGGTCGCGCCCGTCCGCTCGGACCGCCGCACCAAGAACCTGACCAAACGCCTCCGCCCCGGCGACATCGCCGTCATCGACCACGTCGACCTGGACCGGGTCAGCGCCGAGGCGCTGGTCGGCTGCGGGGTCTCGGCGGTGCTCAACGTCGCCAAGAGCATCAGCGGCCGCTATCCCAACCAGGGGCCGGAGATGATCGTCACGGCGGGCATCCCCCTCGTCGACGACGTCGACCCCGAGGTCTTCACCCGGGTCCGCGACGGCGAGCGGCTCCGGCTGGAGGGCGCCACCCTGTACCGCGGCGACGAGGCGCTCGCCCGCGGGACCCTCCAGGACACGGGGACCGTCAGCGCCGCCATGGCCGAGGCCCGCGCCGGGCTCGCCACGCAGCTGGAGGCGTTCGCGGCCAACACCATGGCCTACCTCCAGCACGAGCGGGACCTGCTCCTGGACGGCATCGGCATCCCCGACATCGAGACCGACATGGAGGGGCGCCACGTCCTCATCGTGGTCCGCGGCTACCACTACCGCGAGGACATCGCCGCCCTGCGCCCCTACATCCGCGAGTTCAGACCCGTCATCATCGCCGTGGACGGCGGCGCGGACGCGGTCATGGAGGGCGGCTACCGGCCCGACATCATCGTCGGCGACTTCGACTCGGTGTCGGACCAGGCCCTGGCGAGCGGCGCCGAACTCGTCGTGCACGCCTACCGGGACGGCCGGGCCCCCGGCCTCCCACGGCTCACCGACCTCGGCTACGACGCGGTGGTCTTCCCGGCGACCGGCACCAGCGAGGACGTGGCGATGATGCTGGCCGACGGTTCGGGCGCCGCCCTCATCGTGGCGGTGGGCACGCACGCCACCCTGGAGGAGTTCCTCGACAAGGGCCGTTCGGGCATGGCCAGCACCTTCCTGACCAGGCTCAGGGTGGGCGGGAAGCTCGTCGACGCCAAGGGCGTCAGCCGCCTGTACCGCTCGCGCATCTCGCCCTGGGCGCTGCTCGGGCTGGTCGCCGCCTGTCTGCTCACCATCGTGGTCGCCGCCTACAGCTCACCGGCGGGACAGGTCTACCTCACCTTTCTCGCGGCGCGCTGGGACGTGTTCTCCTACTGGCTGACGGGACTGCTGACGTGATCGATTTCCGCTACCACCTGGTGTCCATAGTCGCGGTGTTCCTCGCACTCACCGTGGGGCTGGTCCTGGGGACCACCATGCTCCAGGACCCCCTGCTGAACACACTCCAGTCCGAGACCGCGGACCTGCGCGGCCAGAGCGAGGACCTGCGCTCCGAGCGCGACGTCGCGGACAAGGTCAACGCCGGAGCCGACGAGATGGCCGAGGCCGTGTCCTCGGACATGCTCGACGGCCGCCTCACAGGCCTGGGCGTGGTCGTGGTGACGGCCCCGGGGGCGAACCCCGAGGTGGCCGACGGGCTCGCCGCGCGGGTCGAGGAGGCGGGCGGCGAGGTCGTCGGCCGGGTCGCGGTCACCGACGCCCTCGTGGACGCGGGCAACGCCACCTTCGTCGACGAGCTGTCGATCCAGGTCTCCCAGGACCCCGACGGCCTGACCGGAGGACCCTACGACAAGGCGGGCACGGAGCTCGGGCGCGCCCTGGCTTCCGTCGGCGGGGCGGGGTCCGGCGACGGGGACGCGGAGGGCGCCGGACGGGCGACGGAGGACCCGCGGGACGCGGAGGAGACCCCCGGAGGGGGTGGCTCCCACGACGCCGAGGCCGTCCTGGACGCCTTCTCCGAGGGCGGTCTGGTCCAGGTCGAGGGCGATCCGGCCGTGTCCGCCGACGCCCTGGTCGTCCTCGCGCCGGCGGCGGGGTCCTCCGACGGGGCCGACCGGGAGGCCGTCAACGCGGTGCTCACCACCGTCACCACCGCCCTGCACCGTGAGGTCGGCGCCGCCGTCCTCGCCGGCGACGTGCCGTCCTCCCGCGGTGACGGGATGCTCGCCCAGGCCCGTGCGGCCGAGCCGGAGTTCGCCACCGCGGACGTGACCGGGCGCCCCATGGGCGACATCATCGCCGTTCTGGCCCTGGCCGAGAACCTGGAGGGGGGCGCCGGGGCGTACGGGATCGGTGAGGGGGTCCGGGGGTTCCTGCCCGACCCGCTGCCCGCCGCCCGCGAGGCGGACGACGCGGCGTCCGGCGCCGCGGAGGAGGCGGCGACCGGCGGGAGGGGCGGCGCCGACGAGTCCCGCCGCACCGTCAGGGAGGGGGAGTGACACCCGTGCCCTCCCACGCCGTGCGCACGGCCGCGGTCGCGCCTGTCGGCGGCGGGCGCCGTCCCGTCCCGCGGCCCCTCCGCTCCCTGGCACAGGGCCTGGCGGGCGCCGTGGTCGGCGCGGCCGCCGCCCGGGCCGCCTACGCCGTGCTCACCCTGCCCGAACGCGCCTGCGCCCCTGCCGGGACGGGGGCGCAGGGCGCGACCGGCACGGCTCCCGGCGACCCCCGGGCGGAGGGCTCCGCGGGGGCGCCCGGGGCGGACGTCCCCTCCGCCTGGCTGCGCCGCAACTTCCGGGGCCGCGTCGTCACCCTCCAGGAGGGACCGGCCCTGGCCTCGGGGGTGTGCGCCGCCAGCCTCCTCGTCCCCGGGCCGGCGCCGCGGGTGCGCGCCGCGTCCGCGCTCGCCGCGGCGGGGGCCGCCGCGTTCGGGGCCTACGACGACCTCTCGGGCAACGGCCAGGCCCGCGGCCTGCGCGGACACCTGGCCGCGCTCGCGCGCGGAGAGGTCACCACCGGCCTGGTCAAGATGGTCGGCATCGGCGCCACCGGGGTCGCCGCCGCCTCCCTGCTGCGCCGCGGGCCGGTGGACACCCTGGTGGACGGCGCACTCATCGCGGCCGGCGCCAACCTGGTCAACCTGTTCGACCTGCGCCCCGGCCGCGCCGCCAAGTTCGCCCTCCTCGCCGCGGCGCCGGCCCTGGCCTCGCCCGCGGCGCCCCTGCTCGGCCCGGTGGTGGGCGCCTGTTCCGCGCTGCTCCCCGACGAGCTGGCCGAGCGCTCCATGCTGGGCGACGCGGGGGCCAACGCCCTGGGCGCGGCCCTCGGGGCCGCCGCCGTCGCGCAGGCGCCGCGCCCGGTGCGCCTGGCGCTGTTCGGCGCGGTGGCCGCCCTGACCCTGGCCAGCGAGGTGACCAGTTTCTCCCGTGTCATCGACCGCGTCCCGGCCCTGCGCCGCCTCGACCAGTGGGGCAGGAGCCCCGTCCGCAGGACGGCCGCCGGAGGGGCGGAGGACGACGGGCGTGCCGGTGCTCCGGGCGAAGGGCGCCCGGTGGGGAGGTGCGCGTGAGGTGTCCGCGGTGTCCCGCGCCGTCCACGGCGTGACGAGCGGTGTCGGCGCGGCGGCGGTGCTCATCGCGGTGGCCACCGTGGGGGCGCGCCTGGCGGGGTTCGGCCGCACGGTGGTCTTCTCGCAGACCGTCGGCGACACCTGCCTGGGCACCGCGTACGTCACCGCGAACCAGATCCCCGCCGTCCTGTTCGAGATCGTCATCGGCGGGGCGCTCACGGCCGTGGTCGTCCCCGTCATGGCCTCGGCCGCCGCCCGCGGCGACCACGACCAGGTGCGCCGCACCGCGTCCGCGCTCATCACCTGGGTGCTGCTCCTGTCCGTCCCGCTGTCCGTCCTGCTCGCCCTCGCGGCGCCCCCGGTGATGGCGCTGATGCTCGGAGCCGGAGCCGGCTGCGACGGGGAGGCGCTGCTCGCCCTGTCCTCCCGCATGCTCGTGGTCTTCGCACCCCAGATCGTCTTCTACGGGCTGGCCTCGGTCCTGTACGGCGTCCTCCAGGCACACCGCAGGTTCCTGGCGCCCGCACTGGCGCCGCTGCTGTCCAGCCTCGTGGTGATCGCCGCCTGCCTGGCCTTCGTGCCGCTGGGCGGCGGCCACCGCCAGGACGTCGCGGGCCTGCCGGTCGCGGCGGAGCTCACCCTGTCGCTCGGCACCACCGCGGGGGCGGCGGCCCTGTTCCTGACGGTGCTCGGCCCCGCCGCGCGGCTGAGGACGGGGCCCCGGCCGCGCCTGACGTTCCCCGCCGGGGTGGGGGAGCGGGTGCGCTCCCTGGCGGCGGCGTCACTGCTGCCGCTGGTGGCCATGCAGGTGTGCCTCCTGCTGTCGGTGGCGCTGGCCAACTGGGGCGGGGGCGCGGGGGCGGCCGTGCTCTACACCTACGCGTGGGCCCTGTTCACCCTCCCGTACGGGGTGATCGCGGTCCCCATCGCGACGAGCGCCTTCACCGCCCTCGCCGTGGCCCACGCCGAACACGACCGGGAGGGGTTCGCCGCGCTCGCCGCCGGAGGCGCCCGCGCCTGTGTGGTGGCCACAGCCGGGGTGGGCACCGCGCTGGCGGCCGCCGCCGCCCCGGTGGCCGGGGTCTTCGCCCAGCAGGATCCGCAGACCCTCGAGCGCGCCCTGCTGGCCTACGCTCCGGGTGTGGTGGGCTTCGGCCTGGTCGCCCTGCTCAGCCGCGCCCTGTACGCGTCCCACCACGGACGTTCCGCCGCCGCGGCCCAGGTGGTGGGATGGCTCGTGGTGACGGTGTGCGCCGCGGTTCTGGTGTGGCTGCTCCCCCCGGGATGGTCGATCGCCGGACTGGGCGCGGCCAGCACGGTCGGCCTGACCCTGGCCGCCGTACTGCTCTGCGCGGGCGTGGCGCGCGCGCACGGCCGCGGCGCCCTGGCGGGTGTGGCGCGCTCGGTGCTGGCCGCCGCCCTCGGCGGCGGCGCCGGATGGGTGGCGGGCCGTGCGGTCGCCGGGCTCCTGCCCGCCGACGGGGTGTGGCAGTCGGCGGGGGCGGCCGCCTCGGCGGGCGCCGCGGGGCTGGTGGTCTACGCGGCGGTCGCGGCCCTGGCGGACCGCGCCGCCGTGCGGGCCGTCGCCGACCGGGCCAGGACCGTACTCGAACGCAGGAGGGGGAAGCGGTGAACGGCAGGATCGCGCTGGTCGTCGGTACCAGCACAGGAGGCGTCGGCCGCCACGTCCGCTCACTGGGCGCGGGACTGCGCGCCCGCGGGTACCGGGTGGCGGTGCTCGGCCCGGCCGAGGCCGAGCAGGAGTTCGGGTTCACCTCGGAGGGCCTGCGCTTCTCCCCGGTGCCCATCGGCCCCGCGCCCTCGGCGGGGGACCCCGGCGCGGTGCTGCTCCTGCGCTCGCTGACGCGCGGCGCGGACGTGGTCCACGCGCACGGGATGCGCGCCGGGGCCCTCTGCGCGCTGGCGGGCGCCCGGCCGCTGGTGGTGACGGCGCACAACGCGCCGCCGCCGGTCGGGGGCCTCCTGGCCCTGGCCTACCCCCTCCTGGAGCGGATCGTGGCCCACCGCGCGGACGCGGTGCTGGGGGTGTCCGGCGACCTGGTGCGGCGGATGCGCGCGCTCGGGGCGCGGGAGGCCCGCCTCGCGGTGGTGGCCGCGCCGGAGACGGGGACGCCGCTGAACGGGCGCGAGGCCACGCGCGCCGACCTGGCGGTCCTTCCCGAGCGTCCCCTGCTGCTGACCATCGGCCGGCTCGCGGAACAGAAGGGGCTGCACATGCTCCTGGACGCGGCGCCCTCCATCGCCGACCGCAGCCCGGAGCCGGTGATCGCGATCGCCGGGGACGGCCCCCTCTGGGGCCGCCTGCACGACACGGCGGCCGAGATGGACGCCGACGTGCGCATGCTCGGCCACCGCTCGGACGTGGCCGACCTCCTCGCCGCCGCGGACGTGTTCTGTCTCACCAGCCGGTGGGAGGGGCCGTCGCTGGTGATCATGGAGGCGTTGCGGGCGGGGCTCCCCGTGGTCTCCACCCGGGTCGGGGGGATCCCCGACCTGTACGCGGGGACGGTGCTGATGGTGCCGCCGGGGGACACGGAGGCGTTCGCGGCAGCGGTGGGGCGGGTCCTGGACGACCCCGTGCTGGCCGCGGACCTGCGGACCCGTGCACGGGAGACCGCGCGGACGCTGCCGAGCGAGGAGGACGCGGTGGAGGCCGCCGCCGCCGTCTACAAGTCGGTGCTCCGCCGCTGATCCGCGGGGCGCCGGGGGCGGGGGCGGTGCGCGGCAGGATTCCCCGGGCCGGGGGACGGGGACCCCTACCCGGGGGCCTGACCCATGTGTCCCGGAGGAGCGATGAATACCACCGCCGCCGCCTCTTCCCGGGAGAGGCCGGAGATGCCATCCTGATCCGTGGGTCCGAAGGTGTGTCACGGAGTGCGCACGACCGGTACCCTTGGTTTCACGTGAGGGGAGTATCCCTGTCGCGGCGGTGTCGTCATCACGGAGTACAGAGTCGTTCTCCCGGTGCCGTCGGTTCACGTCCTCAGGACGTGAGCGGGAGAGACCTCCGGTAGTTCGACGTGCGTGCACACTGCTCGCGCGCACCAACCGGAGGAGAATCCGTCTGTGGACGTTCCCATGTGGGTGTGGGCTGCGACGATCGGTGGAATGATCGCCATCCTGGTGATCGACCTGGCCATCGTCGACCACCCCTGGAGCAAGAACAAGGGTCCCCAGGAGTTCGGGATCAAGCAGGCCGCCTGGTGGGCGGCCTTCTACATCGGCATCGCCATCCTCTTCGGTCTCGGGGTCTGGTACTTCGGCGGCGGTTCGGCCGGCGCGGAGTACTTCGCGGGCTTCGTCACCGAGAAGAGCCTGAGCATCGACAACCTCTTCGTGTTCTACCTCATCCTGAGCTCCTTCGCGGTGCCCAGGAAGTACCAGCACGAGGTCCTGCTCGTCGGCATCGTCATCGCGATCGTCATGCGCGGCATCTTCATCGCCCTCGGCGCCCAGGTGATCAACGCCTGGAGCGAGGTGTTCTACCTCTTCGGCGCCTTCCTGATCTACACCGGTTACAAGATCGTCCGTGACCACATGAAGGGCGACGAGGAGGAGAAGGACTTCACGCAGACCCCCGTGGTCCGCCTGGTCAAGCGCTTCTGGCCGGTCAGCAGCGACTACCACGGCGCCAAGCTGACCGTGAAGCTCGACGGCAAGCGCCATGTCACCCCGATGCTCCTGGTCATCCTCGCGATCGGCGTCATCGACCTGGTCTTCGCGGTCGACTCCATCCCGGCGATCTTCGGCCTGACCCAGGACACCTACATCGTCTTCACCGCCAACGCCTTCGCCCTGCTGGGCCTGCGCCAGCTGTACTTCCTGCTGGCCGGCCTGATGGACCGCCTGGCCTACATCAGCTGGGGCCTGTCGGCGATCATGGTCTTCATCGGCGTGAAGATGATCTTCCACGCGCTGCACGAGAACGGCATCCACATCATCGACATCGGCATCGGCACCTCGCTGACCGTGATCCTCGGCATCATGACGATCACCATCGTCGGAAGCCTCGTCAAGTCCAGGATCGACGAGCGCAACAAGCCCGCCGTCGAGGAGGAGAAGGACGTTCCGGTCGACAGGTCCTGATCTCGGGCGGGCGGCCCGCGGACATCCTGCGGAACGGCCTTTTTCGAACAGCTGTTCGTCTATAGTGGTGGTGTCCTGGCGCGCGAGCGCCAGGGCGCCACCACTTCTCCGTAGTGGAAGAAACCGACGTCGGCGATCGTTAGTCTTGACGGACGGGGAAGGCCGGAGGCCTCCCCGTATCCCCTCACCGGCCCGATTCCGAGGCCGAGGCGGTCGCCTGAGGCCGTTCGCCCGCCACGCCGCGAAGCCACACACGGGTCGCCCGCCGTCATCGGACGCGGTCCGCGCCCCGGTGCGCCTATGCCGAAGGATGTCTCACTCGATGGTCGAACAACTGGTAGTCCGGGGAGCCCGAGAGCACAACCTCAAGGACGTCTCGCTGGACCTGCCGCGTGACTCCATGATCGTGTTCACCGGCCTGTCGGGGTCGGGGAAGTCGTCGCTGGCCTTCGACACGATCTTCGCCGAGGGGCAGCGCCGCTACGTCGAGTCCCTCTCGGCCTACGCGCGCCAGTTCCTCGGCCAGATGGACAAGCCGGACGTGGACTTCATCGAGGGACTGTCCCCGGCGGTGTCCATCGACCAGAAGTCCACCAGCCGCAACCCGCGCTCCACCGTCGGCACCATCACCGAGGTGTACGACTACCTGCGCCTGCTGTGGGCCCGCATCGGCGTGCCGCACTGTCCGGAGTGCCGCCGGGAGATCGCGCGGCAGACGCCGCAGCAGATCGTGGACCGTGTCCTGGAGATGACCGAGGGCACCCGCTTCCAGGTGCTGGCCCCGGTCGTGCGCGGACGCAAGGGCGAGTACACCGAGCTCTTCAAGGACCTGCAGTCCAAGGGCTACACCCGGGCGATCGTGGACGGCGAGGCAGTGCGCCTGGACGAGGCGCCCAAGCTGGGCCGCTACGACAAGCACGACATCGCCGTGGTCGTGGACCGGCTCTCCGTCAAGGAGAGCGCCCGGGGCCGGCTCAACGACTCCGTCGAGACCGCGCTCAAGCTCGCCGGCGGCACCATCGTCCTGGACTTCGTGGACCTGGACGCCGACGACGCCGAGCGGGAGAAGGTGTTCTCCGAGCACCTCTACTGCCCCTACGACGACCTCTCCTTCGAGCAGCTCGAACCCCGCTCCTTCTCCTTCAACGCCCCCTACGGCGCGTGCCCCGACTGCTCGGGCCTGGGCACCCGCATGGAGGTCGACGCCGAGCTGCTGGTCCCGGACCCGGAGAAGACGCTGGCCGAGGGCGCCATCGGCCCCTGGTCGGGCGGGCCCAACAGCGGCTACTGGGAGCGCATCCTGACCGCGGTCGGCGAGGCCGTCGGGTTCGACCTGGACACCCCCTGGGAGAGGCTGCCGCGCCGCGCGCGCAAGGCGCTCCTGGAGGGGCACGACACCCAGGTCCACGTCACCTACCGCAACAGGTACGGGCGCAACCGCTCCTACTACACCGAGTTCGAGGGCGTCATCCCCTGGGTGAAGCGCCGCCACTCCGAGACCGAGAGCGACTACGGTCGCGAGCGGCTGGAGGGGTACATGCGCACCGTGCCCTGCCCCACCTGCGAGGGGACCCGCCTCAAGCCGGTCGTGCTGGCCGTGACGGTGGGCGGCCGGTCCATCGCCGAGGTCGCGCAGATGTCGCTCACCGACAGCGCCGCCTTCCTCGCCGGGCTCACGCTCTCCGACCGCGACGCGGTCATCGCGGCCCAGGTCCTCAAGGAGATCAACGCCCGCCTCGGCTTCCTGCTCGACGTCGGCCTCGACTACCTGAGCCTGGCCCGTTCCTCCGGGTCGCTCTCCGGCGGCGAGGCCCAGCGGATCAGGCTCGCCACGCAGATCGGCTCCGGTCTGGTGGGAGTGCTGTACGTGCTCGACGAGCCGTCCATCGGCCTGCACCAGCGCGACAACGCCCGCCTCCTGGAGACCCTCCAGCGGCTGCGCGACATCGGCAACACGCTGATCGTGGTCGAGCACGACGAGGACACCATCCGCGCCGCCGACTGGGTGGTGGACATCGGCCCCGGCGCGGGCGAGCACGGCGGACACGTCGTGGTGTCCGGCATCGTGGACGAACTCCTCACCTCCGAGACGTCGCTGACCGGCGAGTACCTGTCCGGCCGGCGCGTCATCGCGCTCCCCGAGGGGCGGCGCCCCCTCACGAAGGGGCACGAGCTGGTGGTGAAGGGCGCCCGGGAGAACAACCTCCACGGGATCGATGTCGCGTTCCCGCTGGGCGTGTTCACGGCCGTCACGGGCGTGTCCGGTTCGGGCAAGTCCACCCTGGTCAACGAGATCCTGTACAAGGCGCTGGCCAAGGAGCTCAACGGGGCGCGCGACGTGCCCGGCCGGCACGTGCGGGTCAACGGCATGAACAAGGTCGACAAGGTCGTGCACGTCGACCAGAGCCCGATCGGGCGCACCCCGCGCTCCAACCCGGCCACGTACTCCGGGGTCTTCGACCACATCCGCAAGCTGTTCGCGCAGACCACCGACGCCAAGACGCGCGGCTACCAGCCCGGCCGGTTCTCCTTCAACGTCAAGGGCGGCCGCTGCGAGGCCTGCGCCGGCGACGGCACGCTCAAGATCGAGATGCAGTTCCTGCCCGACGTCTACGTGCCCTGCGAGGTCTGCCACGGCGCCCGGTACAACCGGGAGACCCTCCAGGTCCACTACAAGGGCAAGAGCAT
This sequence comes from Nocardiopsis sp. NPDC006198, assembly GCF_040613895.1. Taxonomy (NCBI): domain Bacteria; kingdom Bacillati; phylum Actinomycetota; class Actinomycetes; order Streptosporangiales; family Nocardiopsidaceae; genus Nocardiopsis; species Nocardiopsis sp. NPDC006198. The sequence goes on along the minus strand of NZ_JBEXSY010000039.1, from coordinate 39,277 downwards.
CTCCGAGGTGCTCGAGATGCCCATCTCCGAGGCGCTGGAGTTCTTCGAGCCGATCAACGCCATCCGCCGCCACCTCCAGACCCTGGACGACGTCGGCCTGGGGTACGTCCGGCTCGGGCAGCCCGCCACCACCCTCTCGGGCGGTGAGGCCCAGCGCGTCAAGCTCGCGGCGGAGCTCCAGCGGCGCTCCACCGGCCGGACGGTGTACGTGCTGGACGAGCCGACCACGGGCCTGCACTTCGAGGACATCCGCAAGCTGCTGGGCGTGCTCAACCGGCTGGCGGACACCGGCAACACGGTGATCGTCATCGAGCACAACCTCGACGTCATCAAGACCGCGGACCACGTCATCGACATGGGACCCGAGGGCGGTTCGGGCGGCGGCACGGTGATCGCGGAGGGCACCCCGGAGGAGGTCGCGGCGGTCGCCGAGTCCTACACCGGGCGGTTCCTCGCCAAGCTGCTCTAGCGGTCCGGGGCCGAACGGGCCCGCCCCCGCCGGGTTCGGCGGGGGCGGGCCACTCGCCGTCCCGGGCCGGGGCCGGGACGGGACGCCCGGCGCCGGGCGGGCCCCGGAAGGGGCCGGCCACAGCGGATCGACCCGTTCACGACGGGTGCCGCCGGGTGGGTACAGTCGGGCGTGTCCGTGCGCCACCCTGCCCCGGGCAGCCCCTCGACAGCCAGGAGGTCGGCCACCGCCATGAACGCTCCCCCGCCCGGACCCGAACACGGAGTGCGGCCGGAGGGCCGCCAGGAACCGCCCCACGACCGGGCGTACGGGCACGCCCCCGCGGACCCGGCCGAGACCACCGTGCCCGGCGGCGGGCACGCGGCCCCCTCCGCCCCTCCCGGGCCCGAGCGGCTGTACCCGCTGGCGGGCTGGCGGACCCGGGTCCTGGCCAGGCTCATCGACCTCGTCCTGGTCGCCCTGCCCGCGCTGCTCGTCGGACTCGTCGTGACGCTGGCCTGGGTCGGAGTCCAGCAGGTCTCCAACGGGTCGACGCAGGGCATCGAGGACAGGTACCCGGTCTTCCTGTCGGTGGTCTGGTTCGCGTTCTACACCGGCTACGAGACCTTCGCCCTCGCCCGCCGGCACCAGACCCTGGGCAAGCGCAGGCTGGGGCTGAAGGTGGCGCCGGTGGAGGGCACCGGCAGCCTGGGCGCCGTGCGCATCACCGCCCTGGTCGTGCGCGCCGCGCTGCTGGCGCTGCCCTTCCTGTTCGTGTACCTGCTGTTCTTCGCCCTCGGCTGGCTCTGGTGGCTGCTGGTCGCCGTCATGGCGGTGCTCACCGGCGGCATGGCCGCCTGGAACAGGCCCAACCGGCAGGGCCTGCACGACAGGATCGCGGGGACCGTGGTGCTCGACGTCGCCGACCCGCAGGCGCACCCCCCGGCCCCGTAGCCCCGGCCGGAGGAGTTTCCCGAGGGGCCCCGGCGCAGGGCACCCCTCCATGCCTACTACATTGTGTAGTGATATTTCCGCGCAGGTGAGGGAGCGTTCGGTCGTGGCCGGTAAGAGGACGTGCGGGTGCGGGGTGAGCAGGCGGAGCCTGCTCGGAACGGCGGGCGCGGCGGCGGCCGTCACGGCCGTGAGCGCCTGCGGCGGGGAACCGCCCCGTCCGCAGGACGTCCGGCGCGGCCAGGTGGTCGGCCAGACCACCGACGTCCCCGAGGGGGCGGGCGCGGTCTTCCACCACAGCAAGCTGGTGGTGACCCAGCCGGAGAAGGACGACTACCGGGCGTTCAGCGCCTCCTGCACGCACGGGGGCTGCACCGTCCAGGAGGTCGACGACGTCATCCGGTGCCTGTGCCACGGGAGCGAGTTCGACATCTCGACGGGCGAGGTGGTCACCGGTCCGGCGCAGGAGCCGCTGGAGGGGTTCACAGTCACGATCGACGGCGAGGACATCATCCTGGACTGACCAGGAGCGGCCCGGGGCCCGGCCCCGGGAGGATCGGTCCCGCACGCACGACGGCGCCCGGGGCGCGGGGCCCCGGGCGCCGTTCGCGTCGGATCAGCTCTCCCCGGGGTCTCCTCCGGGAGGGCCGGTGACGCCGTTCGGCTCCCGGCGGCGGAACGCCGAGGTGGGGAACTGCGTGGCGTACGAGGCGTCGTCGTCCCCCGAGACGAACTCGGTGCGGCTGCGCGGCAGCGACTCGGGGTAGTGCGCGACCAGCCACCCGATCAGGTGCTCGCGGATCTCGCAGGCGATGTCCCACTGGGCCCCGGTGTCGGCGGCGGTCGCTACCACCCGCACGATCACCTCGCCCGTCTGGGTGACGTCGACGACCTGGCACGACCAGCTGCGCCCGTCCCAGTTGGAGCTGGAGGTGATCAGGCGGCCGGCCTCCTCGCGCAGCTCCGCGATCGGGACCTCCCAGTCCAGGGGGAGCATGACCTTCGCGGTGATCGCCGTGCCCTGCTTGGTCCAGTTCTCGAAGCTGGTCGTGGTGAAGTTCGCGACCGGCACGACCAGGCGGCGCTCGTCCCAGATCTTGATGGTGACGTTGACCAGGCTCAGCTCCTCGACGCGCCCCCACTCGCCCTCGACCACGACCACGTCGCCGATGCGCAGCGCGTCGCTGAAGGCCAGCTGGAGCCCGGCGAACAGGTTGCTCAGGGTCGACTGGGCCGCGACACCGGCGACGATGCCGATGATGCCCGCGGAGGCCAGCAGCCCGGCGCCGAGCGCCCGCACGGAGTCGAACGTGAACAGTATCGACGCGATGGCCAGGACCACGATGATCGACGTGATGACCCGGCGCAGCAGCCGCACCTGGGTCTGGAGGCGCCGGGCCTTGCGGTCGGCGTCGCCGTTGGCGACCGACAGCCGGGCGAGGACCATGTCGGTGACGGCGTGCGCCAGGCTGATGCCCAGCGCCGTCAGCGACCCGATCATGAGGATCTGCATCGCGTGCTCGATGACCTGGTACGTGCTCCAGGGCACGTCCTGCCGCTCGGGCAGCGCGAGGTTGGCGCCGACCACCGCGGCCGCCGTGTAGCCGGAGACGCGCGTGCGCGCGACCACGTAGTCCGCGACGCGCCAGGCCTTGGCCAGCTTGTTCTTGAGCACCCATCTGATGGCGAACACCAGCAGCAGAGCGAGCGTGACGGCGATGCCGATCGCGATCCATTGGGAGGGGTCCACGACGAGGGTCCTCCTTGTCGTTCATGTCCGGAAGTTCGTCTGTACCCGCCCAACCTAGACCATGCAGATGCGCAATCGTGACGTTTGCATGACCATGGGGTGCGCCCGCACGCGAGGGCCCCTCCGCCACCGGGGCGCCGCAGCCCCCGGCGGCCGGCGTGAGCCCCGCCACGGCGGCCCCGGGCGGGCCGCGAGTGGCCGTCTGTCCCTCCGACCTACCAGAATGGGGCCATGGCTGTGACTCCTCACCTGCGTCCCGCACCCGGATCCATTCCGACCTCGCCGGGCGTCTACCGGTTCAGGGACGCGTCGGGGCAGGTCATCTACGTCGGCAAGGCCAAGAGCCTCCGGTCCCGCCTCTCCTCCTACTTCCGGGACTTCGCGGGGCTGCACCCGCGCACCCAGCAGATGGTCTCCACCGCGGCCGACGTCGACTGGACGATCGTCGGGACCGAGGTCGAGGCGCTCCAGCTGGAGTACTCCTGGATCAAGCAGTACAACCCCCGGTTCAACGTCAAGTACCGCGACGACAAGAGCTACCCCTACCTGGCGGTGACCCTCAACGAGGAGTTCCCCCGCGTCCAGGTCATGCGCGGCGCCAAGCGCAAGGGGGTGCGCTACTTCGGCCCCTACTCCCACGCCTGGGCCATCCGCGAGACGGTCGACCTGCTGCTGCGGGTCTTCCCGGTGCGCACCTGCTCGGCGGGGGTGTTCCGCGGCGCGCGCAACAGCGGCCGCCCGTGCCTGCTCGGCTACATCGGCAAGTGCGTCGCGCCGTGCGTGGGAAAGGCCACCCCGGAGGAGCACCGCGAGCTCGCCGACGACTTCTGCTCCTTCCTGGCCGGGGACACCGGGCGGTTCATCCGCGAGCTGGAGGCGCGGATGAGGGAGGCCGCCGGGGAGATGGAGTACGAGCGCGCCGCGCGCATCCGCGACGACATCGAGGCCCTGCGCGCCGCCCTGGAGAAGCAGGCCGTCGTCCTGCCCGACTCCACCGACTGCGACGTCATCGCCATGGCCGACGACCCGCTGGAGGCGGCGGCGCAGATCTTCCACGTGCGCGGCGGCCGTATCCGCGGACAGCGCGGCTACGTGGTGGACAAGGTCACCGACGCCGGCCCCGCCGAGCTCATGCGGACGTTCCTGGGCCAGCTCTACGGGGCGGCCGAGGGCACGGACGAGAGCGCGGGCACCGGCACCGCCGTGCCGCGCGAGGTCCTGGTCTCGCACGAGCCCGCCGACCCCGAGGCCCTGGCCGCCTGGCTCTCCGGGCACCGGGGCTCCGCCGTCGACCTGCGGGTGCCGCAGAGGGGGGACAAGAAGTCCCTCATGGAGACGGTCGAGAAGAACGCCAGGGAGGCGCTCGCCCGGCACAAGACCCACCGGGCGGGGGACCTGAGCACGCGCAGCCGCGCCCTCAACGAGATCCAGGAGGCACTCGACCTCGCCGAGGCCCCGCTGCGCATCGAGTGCTACGACATCTCCAACCTCCAGGGGGAGCACGTGGTCGCCTCCATGGTGGTGTTCGAGGACGGGCTGGCGCGCAAGTCGGAGTACCGCCGCTTCTCCATCCGCGGCAGCGGGGAGGGCGACCGCGAGCAGCACGACGTCGCCGCCATGTACGAGGTCGTCAGGCGGCGGTTCCGCCGCTACCTGGAGGAGAGCTCCAGGAGCGGCGAGGTCGCCCGGATGGGAGAGACCGGCGCCCCCGGTGGTCACCGGACCGACGACGAACCGTCACCCGGGAAGTTCGCCTACCCGCCTAACCTGGTGGTGGTGGACGGAGCCAGGCCCCAGGCCGAGGCGGCGCGCCGCGCGCTGGACGAGCTCGGCATCGAGGACGTCGCCGTCTGCGGCCTGGCCAAGCGCCTGGAGGAGGTGTGGCTGCCCGGCGACGAGGACCCGGTGATCCTGCCGCGCACCGGGGAGGGCCTGTACCTGCTCCAGCGGCTGCGCGACGAGGCGCACCGCTTCGCCATCGCCTACCACCGGCAGAAGCGGGCCAAGGCCCTGACCGGCAGCAGCCTGGACGAGCTCCCCGGGCTGGGCCCGGCGCGAAGGTCCGCCCTGATCAAGGAGTTCGGCTCGGTGAAGAGACTTGCCTCGGCCTCGGCCGAGGAGATCGCGAACGTGCCCGGCATCGGCCCCAAGCTGGCCGAGACCGTGCACGCGCACCTGTCCGGCGGCCCCGCCGGACGGGGCGGGGAGGGTGACGGGGCCTCAGCAGGAGACACCACTGACGGGGAAGGAGACACATGACGGTCGAACTGGGCGGGGAGCTACCGCCCGAGGTGGTCATCGTCACCGGGATGTCCGGTGCGGGCCGCAGCACGGCGGCCAGGGCCCTGGAGGACCTGGACTGGTTCGTGGTGGACAACCTGCCACCGGGCCTTCTGCCCACGATGATCGAGCTGGCCGGCCGCACGCACGGGGCGGTCCCCCGGGTCGCGGTGGTCGTGGACGTGCGCTCACTGGCCTTCACCGAGGACCTGCTGTCCACGGTGGAGGAGCTGCGCAAGCGCGACATCGTCGCACGGGTGCTCTACCTGGAGGCGGGGGACGACGCCCTGGTCCGCCGCTTCGAGGGGGTGCGCAGGCCGCACCCGCTCCAGGGAGACGGCCGTCTGACCGACGGCATCGCGCGCGAGCGCGAGACGCTGCTCGCCGTCCGCGGCGAGGCGGACCTGGTCATCGACACCTCTCAGCTCAACGTGCACCAGCTCAAGGCACGGGTGATCGGCTTCTTCGGGGAGAGCGACGAGTCCCGGCCGCGCGCCAACGTGGTCTCCTTCGGCTTCAAGCACGGGCTCCCCGTCGACGCCGACCTCGTCCTCGACTGCCGTTTCCTCCCCAACCCCCACTGGGTGCCGGAGCTCAGGCCCATGAACGGCCGCGACGCGCCGGTGAGCGACTACGTGCTGTCCCAGGACGGGGCCAAGGAGATGCTGGAGGCGTACTCGGAGGTCCTCAGGCTGACCATCGCCGGATACCAGCGCGAGGGCAAGCACTACATGACCCTCGCGGTGGGCTGTACCGGCGGCAAGCACCGGAGCGTGGCCATGGCCGAGCAGTTCGCCGACCGGCTGCGCGGACAGGGGGTCGACGTGCACGTCGTGCACCGCGACGTGGGCCGGGAGTAGGGGAGGGGACGCGCGCGGGGGCGTCCGGCCGGCCGTCCCCCGCGCCGACGGGGGACACCGGCACTGCCGAACCGGGCCGGTCGCGCGCCCGGGGGAGGCAGGGCGGGTCAACCGAATCGCCAAGAGGGGCGTCTTCCCCTAGATTGGCCCGGTCACCGCTGGTGCCGTTCCCCGCGCGGACGGGGCGCCGGCGGACCGGGGGCGTGTGCCGACCTGCTGCCCGCCGTCCTCGGCGGCACGGTCCGGCGCGTCCGCTGCAGTCGGGACGAGGGGGCAGGCCACAGCCATGGCGAGAAGCACCGGGCCGGACGGGGACGGGCCGCGCCCACCCCGGGTGGTCGCGCTGGGCGGGGGGCACGGGCTGCACGCCTCCCTCTCCGCGCTGCGAAGGGTGACCACCGACGTGACGGCGGTCGTCACGGTCGCCGACGACGGTGGTTCCAGCGGTCGGCTCCGGCAGGAGCTGGGGGTCCTCCCGCCCGGTGACCTGCGCATGGCGCTCGCCGCCCTGTGCGGGGACGACGAGTGGGGCCACACCTGGAGCCAGGTGCTCCAGCACCGGTTCAGCTCGGAGGGCGAGCTGCACGGCCACGCCGTCGGCAACCTGCTCATCGTGGCCCTGTGGGAACTCCTGGGCGACTCCGTCGCCGGGCTGGACTGGGTCGGGCAGCTGCTCGGCGCCCACGGCAGGGTCCTGCCGATGTCCTCGGTCCCGCTGGAGATCGCCGCCGAGGTCTCGGGCGTGGACCCGGAGCGGCCCGACGAGCTGACGACGGTGCGCGGGCAGGTGGCGTGCGCCAGCACCAGCGGCCGGGTGCGCTCCGTCTCCCTGATCCCCGAGGCCCCGCCCGCGAGCCCGCAGGCCGTCAAGGCGGTGCGCGAGGCCGACTGGATCGTGTTCGGCCCCGGGTCCTGGTTCACGAGCGTGCTCCCGCACCTGCTGGTCCCCGATCTGGCCCACGCGCTGGTCACCACCCGGGCCCGGCGGCTGGTGACCCTCAACCTGTCCCCGCAGAGGGGCGAGACCGACGACTTCCGGCCAGAGACCTACCTGGAGGTCCTGCGCGAGCACGCCCCCAAGCTGGGGGTGGACGTGGTGCTGGCCGACCGCGGCACCGTCGACGACGCGGCGCCGCTGCGGGCGGTCACGCGTGAGCTGGGCGGACGCCTGGAACTGGACGACCTGTCGCGCTCCGACGGCAGCCCCCGCCACGACGCCGAGCTGCTGGCGGCGGCCTTCGAGCGGATCCTGGTCGACTGACGTTCCTCCGGCCGCCGTCCGGGGAAGACCGGCCTCATGGCCGATCGGAACGTGTACCTGGAGCGCGTCTACGACGAGGTGCGGGACCGGGGCGGCGGGAAACCTCCGGGAGCCCGCTTCCTCGTGGACCGGCTGTGGCCGCGCGGGGTGAGCAAGGCCTCCATGGAGGGCGTCCGCTGGGTCGGGGAGGCGGCTCCGAGCAGTGAGCTGCGCGCCTGGTTCGGCCACGACCCGGAGCGCTTCCGCGAGTTCGCCGAGCGCTACCGGGCGGAGCTGGACTCGCGCCCCGACGCGCTGTCGCCGATCCTCGACGCCGCCCGCCGGGGGCCGGTCACCCTCCTGTACGCCGCGAAGGACGGGGAGCACAACCACGCCGTCGTCCTGCGCGACCGCCTGGAGGAGCTCCTATCGGGGGCGGGGGGCAATTGACCCCACACCGACACGAAGGCCGACAGCGCCCCGGCGGGGAGGGAGGGCGCGGGGGCGACACGCCGTCCGGGGGTCGGCACCGAGCGTCCCGTAACGTAGTCTGCCTCGGAGAAAGTCCCCGGCGGCCAGCCCGCGGGGACGCATCCCCGGTACCGGGCGCGCGGTGCCGGTTCGGGCTGTTCCAAGGGGAGGATCGCAGCGATGGCGATGACCGGCGTGGTGAAGGATGAGTTGAGCCGTCTGGCCATTCTCAAGCCATGCTGCCGCAAGGCGGAGGTGTCCACCATCCTGCGTTTCACCGGGGGACTGCACCTGGTGGGCGGGCGGATCGTGATCGAGGCCGAGCTCGACACCGGTGCGGCCGCGCGGCGTCTGCGCAAGGACATCTCGGAGGTGTTCGGACACGAGTCCGAGGTGGTCGTGCTCTCCCCGAGCGGGCTGCGCAAGGGCAACCGGTACGTGGTGCGGGTGATCAAGGACGGAGAGTCCCTGGCCCGGCAGACGGGCCTGGTGGACAACAACGGCCGCCCGGTGCGGGGCCTGCCCCGGCACGTGGTGGCGGGAGGGGCCTGCGACTCCGAGTCGGCGTGGCGGGGCGCGTTCATCGCGCACGGCTCCCTGACCGAGCCGGGCAGGTCGATGTCCCTGGAGGTCACCTGCCCCGGGCCGGAGGCCGCGCTGGCGCTGGTCGGCGCCGCACGCCGACTCAAGGTGCACGCCAAGGCGCGGGAGGTGCGCGGCGTCGACCGCGTGGTGGTCCGCGACGGCGACTCCATCGGCGCCCTCCTGACCCTGCTGGGCGCGCACCAGAGCGTGCTGGCGTGGGAGGAGCGCCGGATGAGGCGGGAGGTGCGGGCGACCGCGAACCGCCTGGCCAACTTCGACGACGCCAACCTGCGGCGCAGCGCGCGTGCGGCGGTCGCGGCCGGGGCGCGCGTGGAGCGGGCCCTGGAGATCCTGGGGGACGAGGCGCCCAAGCACCTCGTCGCGGCGGGCCAGCTGCGCCTGGCCCACAAGCAGGCGTCGCTGGAGGAGCTGGGCCAGCTGTCCGTCCCGCCGCTGACCAAGGACGCCATCGCCGGCCGCATCCGCAGGCTCCTCGCGATGGCCGACAAGCGGGCGAGCGACCTGGGCATCGAGGGGACCGAGGCCAACCTCACTCCGGACATGCTCGTCCCCTGAGCCCCGGGAGGGCAGGGGAGGGGCGGCAACAGGGCCGCAATACGGATGTTCGGCTTTGTTAACTGGGAAAACTCCCGGATAACTTCCGAAAATGGTATAGACCTCTTAGCTTTGCGATGTCAGGATGGTCGCGAACCCGCGAGGGGTGGCGGGTCGCTGGACGCGGGGTCGGAACGGCTCCCCGTCGACATTCCGCTAGGCTCTTTGTGAACACCTGTTACGCGTTCACGCTGTTCAACACGGTTGGGTCGGGCTGTACCAGTCCGGTTTCCCCGGGAGTGTGCGAACGCGCGGGTGAAACTGATGTGCGACATATGAGGAGATTGGTTCCGTGACCATCCGTGTAGGCGTCAACGGCTTCGGTCGGATCGGCCGCAACTTCTGGCGAGCGGTCGCCGCCGGCGGCAGCGACATCGAAATCGTCGCGGTCAACGACCTCACCGACACCAAGACGCTCGCGCACCTGCTCAAGTACGACACCGTGCTCGGCACCCTCGACGGCGACGTCGAGGTCGGTGACGACTTCATCCGCGTCGGCGACAAGAACATCAAGGTCCTCGCCGAGCGCGACCCGGCCCAGCTGCCCTGGTCCGACCTCGGCGTGGACGTCGTCATCGAGTCCACCGGCCGCTTCACCAAGGCCGAGGACGCCAAGAAGCACATCGCCGCGGGCGCCAAGAAGGTCATCATCTCCGCGCCCGCCAAGGGCGAGGACCTGACCGTCGTGATGGGCGTCAACGACGACAAGTACGACCCCGCGAGCCACCACGTCATCTCCAACGCCTCCTGCACCACCAACTGCGTGGCGCCCATGGCGAAGGTGCTCCTGGACAGCTTCGGCATCGTCCAGGGCCTGATGACCACGGTGCACGCGTACACCAACGACCAGGTCATCCTGGACTTCCCGCACTCGGACCTGCGTCGTGCCCGCGCGGCCGCGCAGAACATCATCCCGACGACCACCGGCGCCGCCAAGGCCACCGCCCTGGTCATCCCCGAGCTCGCGGGCAAGCTCGACGGCATGGCCATGCGCGTCCCCGTCCCGGACGGCTCCGCCACCGACCTGGTCGTCACCCTGGAGCGCCCGGCCACCAAGGACGAGGTCAACGCCGCGTTCAAGGCCGCGGCCGAGGGCCCGCTCAAGGACGTCCTGGTCTACACCGAGGACGAGATCGTCTCGTCCGACATCGTCGGCACCCCGCCCTCCTGCACCTTCGACTCGAAGATGACGATGGTCGCGGGCAACCAGGTCAAGATCCTCGGCTGGTACGACAACGAGTGGGGTTACTCCAACCGCCTCGCCGACCTGGCCAAGCTGGTCGGCTCCAGCCTGTAACGCCTCGGCCCCCTGGCCACCGGCGCGTGAGACGGCACCCCTTCGCCCGCAGTGCGCGCGGAGGGGTGCCGTCGTGAGCACCCCCCGGCCGTACCGTCCGGGACAGAGCAGACCACACCCCAACGAGGAGACCAGCATGCGGACGATCGACGACCTCGACGTCTCCGGCAAGCGCGTGTTCGTCCGGGCCGACCTGAACGTGCCCCTGGACGGAGAACGCATCACCGACGACGGTCGCATCCGCGCGGCCCTGCCGACCATCGTCAAGCTCCGTGAGCGCGGCGCCCGCGTCATCGTCGCCGCGCACCTGGGCCGCCCCAAGGGCGCCCCGGACCCCCGCTACTCCCTGCGGCCCGTCGCCGCCCGGCTGGGCGAGCTGCTGGGCGCCGAGGTGGCCTTCGCCGCCGACACCGCGGGCGAGTCCGCCCGGGCGACCGCCGCCTCCCTCGGGGACGGCCAGGTCGCGCTGCTGGAGAACGTGCGCTTCGAGCCCGGGGAGACCAGCAAGGACGACGCGGAGCGGGGCGAGCTCGCCGACCGCTTCGCCGAGCTCGCCGAGCTGTACGTCGGCGACGCCTTCGGCGCCGTGCACCGCAAGCACGCCAGCGTCTACGACCTCCCCGGCAAGCTCCCGCACGCCGTCGGCGGGCTCGTCCTGACCGAGGTCGAGGTCCTGCGCACTCTCACCGCCGACCCCCGGCGCCCCTACGCGGTGGTCCTGGGCGGCTCCAAGGTCTCCGACAAGCTCGGCGTCATCGACAACCTGCTGGGCACCGCGGACCGCATCCTCATCGGCGGCGGCATGGTGTTCACGTTCCTCAAGGCCAAGGGCTACGAGGTCGGCTCCAGCCTGCTGGAGGCCGACCAGCTCGACACCGTGCGCGGCTACCTGGAGCGCGCCGAGCGCGAGGGCGTGGAGATCGTCCTGCCCGTCGACGTCGTCGCGGCCGAGAAGTTCGCCGCCGACGCCCCGCACGCCCCGGTCGACGTCGAGGCCATCCCGGCCGACCGGATGGGCCTGGACATCGGCCCGAGGAGCCAGGAGCTCTTCGCCGGGAAGCTGGCCGACGCCAGGACCGTGTTCTGGAACGGCCCGATGGGCGTCTTCGAGATGGAGCCGTACGCGGGAGGCACCCGTGCCCTGGCCCGGGCCCTGGTCGACTCGGACGCGTTCACCGTGGTCGGCGGCGGGGACTCCGCCGCGGCAGTGCGCGCGCTGGGCTTCGACGAGGAGGCCTTCGGCCACATCTCCACCGGCGGGGGCGCCAGCCTGGAGTACCTGGAGGGCAAGGACCTGCCGGGCATCGACGCCCTCCGGTAGGACCGCGCCCCCGGAAGGCCGACGCACACGGTCGGCCACCGACCCGATCCCTCCCAGACAGGAAGTACGAACATGGCCAAGCGCCTGCCGCTCATCGCGGGCAACTGGAAGATGAACAACAACCACCTGGAGGCCATCGCGCTCGTCCAGAAGCTGGCGTTCGGACTGAACGACAAGGACTACGACAACGCCGAGGTCGTCGTCCTGCCGCCGTTCACCGACCTGCGCAGCGTCCAGACGCTGGTCGACGGCGACAAGCTCAAGATCGGCTACGGCGCACAGGACATCTCCGCGCAGGACAAGGGCGCCTACACCGGTGAGATCTCCGGCGCCATGCTCGCCAAGCTCGACTGCTCCTACGTGCTGGTGGGCCACTCCGAGCGCCGCGAGTACCACAACGAGGACGACGCCCTGGTCAACGCCAAGGTGAAGGCGGCCTACAGGCACGGCATCGTGCCGATCCTGTGCGTCGGGGAGGGCCTGGAGGTCCGCAAGGCGGGACAGCAGGTCGAGCACGTCCTGGCCCAGCTGGACGGCGCCCTCAAGGAGGTCACGGCCGAGCAGGCCGAGCGGATCGTGGTCGCCTACGAGCCCGTGTGGGCCATCGGGACCGGAGAGGTCGCCACCCCCGGGGACGCCCAGGAGGTGTGCGCGGCGATCCGCGCCCGCCTGGCCGAGCTCTACTCGCCCGAGGTCGCGGGCGCGGTGCGCGTGCTCTACGGCGGCTCGGTCAAGGGCGACAACGCCCCCGGCATCATGGCCGAGGACGACGTCGACGGCGCCCTGGTCGGCGGCGCGTGCCTCAAGGCGGACGAGTTCGTCAAGGTGATCCGCTTCGGCGAGAAGTAGTCCCCGGGCGTCTCGTCCCGTCCCGCCCGTCACCCTTCGATGTCGAACGGTGACGGGCGGAGTGCCCGACAGGTCCGCCGGTCGGGCTAGACTTCGCTGTGGGGTTCTCCGTGCCTCGCGGTTTCCCCACCCGTGCCGCCAAGGCACGGTAAAATCCGAAATTGTCCCCGGTCTCCTCCTTCCCCTTCTCCGTACAGGCCCGGTGCCGCGGCGCCGCCGCCGGTACGGGCGGGAAATGGGGGATCGAGGTTTCCATCCCCCCGCTGCGGGGTCGAGCTACGGGTGAGCGTGTGATCCTCGGTCTGTCCATCTTCGTGATGCTTCTCAGCGTGCTGTTGGTCCTCCTGGTGCTCATGCACAAGGGCAAGGGCGGCGGCCTCTCCGACATGTTCGGCGGTGGCGTCACGTCCTCGCTCGGCGGATCCTCGGTGGTCGAACGCAACCTGGACCGGATGACCATCGTCATCGCGGTGGCGTGGATCCTCTCGATCGTCGTTCTCGGCCTGCTGATCAACCGGGGCATGTGACCCGCGAGCCGCGGGGCGCCCCCAGTCCACAGTCAAGCTCGCCCGATCATCCGGTGGGCCAGTTCGCTGAAGGAGTTTTTCGTGGGTAGTGGCAGTGCCATCCGTGGCAGCCGTGTCGGAGCCGGCCCCATGGGCGAGGCGGAGCGGGGCGAGGCAGCCCCGCGCGTGCGGGTTCCGTTCTACTGCGCGAACCTGCACGAGGTCGTGCCCAGTTTCGCGAGCGAAGCTCTGGTTCCCGACGAGTGGGACTGCCCGCGCTGCGGCTTCCCCGCGGGCAAGGACAAGGCGAACCCCCCCTCCCCGCCGCGCACCGAGCCCTACAAGACCCACCTGGCGTACGTGAAGGAGCGCCGCAGCGAGGAGGAGGGCAAGCTCATCCTGAACGAGGCCCTCGCCAAGCTGCGTGCCGACCGCGCCGCGGTCGAGGCCCACATGAGGGCCGCCGCACAGAACTAGGCCGGGGTCCCCAAGACCTCGCGGAAGGGGTCCGTCGCCGTCGCGACGGGCCCCTTCCCGCGTTCGCGGCCGCCGCGGCGCTCGTGGCCGGCCCTTCCCGCCCGGAAGGCCTCCGCCGTCACGGCGCGTGTGCGGTTGAAATCGGAGAGTGGCGAAATTCGGGCCAGGTTGACTGAAAACCCTCCTTAGACATGAAGAAGGGAACAACTCTCTCATTCTCGGGACTGATGTGGCTGGTGGGACATAGGGTGATCGCCACGCACACCCCCGAAGCCCCTTGAGGAGATGGTGTCGATGTCAGCGTGTCCTACCGGTGGGGACCACGACTGGATTCTCGGCGACGACCGCAAGTTCCAGTGCGCCAAGTGCGGGGCTCAGAGCGCCCGGCGGTTCTGAGCCCCGGGACCGGGCTGCACGGTTCCGCGTCCGGCGAGCTCGCCCTTCTCCACGGCACGCCAGGTCACCGGCTCTCCCAGGGTCTCGGCCACCCCCTTGGCCCAGCGCTCCAGGGGAGCGAACTGCTCCGGCCCCTCCGGAAGCACGGTGCGGCCCTGGTAGGGCATGCCGTCGAGGACGATGACCTCGCCGTTGAGCCGCAGCTCGGTCTCGTACTCGTTCGCGTTGGGCCTCATGGACCGGACTCTAGTGGGCTGCCGCCCCGGCCGCCCGGACTTTGGCGGGATTGGCCGGGCGCGGCCACCGCCGGGCCCGTTCCAGGGGGTTCCGCCGCACGGAGCACCCGAAAGAGTTGGAAGAATGGGGGGTATGGCCTCCCCCGAAAACGCGGACGTGCCCCCTGCGGTGCGGGGCATCCCCTCGGACCTGACCCAGCCCCCCGGCGGTGTCTCGCACCTGCGCCGGTACGTCAGCCTGCGCGGCCCCAACACGCGGATGTGGATGACCGCCGCGTACTTCTCGGGCGCCCTCACCCTGGGCTTCCTGGTCGTCCTGGGCTCCATGGTCTGGCACGTGCTGCGCGAGGAGTCCACCGTCGGATCGGTCTCGCTGTGGGCGGTGGCGGGCCTGACCATGCTCTTCGTCGGGCCGGGGAGCAACCTCCTCCTGGTGCGGGGACTGCCCCAGCGCATCACCCGCCAGGGCATCAGCGCCGACAGCGACGGCGTCACGGTCCTCCAGGAGCGCAAGTGGTGGTTCCCGGGAGAGGGGACGTTCATCGCGTGGCCCGAGATCCGCCGCGTCCGCGAGGTGCACACGGGCGGGCGCCGGCTGACGTACTTCATCGAGTTCGTGCTCGACACCCACCGCACCGGGACCGAACTGCCGAGCTGGGCGGAGACCGCCGAGAGCCTCGGGCTGGACCCGGTGGACGCGCCCACGCAGTTCTACGTGCAGGTGCCCAAGGAGCACAAGGAGAGGATCCTGCGGATGGTGGAGCGCACCGCGCCGCTGCCCTCGGTCGTGGAGCGGACACCGCCGCTACGGTGAGGCGCGCCCGTCCAGCCGCCGGGTCAGCTCCGCGGCGGCGTCGCGCGCCCTCCCGGCGAGCGCCTGCGGGGTCACCGGTCGCGCGCTCGGGACCGTCAGGCTGATCGCCGCGGCGGGGTGGCCGTTGTGGTCCGAGGCCGCCGCCGCCACCGACACGAACCCCTCGGTGACCTGGCCGTCCTCGATGGACCAGCCCTGGCGCCGCTCCTCCTCCAGGAGCCGCCGCAGCTCCCCGGGGGTGGTCGGCCCGCGCCCGGTGCGGTCGGTGAACGCCGCCGCGTCGGGGTACAGGGCACGCACCTGGGCGCGGGGCAGGCGCGCCAGCATCGCCCGCCCCGACGCGGTCAGGTGCGCGGGCAGGCGCACCCCCACCCCGGTGATCAGCGGCGCGGCGTGCGGCGGCTGCTCCTTGAGCAGGTACAGGGTGTCGGCCCCGTGCAGCACGCCCAGGTGGGCGGTCGCGCCGGTGCTCTCGGTGAGCTGGTGCAGCAGGGGGCGGGCCAGCCGTTCCACGCCGTCGTGGCGCAGATAGGCGGAGCCGATCTCGAACGCCGCCACGCCGAGGCCCCAGCGGCGCTCCTCCGGAAGGTGGGTCACGAACCCCTCCTCCGCCATGGCCTCCAGCAGCTGGTAGACGCTGGAGCGGGGGAGGCCGAGCCCGGCGGCGATGGCCGAGGCGGACACCGGACCGGGGCGCGCCGCCAGGAACCGGAGCAGCCGCAGGGCCCGTGTCGCGGCCGGAACGAGGCTCATGCGTCGATTGTCCCACGCCCCGCCGTCCCCGGCAGGGGCCGAACGGCCCCGGCCCGCCCGCCCCCGATCCACCCCGGGCGGCGCGGACCCGGGTACCGCCGGCCGGGCGCGGACGGCGGCCGCGGACGGCGTACCGGCCGTCCCGGTTCTCCGCCGGAGGTGCGGGACACGGAGGGGAAACCCCTGCGCCCGGTCCCGGCGCCTTCGCCCTATCCTTGAAAGAACCGTTGAGGCCTCGGCCGACTCCGCCGAACAGGCCTCCGGAAAAGTCTCCAACCAGGGAACACGATGCGACCATCCGACCTCGCGCACGAGCACGGTATCTCGACCCAGGCGGTACGCAACTACGAGCGGGACGGGTTCCTGCCGCCCGCCGAGCGGACCCCCAGCGGCTACCGGATCTACACCGAGGCGCACGCGGCGGCCCTCCGCGCCTACCTCGCCCTGGTCCCGGCCCACGGGTACCCGTCCGCGGGCAGGATCATGCGGGCGCTCCACGGCGGCCGGACCGAGGACGCCCTGGAGGCCATCGACCGGGGCCACCTCCAGCTGCTCCGCGACCGGGAGACCCTCGCCGCGGTGCGGGAGGCGGTCGGACACCTGACGGGGCGGGCCGATGTCGCTCCCGAGCCGCCGGCGGACACCGGGACCCGCACCGTCGGCGCGCTCGCGCGCCGCCTGGGCGTCACCCCGGCGACCCTGCGCAACTGGGAGGCCGCCGGCATCCTCGCCCCCGGGCGGGACCCCTCCACCGGATACCGCGTGTTCGGCCCGCACGACGTCCGCGACGCAGAGCTGGCCCACCTCCTCCGGCGCGGGGGCCACCCCCTGGGGCACATCGCCGCGGTGGTCGAGCGGATCCGGACGGCAGGGGGCGCCGACACCCTGGCCGGCGCCCTGGAGGACTGGCAGGGCAGGCTGACCGCGCGGGGCGCGGCCATGCTCCACGCGGCCGCCCTGCTCAGCCGGGTCCTGGACGTGCGGGCCCGGGCCGCACGGGGCCGGGCCGAGTCGGGCCGGACCGCGGGGGCGCCGCCCGGCTGAGGACCGGACGCCCCGGAACCGCGCCCGTCCGCCCCGGCCGCGGTCGGCGGAGGGCGCCCGCGCCCGTGCGTCTGAGATGTCAGACGGAACCGCCGTGTCAGCGCTTCACCCGGGGCCGTCCGGGCGGTCCAATGGGGGCATGTCCACAGCAGTTCCTCCCGTCGTCGTCGGCGGCGCCCCGCTCACCCCGGCCCAGGTCCTCGACGTCGCGCGCCACGGCGCCCGCGTCACCCTCTCCGAGGAGTCCCGCAAGGCCGTCCGGCACGGCCGGGAACGGGTCGAGGCCCTCGCCCGGGGCAAGGTCCCCGCCTACGGGGTCAGCACGGGCTTCGGCGCGCTCGCCACCCGCCACATCGCCCCCGACCTGCGCGCCCGGCTCCAGCGCTCGCTCATCCGCTCGCACGCGGCGGGCACCGGGCCCGAGGTCGAGCGCGAGGTCACACGCGCCCTCATGCTCCTGCGCCTGCGCACCCTGGCCTCCGGCAGCACCGGCGTCGAGGCCGCCACCGTCGAGACCCTCGCCGCCCTGCTCAACGCCGGGATCACGCCTGTCGTCCACGAGTACGGCAGCCTCGGCTGCTCCGGCGACCTGGCGCCGCTGTCGCACGTGGCGCTCGCGCTCATGGGCGAGGGCGACGTGCGCGACGCGGCCGGTGAGGCCAAGCCCGCCTCCATCGCGCTGCGCGAGGCCGGGATCCGCCCGGTGGAGCTGGGCGCCAAGGAGGGCCTGGCCCTCATCAACGGCACCGACGGCATGCTCGGCATGCTCGTGCTGGCCTGCACGGACCTGGAGCGGTTGCTCAAGGTCGCCGACATCACCGCCGCGATGAGCGTCGAGGCGCTGCTGGGCACCGACAGGGTGTTCGCCGACGAGCTCCAGCGGCTGCGCCCGCACCCGGGGCAGGCCGCCTCCGCCGCCAACCTGCGCGCCCTGCTGGCCGACTCCCCGATCGTCGCCTCCCACCGCGGTCCCGACTGCAACCGCGTCCAGGACGCCTACTCCCTGCGCTGCGCCCCCCAGGTCGCGGGAGCGGCGCGCGACACCCTCGCCCACGCCCTCCTCGTGGCCGGGCGCGAACTCGACAGCGTCATCGACAACCCGGTCGTGCTCGACGACGGGCGGATCGAGTCCAACGGCAACTTCCACGGGGCGCCCGTCGCCTACGTCCTCGACTTCCTCGCCATCGCGGTCGCCGACACCGCGTCCATCGCGGAGCGCCGCACCGACCGCATGCTCGACGTGTCCCGCTCCCACGGGCTGCCCGCCTTCCTCGCCGACGACCCCGGCGTGGACTCCGGGCACATGATCGCCCAGTACACGCAGGCCGCCATCGTCTCCGAACTGAAGCGCCTGGCCGTCCCCGCCAGCGTCGACTCCATCCCCAGCTCGGCCATGCAGGAGGACCACGTGTCCATGGGCTGGTCGGCCGCCCGCAAACTGCGCCGCGCCGTGGACGGCCTGACCAGCGTGCTCGCGGTGGAACTGCTCACCGCCGCCCGCGCCCTGGACCTGCGGTCGCCGCTGCGGCCCGGCCCGGCCACCGGCGCCGTCCTGCGCGCCGTCAGGGAGAGGGTCGACGGCCCCGGCCCCGACCGCCACCTGGCCCCCGAGATCGCCGCCGTCGCGGCCATGGTCGCCGACGGATCCGTGGTCGGGGCGGCCGAGACCGTCACCGCGCTCGCCTGACCCCGGCGCGGCCCGGCACCGGGCCGCGCCGGCCCACCACGAACGAGGAGCCCCGCATGAGCACCCCGCGTACCGTCCGAGCCGCGCGCGGCACCGCACTGTCCGCCAAGGGCTGGCCGCAGGAGGCCGCCCTGCGCATGTTCCACAACAACCTCGACCCCGAGGTCGCCGAGCACCCCGAGGAGCTGGTGGTCTACGGCGGTACCGGCAAGGCGGCGCGGGACTGGCGCAGCTTCGACCGCATCACCGCCTCCCTGCGCGACCTGGAGGGGGACGAGACGCTGCTCGTGCAGTCCGGTCGGCCGGTCGGCATCATGCGCACCCACGAGTGGGCCCCGCGCGTGCTGATCGCCAACAGCAACCTCGTGGGGGACTGGGCGAACTGGCCCGAGTTCCGCCGCCTGGAGGCCCGGGGCCTCACCATGTACGGGCAGATGACCGCCGGGTCGTGGATCTACATCGGTACCCAGGGCATCCTCCAGGGCACCTACGAGACCTTCGCCGCCGTCGCCGCCAAGAGGTTCGGCGGAACGCTCGCCGGGACCATCACCCTCACCGCGGGCCTCGGCGGCATGGGGGGAGCGCAGCCGCTCGCCGTCACCATGAACGACGGCGTGGCCGTCGTGGTCGAGTGCGACGGCAGCCGCATCGACCGCCGCATCGAGCACCGCTACCTCGACGTGCGCGCCGACGGCCTCGACCACGCCCTCGACCTCGCCGTGAAGGCGCGGGACGAGCGTCGGCCCCTGTCGATCGGCGTGCTCGGCAACGCAGCCGAGGTGTTCCCCGAACTCCTGCGCCGCGGCGCCCCGGTCGACGTCGTCACCGACCAGACCTCGGCCCACGACCCGCTCGCCTACCTGCCCGCGGGCGTCTCCGTCGAGGACTGGAAGGACCTGGCCCGGGCCGAGCCCGAGGAGTTCACCCTCCGGGCGCGCGAGTCCATGGCGGCGCACGTGGAGGCCATGGTCGGCTTCCTCGACGCGGGCGCCGAGGTGTTCGACTACGGCAACTCCATCCGCGACGAGGCGCGCGAGGGCGGGTTCACCCGGGCGTTCGACTTCCCCGGGTTCGTGCCGGCCTACATCCGCCCGCTCTTCTGCGAGGGCCGCGGGCCGTTCCGCTGGGCCGCGCTGTCCGGGGACCCCGCCGACATCGCGCGCACCGACCGCGCCGTCCTCGACCTGTTCCCCGAGAACGAGCACCTGGCCCGGTGGATCCGCCTGGCGGGGGAGCGGGTGGCGTTCCAGGGGCTCCCCGCCCGCATCTGCTGGCTGGGCCAGGGCGAGCGCGCCGCGGCCGGGCTGAGGTTCAACGAACTGGTCGCCTCCGGCGAGATCTCGGCGCCGCTGGCCATCGGCCGCGACCACCTGGACACGGGCTCCGTGGCCTCCCCCTACCGCGAGACCGAGGGCATGAGGGACGGCTCCGACGCCATCGCCGACTGGCCGCTGCTCAACGCGCTCGTCAACACCTCCTCCGGCGCCTCCTGGGTGTCCGTCCACCACGGCGGCGGCGTGGGCATGGGCCGCTCCCTCCACGCCGGCCAGGTCAGCGTCGCGGACGGCACGGACCTGGCCGCCGCCAAGCTGGAGCGGGTGCTCACCAACGACCCCGCCACGGGCGTCATCCGCCACGTGGACGCCGGGTACCCCGAGGCCGAGCGCGTCGCCGAGGCGCACGGCGTCCGCGTCCCCATGAAGGAGGGCGAGTGAGCTTCGACCGCCTGTGGGCCGACCTGGAGCCCGTGGGACGCGACGCCGGGAGCGGCGGCTACCGCCGCTACACCTGGGCGGGCGCCGACACCGAAGCCCGCGCCTGGTTCACGGAGGCCGCGACCGCGCGCGGGCTCGACGTGCGCGCCGACCGCAACGGCAACCTGTGGGCCTGGTGGGGCGCCCCCGGACCGGGGGCGGTGGCCACCGGGTCCCACCTGGACTCGGTACCCGACGGAGGGGCCTTCGACGGTCCGCTCGGTGTCGCCTCGGCCCTGGCCGCCGTGGACGAGCTGCGCGGGCGCGGGGTCGCGCCCGCCCGTCCGCTCGCCGTCACGGTGTTCGCGGAGGAGGAGGGCGGCCGGTTCGGCGTCCCGTGCCTGGGCAGCAGGCTGAGCGCGGGAGAGGTCTCCCCCGAACGCGCGCGCGGACTCACCGACGCCTCCGGGGTCACCTGGGGGCAGGCGATGGAGGCCGCCGGGCACGACCCGGCGGCAATGGGCGCCGACCCCGGGGCCCTCGCCGACCTGGACGTGTTCGTGGAGCTGCACGTGGAGCAGGGACGCGCACTGGAGGACACCGCGCACCCGGTGGGCGTGGCCTCCTCGATCTGGCCGCACGGCCGCTGGCGGATGGACTTCACCGGACGCGCCGACCACGCCGGGACCACCCGGCTCGACGACCGCAGCGACCCCATGCTGCCCTTCGCGCACGCGATCCTGGCCGCGCGCGCCCAGGCGGAGCGGCACGGCGCCCGCGCCACGGTCGCCAGGGCCCTGATCGACCCCAACGGCACCAACGCCGTCCCGTCCCGGGTCAGCGCCTGGCTGGACGCCCGCGCCGCCGACGCCGCGTCCCTGGAGGCGGTCGTCGACGGGGTCCGCGAGGCCGCGGCGGGCGCCGCACGAGACCACGGCGTGGGCTACGCGATGGACGCCGAGTCCCTCACACCCCTGGTGGAGTTCTCGCACGGCCTCCGCGACCGCCTGGCCGCCGTGGTCGGGGCGGGGGCCCCGGACCCGCGCGTGCCGCTGCTGCCCACGGGCGCCGGACACGACGCGGGCGTGCTCGCCGCCCACGTGCCCACCGCCATGCTGTACGTGCGCAACCCGACCGGGGTGTCCCACTCCCCGCAGGAGTACGCCCGTCCCGAGGACTGCCACGCCGGGGTGCTCGCCCTGGCCGACGTCCTCCAGGACCTCCTCGCCCGCCCCGTCCGCCGGGGCGGCGCCCGGTGACCGGCGCTCCGGGGGCGGCCCCGGGCGGGCCGCCGCGAGCGGGGGGCGCCGCCGGAACCGCTCCGGACATGCCGGGGGGCCGGACCGCGGGGGCCCGGGCCCCCGCGGCCGGGGGCGGGCCCGCGCCGCGCCGCGTGTGGTGCGAGTGGGCCTGGACCGGCGCCGGGGACGGGAGCCCCGAGTACGGCGTGCTCGTCGAGACCGCCGGGGGCCGCATCACCGCAGTGAGCCCGGGAGCCGTCGCGCCCGCCGGGGCCGAGACCCTCACCGGCCTCACCCTGCCGGGCCTGGCCAACGCGCACTCGCACGCCTTCCACCGGGCCCTGCGCGGACGCACCCACACCGGCGGCGGGTCGTTCTGGACCTGGCGCGAGGCCATGTACCGCGTCGCGGACCGGCTCGACCCGGACAACTACCTGCGGCTGGCCAGGGCCGCCTACGCGGAGATGGCCCTGGCGGGCGTCACCTGCGTGGGCGAGTTCCACTACCTCCACCACGCCCCCGGCGGGACCCGCTACGCCGACCCCAACGCCATGGGCGCGGCCCTGGTGCGGGCGGCGGCCGAGGCCGGGCTCCGCATCACCCTGCTGGACGTGTGCTACCTGTCCGGCGGCCTGGACCCCGGCGGAGCGCACCGGCCGCTGGAGGGGGCCCAGCGGCGCTTCGGCGACGGCGACGCCGCACGGTGGGCCGACCGGGCGGCCGGGTTCGCCCCCGTGGGGGACCACGCGCTGGCGGGCGCCGCCGTCCACTCGGTACGGGCCGTCCCCGCCGCGCAGCTGCCCGACGTCGTCGCCTACGCCGCCGACCGCGACGCGCCCCTGCACGCCCACCTCTCCGAACAGCCGGCCGAGAACGCGGCCTGCCTGGCCGCCTACGGCCGCACCCCGGCACGGGTGCTCGACGACGCGGGCGCGCTCACGCCGCGCACCAGCCTCGTGCACGCCACCCACCTCACCGACGACGACGTCGGCGCCGTCCGGCTCTCCGGCGCCACCGTGTGCCTGTGCCCCACCACCGAGCGGGACCTGGCCGACGGCCTGCCCCGCACCGGCGACCTGCTGCCCGCCCCGATCACCCTGGGCACGGACCAGCACGCCCAGCTCGACCTGTTCGAGGAGGCCCGGGCGGTCGAGCTCCACGAGCGCCTGCGCACCCACAGGCGCGGCACCCTGGGAACCGGCGCGCTCCTGCGCGCCGCCACCGCCCACGGGCACGCCTCCCTCGGCTGGGAGGACGCGGGCGCGCTGCGGGCCGGGGCGCGCGCCGACCTGGTCAACATCCCCCTGGACGGCGTCCGGCTGGCCGGGGCCGACCCCGCGCGCGCCGCCGACGCCGTCGTCTTCGCGGCCTCCGCGGCCGACGTGCGCCACGTGATGGCCGACGGCCGCTGGACCGTCCGCGACGGCGTCCACACGCTCGTGCCCGACACCGCGCACGAACTCGACACGGTGATCAAGGAGATCCACTGATGGCCGACGTGCCCGAGAGCATCCTCATCGACGACATCGCCACCCTGGTCACCAACGACCCCTCCCGGGGCCGTGGCGCCGTGGGCGAGATCCGGGACGCCGCCCTGGTGGTGCAGGGCGGCAGGGTGGCCTGGGCGGGCCCGCGCTCCCAGGCGCCGGACGCCGACGCGAGGGTCGACGCGGCCGGGCGCTGCGTCCTCCCGGGGTTCGTGGACAGCCACTCCCACATCGTGTTCGCGGGGAACCGCAGCCGCGAGTTCGCCGCGCGCATGAGCGGGCAGCCGTACTCGGCGGGCGGCATCCGCACCACCGTCGCCGCCACCCGCGAGGCCTCCGACGCCGACCTGCTCGCGGGGGCGCGGCGCCTCGTGGGCGAGGCCCGAGCCCAGGGCACGACCACCCTGGAGGTCAAGTCCGGCTACGGGCTCACCACGCGCGACGAGGAGCGCTGCCTGGCCGTCGCCGCCCGGGTCACCGACGAGGTGACCTTCCTCGGCGCGCACGTGGTCGCCCCCGAGTACGCCGACGACCCCGAGGGCTACCTGGACCTGGTCACCGGCCCCATGATGGACGCCTGCGCGCCCCACGCGAGGTGGGTCGACGTCTTCTGCGAGCGCGGCGCCTTCGACGAGGCCGCCTCCCGCCGCGTCCTCACCGCCGGGAGGGAGCGCGGCCTGCTGCCCAGGGTGCACGGCAACCAGCTGGGCGAGGGGCCGGGCGTGCGCCTGGCCGTCGAACTCGGCGCCGCCTCCGTGGACCACTGCACCCACCTGTCCTCCGCCGACGTGGAGGCCCTGGCCGAGGCCGGCGGACGCCCCGAGCCCACGGTCGCCACCCTGCTCCCGGGCGTGGACTTCTCCACCCGCCAGCCCTACCCGGACGCACGCGCCCTCATCGACGCGGGGGCGGTCGTCGCCCTGGCCAGCGACTGCAACCCCGGCTCCTGCTTCACCTCCAGCCTGGCCTTCTGCATCGCCGTCGCGGTCCGCGACATGGGCATGACCCCGGACGAGGCGGTGTGGGCCGCGACGGCGGGCGGTGCGCGGGCCCTGCGCCGCACCGACGTCGGCCACCTCGCCCCGGGCGCGCGCGCCGACCTCACCCTGCTCGACGCGCCCGACCACGTCCACCTGGCCTACCGCCCCGGGGTCCCGCAGGTCGCGGCGGTCTGGAAGGACGGGGAGCTGGTCGCCGGACGGCCCTGACCCGGGGCCGCCCGGCCGGACGACGGAGTATGACGCGGGGAGGTCCGGGGCCCGTGAAAAGCCGTCCGAACTCAACGGGCGGCTAACGTCCGCGAAACCTGGGCCGCCCACCCTGGTTCCACGTCGGTGCGCGTCCCGCCGCCGCGGAACAGCGTCGTTCCGGGGCGGCGGGTGCACCTTCTCCCAGGGAGGGCCGCAGTGAGCCTTTGGCGGATCAGGACGGCTGTCGAGGACCGGCCGGGCGGGCTCGCCGGGGTCGTCGGCGCCCTCGCGCGATGCGGCGGGGACATCGTCGGACTCTCCATCCACACGGACGTGTCCGGGGTGGTCGACGAGTTCGTCGTCGACATCCCCGGCGACCACGCCGTCGCCGTCCGGGCGCTCGGCGAGCACTGCCCCACCGGCACGGTCACGGCCGTCCCCGCCCAGAGGCGCGAGGTCGGGGACGACGTCACCCGGGCGCTGCTGCTCACCGCGAGGCTGCGGTCGCACCCCAACCGGCTCCCCGACGCCCTGGCCGAACTCCTGTCGGCGGACGGGGCCCACTGGACCAACCTGACCCGTGTCGAGGAGGCCGCCGATCCGGCGGGCACCGCCATGCTGGTGCCCGTCGGACCGCTCCGCGGCGTCCTCGTCCGGCGGCGGTCGCACGCCTTCACCTGGACGGAGTCGAGCCGGGCCGAGGCGCTGGTGCGCTCGGTGATGCCCTCGACCGGGCCGGTGCCCACCGACCGGACCGTCCGTACCGCCGGGGGCGAGGAGCTGTCCCTGCGCCAGGTGCGCGAGGCCGACGCGCCCGCGCTGAGCGGCCTCCACCGGCGCTGCTCGGCGGAGACCGTGCGCAGCCGCTACTTCGCGGGGATGGCGGAGCTGAGCCCGTACATGCTGAGGGTGTTCTGCGACCCCGGGCGCGGGCTCACCCTGGCGGTGCGCCCCCGGGGCGGGAAGGACCCGGTGGCCCTGGGCCACCTGATGTACACCCTCGACCCGGGGGTCGGCGAGATCGCCTTCCTGGTGGAGGACGCCTGGCAGGGGCGCGGGGTGGGCACCGCCCTGGCCCGCGAGCTGACCGTGATCGCCGCGGACTGGGGCCTGGCCGAGGTGCGGGCGGAGACCGCGCTGGCCAACGCGGGGATGATGCGGATCATGCGGCGCCTGGGCGCCTCCGTGCGGGGCCATGGGGAGGGCGGCCCGTACGTGCAGGCCAGGGTCCCGGTCGCCGAGGCGCTGCAGGGGGGACCGGGCGGGGCCGCGCGGCACGGCGGCAGGCTCGCCCGGCTGATGGGGCAGGGCTGAGCGGTCCGGCGGGCGCCGGCCGCGCGCGGCCCGCGGCGGGACGCGTGTCCGCGGGGCCGCGAGGACGCGGGGGCGGCGACCACCGGGGGTGTCGCCGCCCCCGCTCGCGGTTGACGCGATGAGGTGTCTCCTGGGGCACGGGAGGACCGTTCCCCGGAGGTCTCCTGCTGCTACTCGCTGTCGCTGTCCGCGGCGTCGTCGCCGTTCCCGGAATCCTCGGTGGAGGCGGGGGAGGACTTCTTGGTGACGCGGCGCTTCTTCACCGGACGCGAGTAGTCGACGAGGGGCTCCAGGCGGGCTTCGTGCTCCTTGAAGCACTCGCCGCAGGCGTCGACCTCACGGACGGCGCCGTCCCAGGCGAACTGGATGACCTCACTCGCCTCGACCTTCTCCTCGCGGACGGCGTGGGGATCGCAGTACTTGCGCGTGAAGACCTCGGTGACCACGGCGGGGATTTCCCTTCGGTATCGCGTGAATGTGCGGACCCCTTAATCATACACCTGTACGAACGCGGAAACCGGCTGAACGCCGGGGTTCCGTCATGGGTTCGGGGTCGCCCCGAAGCCTAGCGAAGACCGGCGACATATGCGCCAACGTGTGGTGCGAGTGCCCCCGGTGACCAGCGGGTCCGCGTGGTGCGGGAGGGGCTGTGATCCCGGTCGCGCGGGGCCGGGGGCGGTCCGGGCGCCGCCGCCGCGACCCGGGAAATGGCGCCGGGGCGATATGGGGCCGGGTGATCGACTTCTCTCTTCTTCGTCCGATTTCTCGTGTCGGCGCGCCGGAATTCCGGGAAGTGGATGTGCGAATTCGGTGAACGCGGAGTGGTGCGCGTGGCTAGTGTGTTGCCGATCCGGAGCGGGCCGCCCAGCGGGCGGAGCCGTCCCGGAAAACCGGTGGGGGGAGCACGCGCAGTGCGCACCGGCGAATGGCGGGTCCCGCGGGGAGCGGGCGCGGTCGAGGAACGGGGGGAGCGTCGTGGTCGAGTACATGGAGGGCGCGTACCGGGGACGTGTCGGGGACCGGGGGGAGGACTTCGGCGACCGTGAGGGCAGGTCGGAGGCGGACCGGCGCCGTGCGCGCGCGGAAGCGGCGCACGCGTGCGAGCGCATGTCGGTCGATCCGGGCTTCGTGAAACTCCGAAGGGGATTCACGCTCCAGGCGGTCCTGCTGGTGTCGTCATTCCTTCTCGGTTACCTGTCCTATCTGCTCCTGTCCGCGTACGCGCGCGATTTCATGAGCATCGAGATCGTGGATTCGGTCAACGTGGCACTGGTCATGGGAATCGGTCAGTTCCTTCTCACGTTCGTGCTCGCCTGGGCGTTCAGCCGTTTCTCCGACCGCTCCCTCGACCCGCTGGCGCAGGAGATCCGCGACCGGGCCCGCGCCGACGCCGCGGCGGTGCGCTGATGCCCGCCGCGGCCGACCCCTCCGCGGGAGCCGCGGTCGGCGCCGTCACGGGGGACGGCGCCGTCCGCGCACAGGCCCTCGCCGACGGCGCCGCGGTCGTGCCGGGGGGCGTGCTGGAGGGCCAGTTCGGCATCGCCCACGCGTGGACGATCGGCCTGTGCGCCCTCTTCGTCCTGGTCACCCTCGCCGTCGCCGTCCGCGCCAGGCGCACCACCCGGGGCGCGGTCGACTTCTACGCGGGCGGGCGCGGGTTCTCCAGCACGCAGAACGGGCTGGCCCTGACCGGCGACTACCTGTCGGCCGCGTCCTTCCTGGGCATCGCCGGGATGATCGCCCTCCAGGGCTACGACGGGTTCCTGTACTCCATCGGCTTCCTGGTGGCCTGGCTCCTGGTGCTGCCCATGGCCCAGCTGATGCGCAACACCGGCCGCTTCACCATGGCCGACCTGCCCGCCTTCCGCATGCGCCGGATGCGGGTGCGCCTGGCCTGCGCCGTCTCCACCGTCACCGTGTGCGTGTTCTACCTCGTCGCCCAGATGGTCGGCGCGGGGGCCCTGGTCGCCGTCCTGCTCGGACTGCACGACGGCGGGACCTTCCTGGGGATGGACGCCGGGCAGGCGCGCACCGGGGCGATCGTGCTCGTCGGAGTGCTCATGATCGCCTACGTCGTGTACGGGGGGATGAAGGCCGCCACCTGGCTCCAGATCATCAAGGCGGTCGCCCTGCTGGGCGCCACCGGCCTGCTCACGGCCCTCGTGCTCGCCCTGTTCTCCTTCGACCCGCGCGCCCTTCTCGGCGGGGCGGCCGAGGCCAGCGGGCACGGGCAGGCGTTCCTCGAACCCGGTCTGCGCCTCGGGGTGGAGGTGCCGGGCGACCCGGCCCGGACCCTGTTCAACAAACTCGACCTGATCAGCCTCGGACTCGCGCTGGTGCTCGGCACCGTCGCGCTGCCGCACATCCTCATCCGCTTCTACACCGTCCCCGACGGCCGCTCCGCGCGGGCCTCCGTGCACCGCACCATCGTCATGGTCGGCGTCTTCTACCTCATGACGCTCGCGCTGGGGTTCGGCGCCGCCGCCCTCGTGGGCACCGACCGCATCCTCGCCCTCGACCCGTCCGGCAACACCGCCGTGCCGATGCTCGCCGAGGAGGTGGGACGGCTGACCGCGGGCCCCGTCGGCGCCGCCGTGCTCCTCGCCCTGATCTCCGCCGTGGCGCTGGCCACCATCCTCGCCGTCATCGCGAGCCTCACCCTCGCCTCCTCGTCCTCCATCGCGCACGACCTGTTCGGCCACGTCCTCATGTGGGGGAGGCCCAAGGAGACGCAGGAGGTGGGGGTGGCGCGCCTCTCCGCCTGCCTGGTCGGCGGGGTCGCCATCGTGCTCGCCGTCCAGGCCCAGGACCAGAACGTGGCCTTCCTGGTGGGGCTGGCCTTCGCGATCGCGGCCGCCGCCAACCTCCCGGTCATCGTGCTCACCCTGTTCTGGCGGCGCTTCAACACCCGGGGCGTGGAGTGGGGGGTCTACGGCGGACTGTCGGCCACACTGCTGCTCATGCTCCTGTCCCCGGTCATGTCCGGCAGGACCGACCCGGTGACCGGCGAGAACCTCTCCGTGCTGCCCGCGGGGATCGACGTCCAGGTCTTCCCCATGGAGAACCCGGCCCTGGTCGCGGTGCCGATCGGCTTCGCGTGCGCGATTGTGGGCAGCCTGCTCTCGGCCGAACGCAACACCGCCAGGTTCACCGAACTCCGCGTGCGCTCCCTGACCGGCTGGGGCGCCGACCAGGGCTGAGCGGCCCGCGGGTCAGCGGGAGCCTCCCCGGGGGCCCGCGGTGGCCAGGGCCGCGGCCAGGTCGTGCAGCAGCTCCGGCAGGCGGGGCGCGTTGCGCGCGATCCGGTCCCAGGCGAGGGCCGTCCGGTCGAGCCGCTGCCGGGTGGTCGGCTCGCCCGTCCCCAGCCTGGCGGCGCGCCTTTCCGCCCGTCGGAACGAGGAGACGGCCGCCCACACGGCCGCCGACACCACCGGGCGGAAGACCCCCTTGCCGCGCACGTCCAGCACCGCCTCCACCGACCAGCGGCCGTCCGCCCCGGCGGTCGGCGCCAGCCAGGCGTCGACCTCGGCGACGGCGTGGCGTGCGCGCAGGCGGGCCGGACGGCCGCCGCCCCGGCCGGAGACCGCCGAGTACCAGTCACCGGTGGAGAACCGGAACTCTCCCGACGCGGACCGCAGCCAGGCGCCCCTCCCCGGCAGCTTCACCTCGGCGGCCCAGGTCAGCAGGCCCGCGGGCGCGTCGTGGGTGACGGTCCCCCAGGTGACCGGCGGTTCGGTTCCGCCGACCGCGTCGGGCATGCTGAAGTCCACGGAGGAGGTGCCCGTCTCGTCCCAGGCGGTGACGGTCAGCCCGGTACCGCTCCACCCCTTCTCCTCGTCGTCGGCGGGTTCGACGGGCACGCCCTCGGGGGAGAGCTCGGCCACGAGGTAGTGGCTCCGGGGCGCGAGGTGCCGCCCGGTCTGCAGCTGGAGGGCGAGCTCCGCGGCGGTCACCTCCAGTTCGTCGGCCTCCGCCTCCGTCCGGGGGGAGCCCTCGCGCAACCGCGCGGCGGCGTCGCGCCGCTCCTCGCGCAGCTCCTCGGCCGACTCCCGGTCGACCAGCCCCAGCTCGTCCGCCCGCGCCACCAGGCGCTCCCACGACTCCGGGTCGGGGGGGAGCAGCCATCCCCGGCCGTCGAACCGGCAGCCCCGGGCGACCTCGTGCAGGGCGGAGACGATCCGCCCGACCACCTCCCGGTCCACTGCGGTGATGTCGAAGGTGTGGCTCAGGCGGGGCACGGCGTCTCCGGTGTCGTGGGCGGTCGGCGGGGCGCGTCGCGTACGCCTGCCAGCGTACGCACCCGGAGCGCCCGCCGGGGCACGGGAGGCGCCGGCCGGTCCGCCGGGGCGGCGCGCGGTTCGCCCTCCCCGGACCACGGGAGGCGGACGGGACCGCGCTTGCGGCGGCGCACCGGCGGCGGCAGGCTGGACACCATGACCGAGTACGTCGCACTGCTGCGCGGGATCAACGTCGGCGGCCACCGCCGCATCGCCATGGCCGACCTGCGCGCCCTGCTGGAGGACCTCGGATACACCGGCGTCGCCACCTACGCGCAGAGCGGGAACGCCGTCTTCGGGGGAGGGGACACCGATCCCGCGGAGGTGGCCGAGACGGTGCGGAACGGCATCAGGGACGTGCTCGGGCACGACGTCCCCACGGTGGTGCGGACCGCGGCCGGGATGCGCGCCGCGGTGGAGGCGAACCCGTTCGACGTCCCCGACCCCTCCGGGTTCCTCGTCCTCTTCTGCGCCGGCGCGGTGGACGCGGACGCGCTGAACGGGATCGACCCCTCCCGCCACCCCGGGGAGCGCATGGCGCTGGTGGGCGACCAGGTCTACACCTGGCACGAGGACGGGATCAGGTCCGCCGTACTGCCGGACCTCGTGGTCCGGCACGTCGACGGGACGGTCACGAGCCGCAACTGGCGGACCGTGCTGCGCCTGGTGGAGATGGTCGGGGACCGGGAGCGGGCCCGCCTCGCGACTGTCCGAGAGAAGTCCTCGGTGAACCGAGGACGGCGCGAACCGGACGCCGTCACGACCACGCGAAGGGGTGGTGCCCGTGCCGAGACGGTGGACCGTGATCCTGCGTGACCTGTCGGACACGGCGCGGCCGATCCGGCCCGAGGACTGCCACGGCCTCCTCAACCGGTGGTGGCCGCAGCCCCCGGAGGAGCACGCGGCGGCCAAGCGGTGGTCCATGAACGGGTGGCCTCGCCCCCTGGGCGACCGCCTGTACCACTGGACCCTGACCTGGCTCGACGACGAGGTGCCGCCCTCCCTGGACCCGGAGGACCTGGTCGGCGACCCGCAGCGGATCGGCGACCACCTGCTGGTGCCCCTCTCGGTGACGCGCACGCACGAGCGCACCTACGCCCAGATGCTCGTCGAGCCGCGGGGCCCGTCGGCGGTGCGCGCCGCCGAGGTGCGCAGCCGGACGCCCGTCGTCATGACCACCCGCGACGCCACGGGCGAGCGCATACCGCACATCTGGCCCAGCCCGCGGCGGCTCTTCGGAGCCGTGCACCGCTCGGGCGGCGGGATCGTCGGAGGCAGCGGGGCCGTCGGCGCCGTGGCGCGGTTCGCGCCGCCCGCCCTCGCCGAGAACTGGCTCGAACTCGTCCTGGGCGGCATGGCCCAGGTGCGCCGCACGCCCCTGCCCGGGGAGGAGGTGCGGCTGGCGGAGCACCACCACGCCGAGAACCGCACCGTCCTGGGCTGGCACGGCGGCTTCAGGCTGGAGATGGCCGGCGGCGACCGGCGCCACGCCGACGCCTTCGCCACGCTCCTCGAACTCCTCGAACTCGCCGGTGTCGGCAAGTACACCGCCCAGGGCTTCGGCTCCGTGCGCGTGGACACGGTCACCTGCGGCCGGCCGTTCGCGGAGGCGCCCGTGTCCCGCGCGCGCAGGATGCCGAACCGGGTGGCCCGGCGCACCCCCCAGCGGGTGGGGGACGCCCACGTCCGCGCCGTCGCCGAGGCCGAGGAGTTCGGCGGCACGCTGTTCGACTGACCCCCAGACCGCCGGTTCCCGCCCGAGGACGGCGGGCGGGGACCGGTGCCCGACCAGGTCCGGCCGCGCCGGCTCCCACCCCGTGGACGGGGGTGGGAGCCGGCGCCCCCTCCCCGCCGTGTCCCCGGCGTTCGCGTGCGCCGGCGCCCCTTCCCCCGTGCCCCTGCCGGTCGCGTGTGCCGGAGGCCGCTCCCGCAGGCGCCGGGGCCGCTGCCCGGCCGGGCAGCGGCACGGTCCGCGGCGCCGCCCGGCCCCGCGCCGACTCAGGCGTGCGGGGCCCCTCCCTCCGGCGCCGTCCGCCCGGTGTCCCGGTCCCGGAGCGCGCGGGCCAGCCCCCGCAGGTGCGGCACGAGCTCGCGGGGGACGAGCTCGGGCGCGTCCGCGGGAGGGGCGTGCGGGTCGCGGCCGCGCAGGGCGATCGTCTCGGACGTGTGCGGTGCCATGGGGAGACCTCCGTGCCGGGGAAGGGCGGTGCACCCAGCTCTCTCGGACAGAGCCCCGGTCCCGGGCGGGCCGACGGCCCCCGGAGGGGCGGTCCCCGGGCCCGTCCCCACCACGCGGCCGAGGCCCGGCGTCGACGGCCCCCGGAGGGGCGGTCCCCGGGCCCGTCCCCACCACGCGGCCGAGGCCCGGCGTCGACCGCCCCCGGAGGGGCGGCCCCCGGGCCCGGGTGGTATCCGTGGTCTCCCACGGCCGGAAGGCGGGCACCGTCCGAGAGGAGTCCCCGGGAGGCGGCCCCGCGCGGCCCGTGCCCTCCCCCCGCGCCCTTCCCCGCACCCGCCGACGAGGAGACCCGACACGGTGACCCCCGTTCCCGCACCGCACAGCCCGCCCGGCGCCGCCCCGGACGCCGGGGGGCCGCCGCCCAGCGGTGTGGTGGTCGGCGTCGACCTGCGCGGCATCCAGGCCTACGTGTACAGCGGGCGCCGCATCCTGGACGCGGTGGGACGGGCGGCGCTCGTCGCCGAGCTGACCGACACCTCCGACGCCGAGCACGGCATCGCCGACCTGGTTCCCCCCGGCTGCGTGGTCCTGCGCGACGCGGGAGGGGCGCTCACGGCGGCCTTCCCGGACGCCGCGGCCGCGCGCCGGTTCACGGCCCGCTACACGCGGCGGCTGCGCGACCGCGCGGGCGACCTGACCCCCGTGGTCGCGCACGTCCCCTACGGCGCGGCGGAGGCCGCGGGCCCGGGGGCGCCGGCGGACGGCGGGCCGGGCGCCGCGGCGGCCCCCGCGCCCGTCGCCGGGGTCGACGCGGCCCTGGCGGTCCTCCCGCAGCGGCTGCGGGAGGCCAGACGGCACATGTCGGCGCTGCACACACCGGCCCACGGGTACGGCATCACCGCGGTCTGCTCCGTCAGCGGCGGCCCGGCCGAGACGGTGGACAGCAGCCGGGCCCAGGACGACCACCCCGACGTGCACGAGCGGGTGACCGCTGACGTCGCCAGGGCCCGCGGGATCGGCCGCCGCTGGCACCGCGCCCACAGCGCGGACTGGCTGACCGGAGCCGCCACCGCCACCGGCGCGCCCGCGCTCGCGCTCCCGATGGAGGTCGACCGGCTCGGCCGCGACCACGGCGAGGTCAGCAGGATCGCGGTGGTCCACATCGACGTCAACGGGCTCGGGATCATCCTGGGCTCCTACCGCGAGCGCGCGGGGGACCCCCGCGTGCCCGGTTCCGGGGCGATGGCCCAGCGCCTCCTGTCCGGACGCATCGCCGGCCTCACCGAGGGACTGGCCCGGGTCCTGGTGCGCGCGGTGGCCGCCACGGTGCGGGCCGAGCCCGGTCGGGCCCCCGTCATCCCGGGCGCCGGCGCCGCCCGGCCCGTCACCCTCCACCACGTCCCGCCCGGCCCCGTCCGGATACCGGTGCGCCCCATCGTGGTCGCCGGGGACGACCTCACCGTCCTGTGCGACGCCCGCCTGGCCCTGAGCCTGGCCCGCTACGCGCTCGACTGGCTCGACGCCGACCCGGAGCGGATCGGCGACCCCCGCGACCCCCGGGTGGCGCTGCACCGCGCGCTCGCCGGGGCCCACGGCGGACCGGCGGGCGCGGGCCGGACCGTGCGCCGTCCCGACGGGGGCGGGCACACCACCTTCGTGCCCACGGTCGGGGTGGGGATCGCGGTCCAGCCGGTCGGCGCGCCCCTCTCCCTGGGCTACGACCTGTGCGAGGCGATGTGCCGCAGGGCCAAGGAGCACAGGGTCGCGCTCGCCGAGGCCGACCCCGGGGCGCCGGACGAGCACGCCGTCGCCTGGACGACGCGGTTCGACGGCGTCGACCGGGTCCTGCGCCGCCTCGACGGCGCCCGCCTGGCGCCCGTCCCCCGCACCGGGCTGCCGTTGACCGGGACCGGGTTCGCCCGCTTCCTCGACCGGTACCTGTCGGCGTCCGCCCCCGGCAGCCTGCTCGCGGAGGGGGACGCCCGGCGGCGGAGCTGGCTGGTCTCGTCCCTCGTGCCCCTGCTGGAGTCGGGCGCCGACCCCGGCCCCGAGCTCGCCCGCCGCGCCCGTGTGACCGGCGGCCCCGTCGGACTCCCCCGGGAGTGGACACCCGGCGCGCTGCTCGACGCGGTCGAGGTGATGGACCTGTACCTGGACCCCGGGCTGGCGGCGGCGCTCGAGCCCCACCGGCCCCGGCCGCGGGGGCGGGCGGGTTCCGGCGGCCCGCACCCCCCGGCTCCGCCGGGGGGTGCGCGGACGTGAGCCCGCCGGACCGCATCGTCGTGCGTCTGGCCTCCCCCGCCCTGTTCGTCGGCGCGAGCGCGGACGGGACGGGCGCGGACACGGACGTGGTCACCGACGAGCACGGTCTGCCCTACCTGCCCCGCCACCGCCTCGCGGCCAGGCTGCGCGCGGGGGCGGCCGACGCGCTGGCGGCGGCCCCGGAGCTGGCCGCCGCGTGCGACGAGGTGTTCGGCCGGAGGCGCTCCCACGGCGCGGACCGGATGCTGCGGGTGGGCCACGCCGTCCTGGGAGAGGACGTCCGCTCGGCGGTCGCGCGCGCCCTGGCCGGCCGGGACGAACCCCTGCGCTCCGCCCTGCGCCGGGCGGTCACGGACGCGTACACCGCCCTGGAGTCGGGGACCGCCGTCGGACCGGACGGGGCCCCGGAGCCGGGGAGGCTGCGCACGAACCGGGTACTCCTGCCGGGGCCGACCCTGTCCGCGACGCTGACCTGGGCGACCGCCCCCGGAGAGGCGCACTGGCGGCTGCTGGCCCGGGCCTGCCTGGCCACCACCCGGATCGGGCTGAGGACCACGCGCGGACGGGGCCGGGTGGACGTGCGCCTGGCCGGGGCGGACGGGGACCCGCACGCGGTCACGCTCCGCCTGGCCGCGCCGGTGAGGAAGGGGCCGGACCGGGAAGGGGTACGTGTGTGAACACCGGCCCTCTCCAGGACGCGTCCCGAGGCCGGCGCCCCGCCCCCGCGGCGGGCACCGCGCCGCCCGCGGGGGTGGGTGCGTGAACCCGCTCCCCGCCACCGGTTACCTGCCGCTGCGCTACGTGCTCACCGACACCCTGGCGGTGCGCACCTCCCTCGACCCGCTGCGGATCGACTCGGAGCACTCCATCGGCGGGCGCGCCCAGCGCGGCATGCTCGCCGCCGCGCTCCGGCGCGCCGGCCGCGAGCGCGAGCTGCTCGACTGGGTCGCCCGCGGCGACCGGATCCGCTTCGCCCCCGCCTACCCGCGCCTCGAACCGGGGGCCGACCCGGGCCTCCCCGCGGACTCCGCGCCGGCGCGGGCGCTCGTGGCCTACCCGGCCCCCGCCCACCTCTACACACCGGGCAAGAACGGCGACACCACCGTCGACGTCTTCGCGGGAACCGACCCCGCCACCCCCTACCGGGCCGTTCGCGGCCACGTCACCCTCGACCGCTCCCTGCGCGCCGCCGTGCGCACCACCGCCGAGCAGTACCTCGGACGGTCCCGCACGGGCGACCGGTCCCAGGGGGTCCCCTTCTTCGCGACCACCGTCGACCCCGGCCAGGTCTTCGAGGCCCGCTGGCAGCTGCTCGCCGCCGACAGCGGCTCCCTCCGCGACCTCGCCGAGCGCGTCGCCGAGGTCCTCGACGAGGCGGACGGCACCCTCACCCTCGGCTCCGGCGGGACCCGGGCCCACGGCGGCGTCAGCGTGGCCCCCGCGGACCCGCACCGGCTGCTGTCGCCCGACCGGGTCGCACACCCGCACACGCGCCACTGGCCCCCCGGCGCCCCCCTCGACCTCCTGCTGCTCTCCCCGGCCCTGCTGGTCGGCGAGGAGGGCCAGTCCAGCCCGCGGGCGCTGGTGCCCGCCGTGCTCGACCTCCTCGCCCGCCGCCTCCCCGGCTCCGGCGCCAGGGTGCTCGCCCACCACGTGGAGGCCGGGCTGCTCGGCGCCTACCACCGGGGCTACCGGGGGCCGATGGCGCAGCGGTGGGCGGCCGTGCCGGGTGCGGTGGTGCGCCTGCGGCTCGACGGCGGCCTGACCGCCGACCAGGCCCGCGACCTGGAGGCCCACCCGCTGGGCGAACGGGTGGTGGACGGCCACGGCCAGTTCACGCTCCTCCCGGTCCCGCCGGGCGGGCCCCGACCCCTCGCGCCGACCGCCGTCCCGCTCGCGGCGGCCCCGTCCGCGGGCCGGCCCCCCGCGCGCGTCCCGCCCCCGCCGGCGCCCACCGGGGCAGTTCCTGCGGCTCCTGCGGTCCCGGAGGTTCCTGAGGTCCTTGAGGCCCCGGCGGTTTCTGCGGTCCCGGCGGTCTCGGCGGTCCCTGCGGTCCCGACCGCCACGGGCGGGGAGGGCGGGCTCGAGGAGCTCTACGACGAACTCCTGTGGAACGCCGCCTCCCGTCCGGTCCGCGACCACGCACGCTCCCTCGCCCGGGACTCCGCCCGGGGGCTCGCCCCCCTCACCCCCAGCCTGCTCGGACGCCTCCGCGAGGTCGTGGGCCACCCCCACCGCACGCCCGAGGACGCGCTGACCGCCCTGGGCCGCACCGTCTCCGGCCGTGCGCGCGGCCGGGCCGACCGGGCGGGCACGCACAAGGCCCTGCACGACCGCGCCGTCCGCGCCCTCGCCGGGGCCCGGCTGTCCCGGCCAGGCCGGCCCGGTCCCGTCTCCGTGCAGTCCTGGCTCGGAGCCCTGGCCGACGGTGGCGCGGCCGCCGAGTGGTGGCGCGACAACAGGCCCGAGCCCCCGGACAGCCCCGCCTACTCCCGGGCGCTCGCCGCCGTCGACCTCTCCCTCACCGACGGCCTGCCGCCCCGCGACCACCCCAGCGGGCTCTCCTCCCGTGCCCGCGTGTGGGAGCGCCGGGCCGCTCCCCGCCTGGCACTGCTCCTCGCCTCCTCCTGGCTGTCCGAGGCCGGAGTGGTCCTGCGGGCCGCCCAGGAGGGCCGCCACGATCCTGGGGGAGGCGGTTGAGCACCCGCCCCGCCCGCCCCGGGCCGCTCTGGGAGATCGCCGTCCGGCTGTGCCTGCTCTCCGACACCCACATCGGCGCGGCCCGGGCGGTGCCCCGCCACGCCGCGGAGGGCGACGTCGACCTGCGCGTGGACCGCGACCCCCGCACGGGCGTGCCCCGGCTGCGCGCGACCACCCTGGCGGGCCTGCTGCGCCACGAACTCGCGGCCCGCACCGAGGACCCCCGCAAGGTGAGCCGGCTCTTCGGGGCGCCGGAGTCCGGTCCCCCGCCCGGCGGGGAGCCGGACGCGCCCGCGGCGAGCGCCCTGGACGTCGACGACGCCGCCGCCGAGCTGCCCGAGGGCACGACCGTCGCCGTCCGTGTCGGCACCCGCGTGGACCCGGCCTCCGGTACCGTCCGCCCGGGGCGCATGTGGCAGTGGGAGGTGCTGCCGGCGGGCACCGTGTTCACCGCCCACATGCGGCTGCGCGTGCCCGCCCCCGCCGACGAGGAGCTCCTGCTCGACCTGCTGGTCCTGGCCGCCGACGGGTTCTCCGGGGAGGGCCCCGGCATCCGCGTCGGGGGGCGCACCGGACGCGGCCACGGCGCCGTCCGCGCCACGCACTGGACCGCGGAGCGGCACGACCTCACCGACGAGCGCGCCTGGTTCGCCTACCACGCCCGGTCCTGGGCCGACCGCTGGGAGCGCGGGGCCGCGGCGCTCGCGGACGCCCCCGCCGAGCTGTCCACCGCGCTGGCCGCGCGGCTGCGCGCCCACGGGCGGGCGGCGGCGGCAGCCCGTCGGGAGGCACGCCCCGCCCGCCCCGACCGGCGCCACCGCGCCGAACTGCGCCTGACTCTGGCCGTGGCCGAGCAGCCCGAGCCCGCCGGACCGCCGCCGCGCAGCCCCCGCCCCGGCCTGATCATGGTCGGCGACGTGCCCGCTCCCGAAAGGCTCGGGACCGTGGACCGGGCACACCGCCACCGCCCGTTCGTGTCCGACGCCGACAAGGCCTCTGTCCGCCTCGCGCCGGTGCTCGGGGACACCGCCCTGTTCGCCCTGTTCAAGAGGATCGGGGGCAGGCTGGTCCGGGACGCCGCCGAGCACCTCGGCGCGGAGGGGGCCCGGTGGCAGGAATGGCACGCCCACTGGTGGGGGGCGGACACAGGGCCCGGGGGCGCGCGCCCGCGCCCCTCGCGGGTGCGCCTGAGGACAGCCCCCCATCTCAGGGGCGGCGCGCACCTGACCGCCACCCGCCTGACCGTGGACTCCCTGTTCGGCGACGCGGTGGAAGGGCGGGTGTTCACGAGCGACCTGCACTGCGGCGGCAGCGGCGAGGTGGTCCTGGACGTCCGCGACCCCGACGACGCGGTGCGCGGCCTGCTCGTGCTCGTCGTGCGAGAACTGGCGACGGTCCCCTTCGACACCCTCGGGGCCGGAGCGGGGAGCGGGAACGGGCGCCTGACCGCGACGCGGGCCGCCCTCACCACCTGGACCGGTGACGGCGGGCCGCCGCACCGGGTGGACCTGCTCACGGCGCTCTTCGCCCCGGGCAGCGCGGAGGCGGCCACCGCACGCGGGTGGGTGTCGGCCCTGAGGACCCGGCTCGCGCCGGGGGGCGGGACGGCGCGGGTCGGCGGGGAGCGGTGAGGCCGCCGCGGGCCGGGGCACGGGGCGGGGACGGACGACGGGACGGAAGGGAGCACAGGTGGACCACACACCCCCGAGGCCGGAGGGGCTGGCCGTCCGGCGGCTGGACGGCGGACAGGTCGAGGGCGTCCTCGACGACATCTTCACGCGCGGCGTCCGCTGCCGCCTCCTGGACACCGGGACCGACGGGATCCCCGGAGCGCCGGGGGCCCCGCAGTGGCTGCTCGCCGAACTCGGCGACGGACGGATCACCGGCGCGTGCCCGGGCGGGCGCTGGCGCCGGTCGGACCACCCGTCCACCGCCGACCTGTCGGCCCCCGCGCTGAGGCCCGCGACCGACCGGTGGCGCGTCCTGGAGGTCCTGGTGTTCGGCCCCCGCGCCCAGATCAGGTTCGGGGAGGGGGCGGAGGACGGGTGGATCAGCGCGGACGACCCCGCCCCGCTCCCGGAGTGGCTGCGCCCGCGCGACCGCTCGTTCCTCCTCCAGGGGTGGAACGGCCGGGCGCACAGCCGCACCCTCGGCGGGGACGTGCCCTTCTCGG
Source organism: Nocardiopsis sp. NPDC006198 (assembly GCF_040613895.1). Taxonomy (NCBI): domain Bacteria; kingdom Bacillati; phylum Actinomycetota; class Actinomycetes; order Streptosporangiales; family Nocardiopsidaceae; genus Nocardiopsis; species Nocardiopsis sp. NPDC006198. The sequence goes on along the minus strand of NZ_JBEXSY010000039.1, from coordinate 180 downwards.
CGACGAGCGAGCCCTCCGGCACCCGGGCCGCCCTGCCGGTGGGGTGGACCGACTTCACCGGCCGCGCCCGCCCGCGTCCGGGCGGGCAGAAGGCCTGGATGGCCGGCGTCCCGATGATGGCGGCCGTCTCCGCGCCCTCGTCCCTGGCCGTCGACCTGGCCGAGGAGGCTGGCATCACGC
>NZ_JBEXSY010000038.1:0-64393 GCF_040613895.1 Nocardiopsis sp. NPDC006198 | reverse complement strand
CCACCGGCGCGCCCTCCCCGGCACGCCCGCCCGGCGCCGGACGGCCCGGCCCCCCGGGACCCGGGAGGGACTCCGGACCCCGGGCCCCGTCGCAGGCCGGCCCACCGGCCCGGCCACGACGGGCGGAAGGGCCGCGGTGGACCGCAGGGCCGGGACGGCACGCGGGCAACGGGCAGCGGTGACGTGGAGGGGTGGTCGACATGAACGGGTCCCTTCGACGAGGATGACGTCCGCCTACACCCCTCCACAGAGCACGCCGCACACCGCCCGTCCCACCGGGCATTCCAGGTTTTCCGGATTTTCGGGCACCCCACGGCGGCGGGCGCACCGCACCGCACAACCGGCATACTGCAAGGCGTGACTCACGCGTACCTCTCCTCCCCCGTACCCGTGGCCCTCGCCCACCGGGGCGGATGGCTCACCGACGACCAGGGCGTGCGCAGCACCGAGCTGGAGAACACGGCGGCGGCCTTCCAACACGCCGTCGACCTCGGATACACGTACCTGGAGACGGACGTCCACGCCACCGCCGACGGCGTCCTCATGGCCTTCCACGACCCGACACTGGACCGCGCCACCGACAGGACCGGCGCCATCGGCGACCTGCCCTTCGGCGAGGTCGCCCGCGCACGCGTGGGCGGACGCGAACCCGTACCGCTCATGGAGGACCTCCTCGGCTCCTGGCCCGACGCGCGGTTCAACATCGACCTCAAGGCCGACGCCGCCGTCCTCCCCCTCATCCGGGTCCTGCGCCGCACCCGCGCCTGGGACCGGGTGTGCGTGGGCTCCTTCGACCAGAGGCGCCTGGACCTGGCCCGGCGCCTCTTCGACCACCCCGTCGCCACCTCCTGCGGACCCGCCGACGTGGTCCGCCTGCGCATCGCCTCCCTCTCCCCCCTGCTGCGCCCCCTGGCCGGCCGCACCCCCGTGTGCGCCCAGATCCCCCTCTGGCAGGGCGGTTTCCCCGTGCTCAGCCGCGACCTCATCCACACCGCCCACCGCCTGGGCATGCAGGTGCACGTGTGGACCGTCAACGACCCCCGGGTGATGGAACGCCTGCTCGACGCGGGCGTGGACGGCATCGTCACCGACAACACCACCGCGCTGCGGCGGATCCTCCTCCGCCGGGGCCAGTGGACGGACCGCCCCACCGGCCCCGGCACAACCCTCCAGAACGGATGACCCCCATGGGCGACCCCACGGAGGCGGCGGCGGACAACGCCCCCTCCAGCGACCCGGTCCAGCGCAGGCGCGAACAGCGCGGCTGGTACCTCTACGACTGGGCCAACTCGGTGTTCATCACCTCGGTGGTCACCGTCCTCATCGGCCCCTACCTGAGCAACCTGGCCTGCGTGTCGGCCGGCGCCCCCGACGCCGCGTCCTGCCTGGACCCGTCGCTGACCGTCGCCCCGCTCGGGACCGAGCTCCTCACCCTCCACCCCAACGCGCTCTACCCCGCGCTGACCACGGTCGCGATCCTGCTCCAGATCGTCTGCCTGCCCGTCCTGGGGGCGATGGTCGACCAGTCCCGCCACAAGAAGCGGTGGCTGTTCTGGCTGGCCCTCACCGGGTCGCTGTCCACCCTCGGGCTGTACTTCGCCGACGACGGCTACATGCTGGCCTCGCTCCTGTTCGTGCTGGCGAACCTGCTGTACGGCCTCTCGATCGTGGTGTACAACGCGTTCCTGCCCGAGATCTCCACCTCCGACGAGCGCGACCGGGTGTCGGTGACCGGCTGGGGCATCGGCTACCTGGGGGGCGCGCTCCTGCTGGCCGCCCACCTGGGCCTCGTGGTCGGCGCGGACTCCCTGGGGATCGGCGCAGACGACGCGGCGCGCATCGCGTTCGCCTCCTGCGGCATCTGGTGGGCGGGCTTCACCGTCCTGGCGGTCAAACCGCTGCGCGACAGGTTCGGCGCGATGGCGGCGCGCGGACGCGGCCGCCCACGGGTGGGACGGTCGGTGCGCGAGTTCGGGCACACGCTCAAGGACATGCGCAGGTACCCGAACACCATCCTGTTCCTGTTGGCCTTCATCTTCTTCAACGACGGCGTGCAGGCGGCGATCCGCTACGCGGCGCCGTTCGCGACACAGGACCTCGGGCTGCAGCAGGACATCCTCATCGTCACGATCCTGGTCATCCAGTTCGTGGCGTTCGGCGGCGCGTTCCTGACCGGGTGGATCTCCCGTTTCCTGGGGACGAAGAACACCGTGCTGGCCTCGCTGGTGGCCTGGGGCGCCCTCGTGGCGGCCGCGTACTTCCTGCCGGTGGGGAACGTGCCCCTGTTCATCGCCATGGGTGTGGGCATCGGCCTGGTGCTGGGCGGGACGCAGTCCCTGGCGAGGTCGATGTACTCCCAGCTCATCCCGAAGGGCAAGGAGGCGGAGTACTTCAGCCTCTTCCAGATCTCGGACCGGGGGTCCACGTTCCTGGGGTCGCTGACCGTGACGATCGCGGTGTCCCTGACGGGCGGCTACCGGGTGGCGATCCTGTCGCTCATCGCGTTCTTCCTCCTCGGAGGGGTGCTGCTGTGGCGGACGCGCATGCGCGAGGGGATCGTCGCGGTGGGCAACGAGGTCCCGAAGAACCTGTGATCCCCGACGACGGACCCCGGCTGCCCGCCGGGGTCCGTCTGCGTCGTACAGAACAGCCACCTTTACGACGTAGATTCATGCTGTCGCTCCGACCCCGGCGCGGGGCGTCAGGGGGAGAGGGCCATGAGGGCGGTGGAGCCGTCCACGGCGACCAGGGTGACGGTGAAGCCGTTCATGACGAAGGTGGGGGGCCGGCCGCCGTCCGGCGGCGGGAGGTGCCCCGAGAGCTCGATCCCGGGGCCGAAACCGCTCATGCCCAACCCCTCCCCGTCGACCGCGTCGACCACGAACCGGTCCACCCCGTGGGTTCCGTCCATCGCGAACTCGTCGCCCGCCTCCACCAGGACCTCGCACTCGGCGTCGGCGCAGGCCTCCAGATCGGTGCCGTCGGCCGCCTCCGGCAGGTCCGGGCCCGCGGGCCCGGCGGAGGGCTCGGCGGAGGGCTCGGCGGCGTCCGCCGAGGGGGTCGCGCCGGCCCCGGCGGGACCCTGGCCGAACGGCCCGGCGGAGCAGCCGGCGAGCAGGGCCGCCGCGGCCAACGCGGCGGTGAGGGCGGGGAGGGGGTGCGGAAGGGGGCTGGTCATGGTGCCTCGTCCGTGGTCCGGTCGTGCGGGGAGGTGGAGGACCGGGCGACACAGGCCCCGTCACCGAGGGTCCCGGCCCGGTCACGGGTCACCCTACTCCCCGGCCCCGCGCCCGCGGGGGTCCTCGCCGGAAACGCCGGGCCACGCTTGGGCGACGGCGCACGGACCCCTGGAGCCGCGATTCCCGTGTGACCCTGGCCACAACCGGACAGCGCCATCGTGCCGGAAGCGGGTAGACCACGTGGATGAGCGACCTCGCATTCTTCAAGTCCAGCCACTCCCTCGAACGGGGGGAATGTGTGGAGGTGGCCTTCCGCACGACCCCGCGGCACCCCGGGGACGGTGCCCGCGCGACGGCCGCGGGCCCTCCCGTCGGCGCCGCCCTCCGCGACTCCGGGCACCCCGGCCGGGGGCGCCTGGACGTCCCGCGCCGGGAGTGGGCGGTCTTCCTCGGCGCGGCGAGGCTGTGACCGTGGGGAGCACAGCCGTGTACCTGGTGGTCCTCGCCATGCTCGTCGCACTGGTCGTGTCCCTGGCGAGCCCCTCCCCGCGGTCGGGGGAGGACGCGGCGGGACCGCACGGATCCGGCGACGGCGGCGGGGCGGGCGACGGAGGCGGCTGACGCGCCGGGGCCCCGAGGGAGCGTCCGCGCCCGTGCCGACCCCGGCCCGCTCCGCGTCCCCCGTGCCCGGGCTGTCGGCGGTCACGGGGATACTGGGCCCACGGGCAACGGGGGAACGCGGGAGGTGCTGTGCGGGTCGTGCACGGCGTGTGGGTCGGGGACGCGCTGGCGGTCTGGGCGGAGGCGGACGCCCCGTCCCGGGAGGGCCGCGGGGGAACGGGGGCCGGGTCACCGCGCCCGCACCCGTTCGCTGCGGGAACCGCCGAGCTGCGCACCCTTCCCGGCACCGGGTCGGCCTCACCGCTGCTCCTCGGGCTCACCCTCCCCGGCGACACCTCCGCCCCCTCCCCCTCCACGGCGGCCGACGGGGAGCCCGCGGCCTTCCACCCCTGGCGGGTGCCCGCGCTCCGCCTGCCGCCCGCCGGGGCCGAGGCCTTCCTGGCCGCCGCTCCCCCGGTACCGGCCGGCCCCTCCCTCCGCCACCTGGCGGCCGTCCGGGAGTTCGCCGAGCAGCTCGTCACCACGGGCTGCGTCCTTCCCGACCTGGTCGGGAACCCGCCCCGGGCGCGGTGGCGCCCCGCGCCCGTGGACTGGGCGGAGGAGCACCTGGCCGCCCTCACGGCCGCCCTCCCGCCCTCCGCCCGCGCCCACATGCCCGGCGAGTCACCGGACCGCGCCGCCCGCTCCTGCGTGCTCGCCCCCCTCGAACTCCTCACGGACGCCGTCGCCCGGCGGCTGGCCGCCCGGCCCCGCCGCGCCACCGGGCCGGACGACGGCACGGCCACCCCCGGGCAGCGCCTCGCCGCCGCCCTCACCGGAACGCGGGACGCCGTGGACGCCGGGACCGCCGACCGCCTGCGCGGCCCCCTCCGGGACTGGCGCTCCCGGCTGCGCGGCGCGGGACGCGCCACCCTCCTCCTCGTCCTGCGCGAACCCGGGCGGGGCGGCCCCTGGACGGTCGAGTTCTGGGTCCGCTCGGTCTCCGACCCCGGGTTGCGCCTGCCCCTGGAGCAGGTCTGGCTGGGCGAGGGCGCCGCCTGGCTCCCCGCCGACGTGGGCGCCACCGCCCTCGCCGACCTCGACCGCGCCGCCCGCCACTACCCCCGGCTGCGGCGCGCGCTGCGCGACCTGGCCCCCGCCCGCCTGATGCTCACCACCGAGGACGCGCAGGAGTTCGTGTCCTCGGCCGCGCCCCGCCTGACGGCCGCGGGGTTCGCGGTGGTGCTGCCCGAGTGGAGCGGCCACCGGGGGATCGGCCTGCGCGTGAAGGTGGAGGAGACCGGGCCCGCGCGGCGCCGCGGCGGGGGCGGGGTGGGCCCCTCCGACCTGGTCTCCGTGTCCTTCGAGGCGCTTCTGCGCGGAACAGGGGCGGACGGGGGCGACGCCGAGCCCCTGACCGGGGAGGAGCTGGCCGAGCTCGCGGAGCTGGCCCGTCTCAAGCGCTCCCTGGTGCGCGTGCGGGGCCGGTGGATGGAGATGGACCCCGAGCGGGTCTCCGCCGCCCTGGACCTGGTCACCCGGCGCGGCGGCCACCGCATGCGCACCGACGAGGCGCTGCGCACGGCCCTCGGCGTGGCGGGAACCGCGCCCCTCCCCGTGGGCGACGTGGTCGCGGACGGACCCCTGGGCGCCCTGCTGGACGGCGGGGCCGAGGCGGAACCCCGCCCCATGGGCACCCCGGCCGGCTTCCGGGCCTCGCTGCGCCCCTACCAGGACCGGGGCGCGGCCTGGCTTCGCTTCCTGGGCGAGCTCGGCCTGGGCGCGGTCCTGGCCGACGACATGGGCCTGGGCAAGACCGTGCAGCTGCTGGCCCTGCTCGCCGACGAACGCCTCCGCGACCCCGCGCCCGGCCCCACCCTGCTGGTGTGCCCGGTGTCGCTGGTGGGCAACTGGAGGCGGGAGGCGGAGAGGTTCGCGCCCGACCTGCGGGTGCACGTCCACCACGGCCCCGACCGGCCGTCCGGCAACGCGCTCGCCCGCCTGGTGGGCGGCTGCGACCTGGTGGTGACCACCTACGGCGTGGTCACCCGGGACGCGCAGGAGCTCTCCGGCATGCCCTGGCACCGGATCGTGTGCGACGAGGCCCAGGCGCTCAAGAACCACGGGACCCGCCAGGCCGCGGCGGTGCGCTCGCTGCCCGCGGCCACGCGTGTGGCGCTCACCGGCACGCCGGTGGAGAACAACCTCGGCGAGCTGTGGTCGGTCATGGACTTCGCCAACCCCGGCCTGCTGGGGTCGGCCGCCGCGTTCGAGCGGGCCGTCACCGGCGAGGACGGGCCCGACACAGGCCTGGTGCGCCGGATGACCGGGCCGTTCGTGCTGCGCCGCCTCAAGACCGACCGGTCGATCATCGCCGACCTGCCCGAGAAGATGGAGATGCGCACCTGGTGCACGCTCACCCCGGAGCAGGCCTCGCTGTACAAGGCCGTGGTCGACGAGATGGCCGAGCGGATGGCGGAGGCCACGGAGAAGGAGCGCAGGGGCCTGGTCCTGGCGACCATGTCGCGGCTCAAGCAGATCTGCAACCACCCGGCCCAGTTCCTCGGGGACGGTTCGGCCCTGGCGGGCCGCTCCGGCAAGCTCGACCGCCTGGAGTCGATCCTGGGCGAGGCGGCGGCCGAGGGCGACAAGGCGCTCTGCTTCACCCAGTACGCGCGGTTCGGCGACCGGTTGGAGCCCTACCTGCGCTCGCGCCTGGGGGTGCCGGTCCTGTGGCTGCACGGCGGCACACCGCGCGCCGAGCGGGAGGAGATGACCCGGCGCTTCCAGTCCATGGAGGGGCCCGCGGTGTTCCTGCTCTCGCTCAAGGCGGCCGGGACGGGGCTGAACCTCACGGCGGCCAACCACGTGGTGCACCTGGACCGCTGGTGGAACCCGGCCGTCGAGAACCAGGCCACCGACCGGGCGTTCCGCATCGGGCAGCGCCGGGACGTGCAGGTGCGCAAGATGGTGTGCGTGGGAACGGTCGAGGAGCGGGTGGACGAGATGATCGAGCGCAAGAGCGCGCTCGCGGACAGCGCGGTCGCGACCGGTGAGCAGTGGCTGGCGTCCCTGTCGGTGGAGGACCTGCGCGAGGTGGTCCGGCTGTCCCCGGAGGCGGTGGCCGGATGAGCGCCTGGTCGGAGCTGTTGTCGGAGTCGCTGGGGGTGCCGGCCGGGGCCGCCTCGGCGGTGGAGCGGTTGTCGGTGCGTCCCGGGGAGGTCGCGGGGCGGGTGCGCGCCGGGGGCGGCCGCGGGAGCGTGCACGAGGTGAGCCTGATCCGCCCGGTGCCGCCCGAGCCGGAGCGGGAGCGCGTGTGCGCCGCACTGGCCTCCCAGCCGGTGTTCCGGGCCAGGATCCTGGCGGAGGAGCTGCCCGTGGCGGCGGACCGCGTGTTCGCCCTGCTGGGGTGGGACCTGGTCCCCCGGAGCTGGGACGCGCTGGTGGCGACGTGCTCGTGCGAGGCGTGGGAGTCCAGGTGCGCCCACCTGGACGCGGTCGCGGCGGCCCTGGGCGCGGAGGCCGACCGGGACCCGTTCGCGCTGACCCGGTGGCTGGGGCTCGACCGCCGCGCCCTGGTGGCCCGGGTCAGGACGCTCTCCCCCGCCGCCGCGCAGGGGCCTCCGGCGCCGGAGGAGGCCGTGTCCGGCGGCGGCGCGGATGCGCCGCAGGACGTCCGCGGCGGGGCCGGGCGGCCCTCGCGCCCCGCCCCGCCGGACGCCGCGGCGACCTCAGCCGCCGTGTTCTGGTCGGCGCCCGCGATCCCGGCCCCGCCGACCCCGCCGGGCGGCACGGGCGAGCGCGTCAGGGCCTCCGCCCCGGGGCTCGTGGCGGACGAGCTGCCCGGGTTGGGCCGTCCCGGGGCATGAGGCGCGGCGGGCCGGTGCGCTCTTTCCTCCTTTCTACGGAAAACGCCGGTGTGCTCGGACGAACGCCGCTACGATTCGCCTGAAGATCGCTGCACGGCCTCTCCGCCGCAGGGCGGCCCCTCGCGCCGAGGGGTCCGGGGCCGTGCGCAGAACGGCGATCGGCGCGCACGCGCGCGGGCAGAGCGAGGGAGGTGACCGATGGCGGCCCTGGTCCGCTCCGGGCCCACGTTCGGTCCCGGACCGCTCTCCCGGCTCCGGTCCCCGCTCGCCTCCGCATCCCGGGACTCCCGCGCGCCCTCCGCACCGCGGGACCGGACCACCGCCTCCGCACCCCGGAGCGGCCCCGTCCCGCACGACGGCCGGAGCGGCGACACCCCGGAATCCTTCCGGTGGCATCCCCTCGCCGCACCCGGTCCGGCGCACCCCTCCCGGAGCACCGGCGGCTCCCCACCCGGAGCCCCGCGCTCCACGACGGCGTCCCCGCCCCGGGGTCCCGCCACCGCTGTGTCGGTCCGCACCGGCGGGCCGACGGGTACGCGAACACGACGAAGAAGGAGGCAGGGGCTCCCTCGGCCCGGTCCGCGGACCGGGTACAGCCCCAGACATCTGATGGCCGATCGCTTCCCCCCCGACATCGACATGGAAACCCCCAGCATCGCGCGTATGTACGACTACCTGCTGGGCGGCAAGGACAACTTCGAGGCGGACCGGAAGGCCTGCGAAGTGCTCGCCGCGGGCACGCCCGAACTCGTCTCCTTCGCGAACGACAACCGCGCCTACCTCTCCAGGGCCGTCGAGTACGTGGCGGCCCAGGGCGTGGAGCAGTTCCTCGACCTGGGAGCGGGGCTCCCCACCGCCAACAACACCCACCACGCGGCGCAGCGCGCCAACCCCCGGGCCCGGGTGGTCTACGTCGACCACGACCCGATCGTGCTCGCGCACGGCCGGGCGCTGATCAACGACAGCGCGGAGACGGCCTTCCTGCTCGCGGACATCAGGGAGACGGACCGGGTCCTCGGCGCTCCCGAGACCCGGCGGCTGATCGACACCGACCTGCCGGTGTGCGTGATGCTGGTGTCCCTCCTGCACTGCCTGCCGGACCACGACGACCCGTTCGGCATGGTGCACAGGCTGACGGAGCGGCTGGCCCCGGGCTCCTGCGTCATCTTCTCCCACATCGTCTCCGACGACCCCGCCTCGGGCGCGTGGATGACCGACCAGATCCTCTCCTTCGGCACGCCGTGGGGACGCGTGCGCAGCCCGGAGGAGGCCTCGGCGGTCTTCCGGGGCCTCGAACTGGCCAGCCCGTGGACCGACGGGCGCGAGGACGGCGGGCCCCGGGCCGTGGACTGCGCCTCCTGGCGCCACCCCGACGTGCCCCCCCGGTTCCGTCCCGAGGACCCCGGTGTGAAGCTGTGGGAGCTGTCGGGGGTGGCGTTCAAGCGCTGACCCCGGCCGCTCCGTCCCGCGGCGCGGTCGGCGGGGACCGCGTCCGCGCCGCGGGAGGGCGCTCAGGAGTCCTCGGCCAGGACCTCCTGGGCGATGGCGAAGGCCCTGTTCGCGGCGGGCACGCCGCAGTAGACCGCCGCCTGGAGGAACACCTCGCCGATCTCGTCGGGGGTCAGCCCGTTGCGCAGCGCGGCGCGGACGTGCATGGCGACCTCCTCCCAGTGGCCGTGGGCGACGAGGGCTGTCAGCACCATGCAGCTGCGGGTGCGGCGGTCCAGCCCGGGGCGGGTCCAGACCTCGCCCCACGCGTAGCGGGTGATCAGGTCCTGGAACGGCTCGGTGAAACCGGTCGTGCGCGCGCCGGCCCGGTCGACGTGCGCGTCGCCCAGCACGCTCCGACGCACCCGCATACCGGCCGCGTGGCGGTCGGCGGACGCGAAGTGCTGGGTGAGGAGTGTGTTCACCTTGGCGGCCTGCTGCCAGGACAGCAGGTGCGCGGCGTCGTCCAGCACCGTCAGGCGGGCGTGCGGGACGCGCTCGGCGATGAGTTCGGCGTTGCCCGCGGGCGGGGTGGAGGGGTCGTCGGCGCCCGCGACGACCAGCGTCGGGGCGGTGATGCGGTGGAGCTCGTCGCGCAGGTCGTAGGTCTCGATCGCACCGCAGCAGCCCGCGTACCCCTCGGCGGGGGTGGCGGCGATCTGCTCGCGCAGCCCGGCGGCGTCGCGGGGGTGGGCGCCGAGGAAGCCGGGGGTGAACCAGCGCTCCACCACGGAGTCGGCCACGGCGCCGGTGCCCTCGGCGCGCACCAGGGCGGCCCGCTCGCGCCAGTTCCGGGCCGGTCCCATGTAGGGGGAGGTGGCGAGCAGGGCGAGGCGGTCGATCCGCTCGGGGCGGTGGACCGCCAGCCACTGCCCGACCATGCCGCCGATGGACAGTCCGGCGTAGTGGGCGCGGCCGATGCCCAGCCGGTCCATGAGGGCCACGACGTCCCCGCCCAGGTCCGCCATCGTGTACGGGCCCTCGGGGACCGGTGAGCGGCCGTGGCCGCGGTGGTCGAAGCGGATCACCCGGAAGACCGTGGACAGTGCCTCGACCTGCGGCTCCCACATGTCCACGGTGGCGCCGAGGGATCCCCCGAGCAGCAGCGGCGGCGCGTCGGCCGGTCCGCTCTCGACGTGGTGCAGGTCAACGCTCATGGGTGCGCCCTCCGTTGTTCTCACGATCCGTGTCCTCGGGCCCCGGCCGCGGGTCGTGGCCGGGGCCTCCGCGGGCCCGTGCGCCCGTGGTGTGCCGCCGGGGGCCGGCGCCGCGTGCGCCTCGGGCCCACCCGTCCCCGTACCCGCCCCGGGGGCCCGGGAGACACACGGGCCCCCTGGGACCCCGCCCCCGTCCGGCTCCGGACCGGACCCCGGGGCCGTGGCGGCTCCCCGGCCCGTCCGCCCCCCGGTGACCCGGTCGGTGAACACCGCCGCCGCCCCCAGGTAGCCGGAGGGGTCCAGGAGTTCGAGGACGCGCTCCCGGGTGCGGACCCCGTCGAGGCGCGCGGTGAGGACGTCGGCCAGGTCCCTGCCGGAGGCCGCCGACTCGCGGCAGGCGTCGGCGACGAGGTGGTGGGCCTCCGTCCGGCCGAGTTCGGGGGCCAGGTCGGTGGTGACCCGTTCGGAGAGCGCCAGACCCCCCGTGAGGCCGAGGTTGGCGCGCATCCGCCCGGGGACGACCCTCAGCCTGGAGACGCTGGTCCGCAGCCAGGCCACGGCCCCGCCGGTACGGCGGAACAGGTCGGTGAGGGGCAGCCATTCCGCGTGCCAGCCGCCCGCGGCGCGCTGGTGCTCCTGGATCTGGGCGGCGAGGAGGTTGGCGACGAGTCCGGGGGCCTGGCGGGCGCAGGCCAGGGCGCTGACGGCGGCGACGGGGTTGCGCTTGTGCGGGAGGGTGGAGGACCCTCCGACGCCGGGGCCCCCGTCCTCGACCAGTTCGCCCACCTCGGTCTGGGCGAGCAGGACGACGTCCTGGGCCGCGGTGCCCGCGGCGCCGCAGATCCGGCCCAGGGCCGAGGCGAGTTCGGCGATCCGTCCCCGTTCGGTGTGCCAGGGCAGGACGGGGTCGGCCAGGTCCAGGCGCGCGGCCAGGGCCGCGGTGACCCCGGGGCCGTCCTCGCCCAGGGAGGCCAGGGTGCCGACGGCGCCGCCGAGCTGGACGGCCAGGCGGCCGGTGAGCACGCGGTCGAGCTGGTCGGCGGCCTCGGCCAGACCGTTGGCCCATCCGGCGGCGACCGCCCCGAAGGTCGTGGGCAGGGCCTGCTGGAGCAGGGTGCGCCCGGCCATGGGCGTGTCGCGGTGCGCGGCGGCGAGGTCGCGCAGCTCGTCGGCGAGTCCGCGCAGGTCGGCCAGGAGCGCTCCGCCCGCGCGCCGGGCGACCAGCATGGCGGCGGTGTCCAGGACGTCCTGGCTGGTGGCGCCCCGGTGCACGTGGCGGGCCGCGTCGGGGTCCAGGGCGCGGACGCGGCCGGTGAGCTCCTCGACCAGGGGGATGACGGGGTTGCCGCCGCCCGCGGCGGCGCGTCCCAGTGCGGCCGGGTCGTAGCGGTCGGCGGCGCAGGCGGCGGCGATGCTCTCCGCCCGGTCCCGTGCGAGGCGCCCGGTGTCGGCGAGGGCGTGCGCGAGGGCCGCCTCCACGTCGAGGAGCGCCTGGAGCCAGGCGGTGTCGCCGGTGGCCCCGGCCACGGGACCGCGGTCGAGGACACCGTCGAACAGGCCGGTCATGGGGGTTCCTCGCTAGACGTCGAAGAAGACGGTCTCGCCGTCCCCCTGGATGCGGATGTCGAAACGGTAGCCGTCCGGCGCCGCCCCCGCGACGAGGGTGGCGCGCGCGTCGGGGTCGCCGATGCTGTTCAGCACCGGGTCGGCGGCGTTGGCGGCCTCCTCCTCGGGAAAGTACAGGCGGGTGACGACCCTGTGCAGCATGCCGCGCGCGAACAGGGACACGTCGATGTGGGGGGCCTGGTCCCCGTGGGGGCCGGGGACGGCCCCGGGCTTGAGGGTGAGGATGCCGTAGCCGCCGTCGGCGCCGGTGGGACAGCGCCCGAAGGCGCGGAAGCCGGGGTGGGACCGTGCCCCGCGCGGGTCGTCCGGGTGGTCGAACCGGCCCTGGGGGTCGGCCTGCCAGGTCTCCACGAGGGCGTCGGTGACGGGCTCTCCGGCCCCGTCGTAGACGGTGCCGCGGATCCACACCGCGCCCGGGGCGCCCTCGGCGACGGCGTAGGGGCCGTCGGGCCAGGGCAGGCCGATGTGGAGGTAGGGGCCGACCGTCTGGGCGGGGGTGGTGGGGTGGGTGCTCACTCGTCGTCCTCCAGGATCTCCTCGTCGGACTCGAACGGGGTCTGCTCGCGGCCGCGCAGCACGATGTCCCAGCGGTAGGCCAGGGCCCACTCCGGCCGGGTGGCGTCGTGGTCGTACCGGGCGAGCATGCGCTCGCGGGCCCGGGGGTCGGGTACGGAGTTCCACATCGGGTCCTGGAAGAACAGCGGGTCGTCGGGGAAGTACATCTGGGTGACGAGGCGCTGCGTGAAGGCCCGGCCGAAGAGGGAGAAGTGGATGTGGGCGGGCCGCCACGCGTTGCGGTGGTTGCGCCACGGGTAGGCGCCGGGCCGGACTGTGACGAACCGGTAGCGGCCCTCGGCGTCGGTCATGGCGCGGCCGACCCCGGTGAAGTGGGGGTCCAGGGGTGCGGGCCAGTTGTCGCCGGTGTGGCGGTAGCGGCCCGCGGCGTTGGCCTGCCAGACCTCCACCAGGGTGTGGGGCACGGCCGCTCCGCCGCTGTCGCGCACCTGTCCGTGCACGATGATGCGCTGTCCCTGGGGCTCCCCGTCGTGCCCGCGGGTCAGGTCGTGGTCGTGCTCGGCGACGCGGTCCTCGCCCAGGACGGGCGCGGTGATCTCGGTGAGCGTGTGCGGGAGCAGGGTGAGCGGGCGCCGGGGGTGGCGCAGCGCGGTGCTCCGGTACCCGGGGTGGTCCAGCGGGGGGTGGGTGTCGTGGTCCCGGACGTAGCCGGGGACGTACAGCCCGGACGGCGCGGACGCCGGGTCGGGTGCGGTGGGCATGGGGGGTCGTCCCTTCGTTCGTGCGGCTCCGGCTCCCTGCGGTCCGCGGTGGGCGGGGCGGCCCCGGCGGGCGGGGGCGCCCCCCGGGACCTGTGGCGGGGTGGCCTACCCGGCGTGCAGGACGACGGCGAGGCCCTGGCCGACGCCGATGCACAGCGCCGCCAGCCCCCATCCCCCGCCGCGCCTGCGCAGCTCGTGGGCGAGTGAGCCGAGGATACGGGCGCCGGAGGCGCCCAGCGGGTGCCCGATGGCGATGGCGCCGCCGTTGGGGTTGACGATGTCGGGGTCCAGGCCCCGCCAGCTGCGGACGCAGGCCAGGGCCTGGGCGGCGAAGGCCTCGTTGAGCTCGACGGCGGCCAGGTCCCCCCAGCCGATCCCCGCGCGTTCGAGGGCGGTCTCGGCCGCGCGGACCGGGCCGATGCCGAACACGTCGGGGTCGACCCCGGCGGCGCCGCGCCCGGCGATGCGGGCGAGGGGCTCCAGGCCGGCGGCGTCGGCGGCGGCGCGGTCGCCGAGCAGCAGGGCGGCGGCTCCGTCGTTGAGGGGGGAGGCGTTCCCGGCGGTGATGGTGCCCTCGGCGCGGAAGGCGGGCCGGAGTCCGGCGAGCTTGTCGGGGGAGCCCTCGCGGATGCACTCGTCCCGGTCCAGGTGCGCGTCCCCGACCTGGACGATCTCACCGTCGAAGACCCCGTCCGCCCAGGCGCGGGCCGCCTTGGCGTGGCTGGCGAGGGCGAAGGCGTCCTGGTCCGCCCTGGTGACGCCGTGCTGCTCGGCCAGCCCCTCGGTGGCCTCCCCGAGGGAGACGGTCCACCTCCCGGGCATGCGCGGGTTGACCATGCGCCAGCCCAGGGTGGTGGAGTGCAGGGTGGCGTCGCCGGCGGGGTGGCCCTCGGCGGGCTTGGGCAGGACCCAGGGGGCGCGGCTCATGGACTCCACTCCCCCGGCCACGACGAGGGAGGCGTCCCCGGTCTGGATGGCGCGGGAGGCCTGGACGGCGGCCTCCATGCCGGAACCGCAGAGGCGGTTGACGGTGACCCCGGGGACGGAGGTGGGCAGTCCGGCCAGGAGGGACGCCATGCGGGCGACGTTGCGGTTCTCCTCGCCGGCGCCGTTGGCGTTGCCGAGGACGACCTCGTCGACGTCGGCGGGGTCGAGGCCGGGCGCGCGTCGCACGAGCGAGCCGACGACGTGGGCGGCCAGGTCGTCGGGGCGTACGCCGGAGAGCGCGCCGCCGTACCTGCCGAAGGGTGTGCGGACGGCGTCGAGCACGTAGACGTCGGTCACCGCGGGCCTCCTGGGGGTGGTGCGGCCGGGTCGGGCCCGGCCGCGGGCGAGATGGAACCTAACACTGTTAGGTAACTGTAGGGCGGCGCCTCCGCCGCCCCCTCAGGCGGCCCCCGTCAGGGAGCGCAGCACCGAGAGCTCTGCGTCGGTGGGCTCGGGGGTGACCTCCAGCCCCTCGGCCACCGCGAGGTCCCATCCGGTCGCCGCCCGGACCTCGTCCGCCCCCACGCCCGGGTGCACGCCGGTCAGGACGAGCTCGCGCGTGCGGGGGTCGGGTTCGAGGACGCCGAGGTCGGTGATCACCCGCACCGGGCCGGCGCCGCGCAGGCCGAGCCGCTCGCGGTCGCCGGGACCGGAGCCGTGGCCGACCGAGGTGACGAAGTCGACCCGCTCCACGAAGGCCCGCCGGCTGTGCCGCATGACCACGACCACCTCGCGGCAGGACGCGGCGATCTCGGGCGCCCCGCCCGCCCCCGGCAGGCGCACCCGCGGGTCGGCGTAGTCGCCGATGACGGTCGTGTTGATGTTGGCGTACCGGTCGAGCTGGGCGGCGCCGAGGAAGCCGACGTCGATCCTCCCGGCCTGGAGCCAGTAGTTGAAGACCTCCGGGACCGGGACCACCGTGTCGGCGGCGTCGGCGAGGATCCCGTCGCCGATGGACAGCGGCAGGCGGTCGGGGACCGTGCCCAGGGTCCCGGACTCGTAGATCATCCACAGGCCGGGGGCGTGGGTGCGGCGGGCCAGGTTGGCGGCGGTGCTGGGCAGGCCGATCCCGACGAAGCACGACATGCCGTCGCGCAGCGAGCGGGACGCGGTGACGGTCATGATCTCGTCGGAGGTCCAGGCCACGGTGGTCACAGGCCCCTCCCGGCGGGCTCGGGGGCGGCCGGGCCGGCGGGGGGCGGCGCGGTCGCGGTGAGTTCGGCGAGCCAGGCGGTGAAGGCCTCGCGGTCGCGGCCGATCGCGTCCCAGGCGCGGTAGGCCTCGTTGTCGCGCTCGTAGTAGCCGTGGGCGTAGGAGGGCGCGGCTCCGCCCGCGGCGACGCTGACCCGGTCGAGGACCCGCGCGGGCAGGACGACCTGGCCCGGGACGGGGTCGAGGGCGTCGACGACCTCCTCCACGGTGACCAGGACCCGTTCGGCCGCCAGTGCGGCCTCCTTCTGGACGCCGGTGATGCCCCACAGCTGCACGTTGCCGTCGCGGTCGGCGCGCTGGGCGTGCACGACCGTGACGTCGGGGTTGATCGCGGGGACGGCGGCGAGCTCCTGCCCGCTGAAGGGGCAGGTGATGGTCCTGATGTTGGGGTTGTTCCCGATCAGGTCGGTGCCGGCGTAGCCGCGCAGGATGGCGAAGGGCAGACCGGAGGCCCCCGCGACGTAGCGGTTGGCCATGCCGGCGTGGCTGTGCTCCTCGATCTCCAGCGGGACGGGCCAGCCGTGGGTGACGGCGTCGCGGAAGCGGTGCAGCGAGCCCACGCCGGGGTTTCCGCCCCAGGAGAAGACGAGCTTGCGCGCGCATCCGGCGCCGATGAGCTGGTCGTAGACGATGTCCGGGGTCATGCGGACCAGGGTCAGGTCGCGCAGGCCCTGGCGGATGATCTCGTGCCCCGCCGCCACGGGGATGAGATGGGTGAACCCCTCCAGGGCGACGGTGTCGCCGTCGTGGACGAGTTCGCGTACCGCCTCGTCCAGGGGCACGATCATGGAGAACCTCCCGTTCGTATAGCGAATGGATGTTCTCACAGCGAACACCTTGGGTACGA
Source organism: Nocardiopsis sp. NPDC006198 (assembly GCF_040613895.1). NCBI lineage: Bacteria > Bacillati > Actinomycetota > Actinomycetes > Streptosporangiales > Nocardiopsidaceae > Nocardiopsis > Nocardiopsis sp. NPDC006198. The sequence continues at coordinate 48,151 of NZ_JBEXSY010000038.1, read as the reverse complement.
AGGTAGCGCCGATCCCCGACAGGGTCAAGACGCCGACACGGACGGCCACACCTGTTCGGTATGAGAACATTTCCGGGGACGCCCGTCCCCAGGCCCACACCCGAACCAGGAAGACCACATGCCCGACGAAGAAGAACCGGCCCGCGGCGCCCACTTCGTGCAGTCCCTGGAACGCGGCCTGACGGTCGTCCGCGCCTTCTCCGCGGAGCGGCCGTCGATGACCCTCAGCGAGGTCGCGCGGGAGACCGACCTGACCCGCGCCGCCGCCCGCCGCTTCCTGCTGACCCTGGCCGACCTGGGGTACGTGCGCACCGACGGGCGCCTGTTCTCCCTCACCCCCCGCGTGCTCGACCTCGGCTACGCCTACGTGGCCTCGGCCGGCCTGCCGGACGTGTCCCAGCCCCACCTGGAGGACCTCTCGGCCCGGGTGCACGAGTCCGCCTCCGTGTCGGTGCTGGAGGGCGACGACGTGCTGTACGTGGCGCGCGTGGCGACCTCCCGGATCATGGCGGTCGCCATCACCGTGGGCACGCGGTTCCCAGCTTCGGCCACCTCGATGGGGCGGGTGCTGCTGGCCGGGCGCGACGAGCGCGACCTGGAGGCCTACCTGGGCCGCGTGGAGCTCCGGCCCCTGACCCGGTTCACCATCACCGACCCGGACGAGCTGCGCGCCGAGCTGCGGCGGGTGCGCGAGCAGGGGTACTCGATCGTGGACCAGGAGCTCGAGGAGGGGCTGCGCTCACTGGCCGCCCCCGTCCGCGACGCGGAGGGGCGGGTGATCGCGGCCGCGAACGTGTCGGCGCACGCCAACCGCTCCTCGATCGAGGACGTGCGCCGCGACCTGCTGCCCGCCCTGCTGGAGACGGCCTCGCGCATCGAGTCCGACCTCGCCTCCGTGTCGCGCCGCGGCTCCGGCCGCTGAGGCCGTGCCGCGCGGCCTTCCCCTGAGCGGAGGCGGGCGGCGCGGCACGGGAGGCGGGCGGCGCGGCGGGATGACGCCCGACCGGCGGGGTTCCGGCCGTGCCCGGAGCGGCCGCACCGCGCCCCCGCCGCCCTACAGCGCGCCTTCGCGGTCGTCGGCGCGGGCCCGGTGGCGGCGCACGGCGTCCCTGTTGCCGCAGGCGGGCGAGCAGTACCGCTGGCGCCCGTTGCGGGAGAAGTCGGCGTAGACGCGCGCGCAGCCACGGGCCGCGCACCGGCCGAGGCGGTCCATGCCCCGGCCGGTCAGGTGCAGGGCGGTGCCGACCGAGACCAGCGCCGCCACCTGGCGGTGGGCGGGCAGCACGTCGGGCCGGTAGTGCAGGTGCCATCCGGTGCCGGCGTGGTCGGTCAGGCGCGGGGCGGAGGAGTACTCCGCGAGCAGGGCGTTCAGACGCGCGGCGCGGGTCGGGCGGTCGGAGCTGTCGACCACCCCCTCCCACAGGCCCAGGAACTCCCGGACGGCCTCGACGTCGTCCTCGCCGACCGCCCGCGCGAGGACGAACCCCACCTCGGCGCAGCGCCGCTCCAGATCCTCCGCGCCCGTCGGCGGGCGGTTGACCAGGTCCACCGCAAGCGACAGCGGACCCTGGCCGTAAGGGTTGAGATGCATAATGCCATTACATCAGACTGGGGGCCATGGGTACACGGCACGAACACCTCTGGTCCACCGAGTCCGACCACCCCACCAGCGAGGGCGTCGTCAGCTATCAGCGCTGCGTCTGCGGTGAACGGCGGGTGACGCTGCTCCCGGCCGTCCGCATCGTCCAGGCGCGGGCGGTCCCCTCCGGGGGCCGGTCCGACCGCTGACGGCTCCTCCGGGCCCCGGCGACCCGAGCGGGACCGGGGCCGCGGGGGGCCGGGGCCGCGGGGATCCCCTGTCCGGGGCGCCGACCTCGCCCCCCGTGTTCCGCCGCCGCACCGGCTGCGGGGAGCGCAGCCCGGTCGGGGACGGCCGCTTCGTGTGCGGCCCCCTCCGGAGTCATGGGTCTCCCCCCGGCACCGTGGCGCCTTGCGGCGCTCCCCTCCGGCTGAGATCCTGCCCGCGACACCGCCGGGAGCGCGCGTCCGGGCACACCGCGACCGCGCCACGGCAGAGGCCTTCGGGCCAGGACGCGACCGCGGCCCCAGCGCCGCCCGGAAGGGACACCGTGACCGACGTGCACGCCACACCAGACATCGCAGAGCGGTCGGGAACCTTCGCCCTCGGCGGAGACCTCCCCGTCCACCGGCTGGGCTTCGGTGCGATGCGGATCGTCGGCGAGGGGGTGTGGGGGCCGCCCCGCGACCGCGACGAGGCGCTGGCCGTCCTGCGGCGCGCGGTCGAACTCGGCATCACCTTCATCGACACGGCCGACTCCTACGGCCCCCAGATCAGCGAGCAGCTGATCCGGGACGCCCTGCGCCCCTACCCCGACGACCTGGTCATCGGCACCAAGGCGGGGTTCGCGCGCACCGGTCCCGGCCGGTGGCACGTGCTGGGGCGGCCCGAGTACCTCAAGCAGCAGGTGGAGCTGAGCCTGCGCAGCCTGGGCCTGGAGCGGATCGACCTGCTCCAGCTCCACCGGATCGACCCCGGGGTGCCGCTCGCCGACCAGCTCGGTGCGCTGGTCGAACTGCGCGAGGAGGGCAAGATCCGGCACATCGGCCTGAGCGAGGTGACGGTCGACGAACTGTCGGCCGCCCGCGCGATCACCCCGGTGGCGTCGGTGCAGAACCAGTACGCGCCGTCCTTCCGACAGTCGGAGGACGTCCTGGAGCAGTGCGAGAAGGACGGGACCGCGTTCCTGCCGTGGGCCCCGGTGGGGCGCGGTGAGCTGGCCGGCCCGGAGTCGCCCCTGGCGGCGGTCGCCGCCGAGCACGGTGTCACACCGGTCCAGCTGTCCCTGGCGTGGCTGCTGCACCGCTCGCCGGTGATGCTGCCGATCCCGGGCACGTCGCGGGTGGCGCACCTGGAGGAGAACACGGCGGCCGCGGCGGTGCGCCTGTCGGAGGAGGAGACCGAGCGGATCGACCAGCTCCTGGGCGCCTGAGCCCGCTCGCCGGACGGCGTGGGAGGCCGCGCGCGTGCGGCCCGCCGGCAGACCCGGCCGGCCGCACGCGACCCCCTCCGTCAGCCGGGACGCAGGCGGAAGACCTGGAGGCGCATGTCGTAGTACTTCTCGGTCTCGCCCACCCACTCCATGCCCAGGCGGCGGGCGACGGCGATGGCCCGTTCGTTGCGCGGACGCGCGACGGCGAACACCTCCTCGATCCCCTGCTCGAACGCCCAGGCGATGACGGCCCGGCTCGCCTCCGTGGCGTAGCCGCGGCCCCACACGTCCGGGCGCAGCGCCCAGCTCAGCTCGAAGTCCTCCTCGAAGGGCGGGAGCAGCTTGAGCGACAGCCCACCCACCAGCTGCCCGTCCTGTCGCCGGACGATCGCCCAGCGGCCCGCGGGCGGGATGAGGTTGGGTCCGGCCTCGATCCAGGCGTGCAGGACCGAGCGCATCGCGTCGGTCTCGTTCACCGGATGCCACTCCGGCGTCAGCCAGTGCGCGACCTCGTCGGCCCCGTAGATCTTCAGGGCGTCCTCGGCGTCGCCCAGCTCCCACTCCCGGATGAGGAGTCGGTCGGTTGGCAGCTCAAGGCTCATACCACAACCGTAACCCGGGACCAACGACCACGACAGGGGGGCGGGGGAAGAGTCTGCATCCCCTGCGCCAGCGCGCCTGCGGGGCGACCCGCCGACCCCTCGGGGTGGTACCGGGACCCGATCGTCACGACCCCTTTACACGGAGTTCACCGTTGCCTATCGTGGTGCGCCACGACTGGGAGCGCTCCCAACTACCCCTGTCCCCCGCTCGCACGAGGAGTAGTCACGATGATTCGCAGATCAGCGGCCCTGGGGGCCGTCGGCGCCCTGGCCCTCGGCACACTGCTGTCCGGCGGCGCCGCGCCGGTCGGGGCCGCGTCGGCGCCCGGCGCCGATGCGGCGCGGACCGCCGCCCAGGACGCGCCCTTCTACGTCAACCCCGACACCGGTGCGGCGAACTGGGTCGCCGACAACCCGGGCGACCCCCGCGCCTCCGTCATCGGCGAGCGCATCGCCGGGGTGGCCCAGGCGACCTGGTTCACCCGCTACAACCCCGACACCGTCGAGTCCGAGGTGGCCGCCCTGACCGGCGCCGCCCAGGACGCCGGCGCCGTCCCGATCATCGTGGTCTACAACGTCCCCGGACGCGACTGCGGCAACCACAGCGGGGGCGGCGCGCCCGACCACGCCTCGTACAGGGCCTGGATCGACGCGTTCGCCGCCGGGCTCGACGACCGCCCCGCGACGATCGTCGTGGAGCCCGACGCCCTCTCCCTCATGGGCTCCTGCGAGGGCCAGCCGCCGGCGGAGGTCATGGACTCGCTGGCGTACGCGGGGCGGACCCTCAAGGAGGGCTCCTCCGAGGCCCGTGTGTACATCGACTCCGGCCACTCCGCGTGGCACTCCCCCGCGGAGGTCGCCGAACTGCTGCACGGCGTGGACGTCGCCGAGAGCGCGGACGGCATCGCCGTCAACACCTCCAACTACCGCACCACCGCGGACGAGGTCGCGTACGCCGAGGCGATCATCGGCGCCACCGGCCTGGACGGGCTCGGGGCGGTCGTGGACACCAGCCGCAACGGCAACGGCCCGGCGCCCGGCGACGAGTGGTGCGACCCGGCCGGACGCGCCCTGGGAACGCCCAGCACGACCGACACCGGCAACCCGCTCATCGACGCCTTCCTGTGGGTGAAGCTCCCCGGCGAGGCCGACGGCTGCGCCGGACCCGCCGGTTCCTTCATCCCCGAGCTCGCCTACGAGATGGCAGTGAACGCCGGGGGCTGACCGGCCCGGGACCCGGACCCGCGGCCCGCAGGGGCGCGGAACGGGTCGCCCCCTCCGGTCTCCGTTGCGATACTGGCGCTCCGGACCCCGCCCGTGTGGCGGGGTCCGGTCGCGTGCGCCCGCCGGCCGGCGGGCGCCCCAGCACACGAGCGCACCGGAGCAGCCCCATGAAGTTCGCCGGAGACCCCCACCACGACGGGTCCCCCGACCACGTCCGCGTCGAGGACGGGCAGGCGGTCCTGCGCGTGCGTGTCCCCGGGGGCGCGGACGCGGTGTACGTCCGCGTCGTGGAGGACGGCGAGGGCGTCCTCGTCCGGGCCGAGGAGGCCGGGACGGTCGGCGGCACCGCCTGGTTCGAGGCGTCGGTCGCCCTGCGCCCGGTGGTGACCGGGTACCGGTTCGCCGTCGTCCGGGGAGCCCGGTACACGTGGCTCAACCAGGAGGGGGCCCACGGCCACGAGGTCACCGACGCGGGGGACTTCCGGCTGCTCGCCGGGCCGCCGCCCCCCGCGTGGGTTCCCGGCACGAGCGTCTACCAGGTCTTCCCGGACCGGTTCGCCCGGGACGACGACTCCACCGACCCCCCTGCCGAGCACCCGGACTGGGCGCTGCCGCGCTCCTGGGACGACGAGCCCGAGGGCCTCGGCCGGACGGCGTCCCTGGAGTACTTCGGCGGGACCCTCGACGGGGTGCGCCGCCGCCTGGACCACCTGGCGCGGCTGGGTGTGGAGGTCGTCTACCTCACCCCCGTGTTCCCCGCGCGGTCCACGCACCGCTACAACGCCTCCACGTTCTCCGAGGTGGATCCGCTGCTGGGGGGCGACCGGGCGCTGCGCGAGCTGGTGCGGGCCGCCCACGAGCGCGGCATGCGGGTGATGGGCGACCTGACCACGAACCACACCGGGGACGCCCACGAGTGGTTCCGGACGGCCCGGGCCGACCCGGACTCGGTCGAGGCGGGGTTCTACTACTTCACCGAGCACCCCGACGACTACGTGGGCTGGCTCGGGGTGCGCACGCTGCCGAAACTGGACTACGCCTCGGCGGAGCTGCGCCGCAGGGTCTACGGCGCCGACGACTCGGTCCTGGTGCGGTGGCTGACCGGGGAGGACCCGGTGGACGGCTGGCGGATCGACGTGGCCAACATGACCGGGCGCCACGGCGCCCAGGACCTGAACCGGGAGGTGTCCGGGGAGATCGCCGCGCGGATGCGCGAGGTGGACGCCGCACGCGGCGGCGACGGGTCGTGGCTGCTGGCCGAGCACTTCCACGACGCCGGGCCGGACACCCACCACGACGGGTGGCACGGGGTCATGAACTACGCGGGGTTCACCCGCCCGGTGTGGAGCTGGCTGAACACCGCGCCGGAGGAGGTGAAGTACCTGACCACCCGGGCGCCGCTGCCCCGGACCGGCGCCGAGGACGCGGTACGGGCGATGCGCGCGGCGAACGCGGGGCTGCCGTGGCGGGTGCTGACGCACAGCGTCAACGCGCTGAGCACGCACGACTCCGCGCGGTTCCGGACGGTGGTGGGCGGCGACCCGGTGCGGCACGAGGTCGGGGTGGCGGCCCAGGTGACGCTGCCCGGCGCCCCGTTCCTCTTCGCCGGCGACGAGATCGGCCTGGAGGGGCGCGACGGGGAGAACGCCCGCAGGCCCATGCCCTGGCACCGGCCCGGCGCGTGGGACCGGGGCATCCTGGACGCGTACACCCGGCTGCTGGCGCTGCGGCGGGAGCTGCCCGCCCTGAGGACCGGCGGCCTGCGCTGGCTGGACGCGGGGCCGCACCACATGACGTTCGTCAGGACGCTCGCCGGGCAGGTGGTGCTGGTGCACCTGGCCGACGGCCCGCACACGCCGGTGGCGGCGGCGCCCGCCGACCTGGACGCCGCCCGGCCGGAGGCCGCCGCCTCGGGCGGGGGCGTCCGGCTGGGGACGGACGGGGCCGGAGGGGTGGTGCTCGGCGCCGACGGGCCCGGCTACGTCATCGCCGTCGGGGGCTGAGGCGGGGCGGCGGGGCCGGGGACTACACGCCCGCGGCGAGGGCCGCGCGGACGTCCCTGGTGATCCGCCCGGTCACGTCGTCGATGCTCCCGACGAAGTAGAAGTGCCCGCCGGGCAGGGAGTGCCGTTCGACCGGGCCGTCGACGTGGTCGGACCAGGCGTCGAGCCGGCGGGGCGGCATGCCGGGGTCGTCCTCGCCGCCGAAGACCGACAGGGGCACGCGCAGCCTCTCCGCGCCGGGCTCCGGCCGCCAGGTGTCGACCAGTTCGAGGTCGGCGCGGACGAGGGGCTCCACGAGCCGCCACAGGTCGGGGTCGGCCAGGACCGCGGCGGGGGTCCCGCCCATGGCGGCGATGCCGTCGCGCAGGCGGTCGGAGGGCAGGAGGTGCCGGGGACGGTCGCGTTCGGGGCCGGGTGCGGGACTCCACGCCGACACCCCCAGCCAGGAGGGCCCGCGGTCCCCGACGGCCAGCCGCGACGCCATCTCGTAGGCGACGAGGCCGCCCATGCTGTGCCCGAAGAGCCCGAAGGGGCGGTCCAGCTCGTGGCCCACGCGCCTGTTGAGGTACTCCGCCAGTTCCCCGGCGTCCCGGAAGGGCTCCGCGTCGGCGCTGTGTGCGCGTCCGGGCGCCTCCACCAGGCACACGTCCCAGTCGTCGGGGAAGCGGCGCACCCAGGGGCGGTAGCCGAGGGGCGATCCGCCGGCGTGGTGGAGGAGGAAGAGCCGGAACCGGCTGTCGGGGACCGGTCTGAGCCTGGACAGGACGCCCTCGTGCACTGCTCTCCCCCTGCTTCCTCTCCCGGCCGGCTCGCGGTCGTCGCGACAGGGAGAACCTACCAGTCGGTAATACCCATCGGTAACAAAGGGCGAGCACACGGCGGCCCGGCGGCCGACCGCTCCCGGGCGGCCCACGACGGACCACCCGGTCCGCGTCCGCCCAGGTCAGACCCCTTCGGGGCGGCGCGTCCCCCGGCCCGGCGACAGCGGTACGCCGCGGCCCGCCGGTCGGGGACGGGCCGCGCCCCGTGACCGAACGCACCGGACCGGACCGCCGGCCACGACAGGCGGGGCGGCGGAGGGACGCGCTCCGGGCGGGCCGGGCGGCGCGAGGGGGCCGCGGGACGGCAGGGAAAGCGGTGGCGCGGGAGAGCCGCGGGACGCGGCTGCCCCTTCCGCCGGGCATGGCACGGAGCGGCGGGAAGACCCCCGGGCGGGAGAAGCGCTCCGGGCGCCGGGGGAACCCCGGGGACCGGGAGCGGGCGGCGCGGGGCGGGCGCCGAACGGCGTCGCACCGCCCCGGAGGGACGGACGGAGGCGGGGAGGCCGGCACCGTTCCGGCGGGGCCCGACCGGGGGCCGGGGGCTCCGGGGGCACGCCCCGGGAGGAGGCCGGAGGGGTGTCAGGCCCGCTCGGGGTCGCCTTCGCGGGGTTCGTGGCCGGGGCCGCGGTCGACCCTGGGGTGGCGGCTCACGGCGCCGAGCAGCATCTGGCGCCAGGCGGGCATCCCGGGGTCGTCGGGCGCGGGGAGCGCCGGGGCGGACGCGGCGGGGCCCTGCGCCGCCTCGGCCTCGGCGACGCGTGCGCGCAACCGGTCCCTGACCTGTTCGGGCGTGTAGGCGCGGCGCTGCCGCTCGGCGCGCGCGATCACCGCGCCGGTCGCCGCGACGCCCACGAAAGCGGCCACTCCAAGGACTTTCCACCATCGCATGTGCCTAGGCTATCCCTGTGGCAGACACGAGTATGTCCCTGAACGAGGCGCTGGAGCTCACCCGGACCGGTGACGTGTGGGTCTTCCGGGGCACGAGCGTGCCCGACCGCGCCATCCAGATCACCACCAACAGCCCCGTCAACCACGTCGGCATGTCCATCGTGGTGGAGGACCTCCCACCGCTGATGTGGCACGCGGAGCTGGGCCGCTCCCTGCCCGACGTGTGGACGGGACGGCACCAGCGCGGCGTGCAGCTGCACGACCTCCGCGACGCCGTCCTGGTGTGGGGCCGCAAGTACGGGCAGCAGGGCTGGGTCCGCCAGCTCGACCCCCTGGCCACCCGGGCGATGGAGGACGCCGCCCTGCGCGCCGTGGCGCGGCTCGACGGCACCCCCTTCCCCTCCACCGCGCAGCTGGCGGCGAGGTGGGCGCGCGGTCGCCTGCCCCTGCGGCGCATGCCGTTCGGGAGGCGCTCGCGCGAGCGGGCGCTGGAGACCGCCTACTGCGCCGAGGTGATCGCCCTGACCTACGAGGAGATGGGGCTGCTGCCGAGGGGCCGCCGCACCGGGTACTACGACCCGGGGCGGTTCTGGAGCGGCGACGACCTCGAACTGGAGGGCGGGGCCTCCCTGGGCGGGGAGATCCGGGTGGAGCTCCCCGCGGACTGACCCCGCGCCCCCGGCCGGGGCTCCCCGCCCGGCCCGCGGGGGGCGGCCCGTGCCGAGGGGGGCGGGAGAGGGGTCAGGGCAGGTGGAAGAGCTCGGGCAGTGGGACCATGCCCTCGTCGGGGCGGCCGGGCAGGCCCTCGAAGAAGGGCGCCATCTCGGCCTGCCAGCGGGCGTTGACTCCGGTGCGCGCCATGGCCTCCCGGGCCGCGTCGAAGTCGTCGGTCTCCAGGTAGCCGACGACGGTGCCCTCGTCGGTGCTGAACAGGGAGTAGTTGTGCCAGCCCGCGGCGGAGAGCGCCTCGCGCATCTCGGGCCAGACGTCGGCGTGCCGTTCCCGGTACTCGTCGAGGCGGTCGGCGCGGACCTTGAGGATGAAGCAGACACGCTGCACGGCGTGGTCCTCCCGGTGGGTGGAAGGCGGCGGGCGGAGGGCTCCCCTCCGCCCGCCGCGGACTGCGGTGGGCCGGATCAGAAGTCGAAGTCGTCGATGTTGTCGGCGTCGAAGACGGTCGGCGGGCCGAGGACGATCTCGCCGTCGGCCCCGACGGTGTACTCGCCCAGGTCCCCGGCCTCGAAGGTCTCTCCCTCGGCCCCGGTGATGCGTCCCGCGCTCAGCGAGGCTCCCGCGTACCCGGCGAGGTAGCCGAGCTCCTCGGGGTTCCACAGCGCGAAGGAGTCGACGGTGCCGTCCTCCACGAACTCGCGCATCTGGTTGGGGGTGCCCAGGCCGGTGATGGCGACCTCGCCCTTGTACTCGGAGTCGCTGACGTAGCGGGCCGCCGCGGCGATGCCGACGGTGGTCGGGGAGACCACGCCGTCCAGGTCGGGGTGGGACTGCATGAGCCCCTGCATCTCCTGGAAGGACTGGAGGTCGTCGTCGTTGCCGTAGACGGTGTCGACCAGTTCGAGGCCCGCGTACTCCTCCTCCGCCAGGACCTCCTCCATGGCGGCGATCCAGGAGTTCTGGTTGGTGGCGTTGGGGGTGGCGGACAGGACGGCGAAGGTGCCCTCGCCGCCGATCTGCTCGGAGATCATCTCGACCAGGGTGCGGCCGATGAGCTCGTCGGAGGACTGGTTGACGAAGATGTCCGTGCAGCTGGCGTTGGAGTCGTAGCCGACGATGGCGGCGCCGTTGTCCCTGGCCTGGTCGAGGGAGGGGCACACCGCGTCGGGGTCGTTGGCGGCGATGACGATGACGTCGCTGCCCGCCTGGCTGGCCGCGTTGATGTACTCGACCTGGGAGTCGGCGGTGGGTTCGGTGCCGCCCCGCTCGGTGAACTCCCCGGCCAGCTCCTCGACGGCGACGGCGCCGCCCTCGTTGACGATGTCGGAGTAGGGGTTGTTGAGCTGTTTGGGCAGGAAGTCCATCCTGAGTCCCTCGGGGATCTCGGCGTCCGGGTCGGCGGTACCGGTCGGACCGGAGGCTTCCTCCTCCTGCGCGTCGTCGATGGTGGTGCCGCCGCAGGCGGCGGTCATCAGCACGGCGAACGCGGAGGCGGCCAGCAGCAGGTGTCGGGGGCGGGGGTCGGTCATGAGGGTTCTCCCTGGGTGGGGTCGGGCGCGGGGGCCGCCGCGGCTCGGGGGCGGGGTTCGCGTGCGGCACGGACCCGGGCCGCGATGTTGGGGGTGACGACGGAGGCGATGAGGATGAGGCCGGTGACGATCTGGAGGACCTCGCTGCTGATGCCGAACAGCTGGAGGGCGTTGCGGATGGTCCCGAGGAGCAGGACGCCGCTCATGACCCCCAGGACCGAGCCGACCCCGCCGAAGATGGACACCCCGCCGAGGAGGACGGCGGCGACGACCTGCAGCTCCAGGCCGAAGGCGGTGTCGGCGCGGGAGGTGCCGTACTGGAGGGTCCAGAAGATCCCGGCGCCGGAGGCGACGACGCCGCTGAGCGTGAACAGCCAGAACCTGGTCCACGCGACGGGGACCCCCGAGAAGCGGGCGGCCTCGTCGTTGTTGCCGATGTCGAACAGGGACCGGCCGACCCCGGTGGCGTGGAGCAGGACCGCGAAGGCGGCGGCCAGGACGAGGACGGCCACGGCGATCCACGGCAGGCCCTCGATGCCGAGGAAGGGCGCGCGGGCTCCGCCGACCCAGTCGCGGGGGTAGCTGGCGACGGCGCGGTCGCCGAGGAGCACGTAGGCGAGCCCCCGGTACAGGGCCATGGTGCCGATGGTGACGGCCAGGGAGGGCAGTCCGCAGACGGTGACCAGGAACCCGTTGAGCGCGCCCAGCGCCGCGCCGACGGCCAGGCAGATCCACAGGGCCGTCTCGATGGGGACCCCGGCCTCCCAGAGCACGCCCAGGGTGGCGCTGGTGAGGGCGAGCGTGCTGGCCACCGACAGGTCGATCTCGCCGGTGATGACGATGAGCGTCATCGGCAGGGCCATCAGGGCGATGGCGGCGATGCTCAGCACCAGGAAGTCGATGTTGCGGCCGGTGGCGAACATGTCGACGAACAGTCCGGCGCCGAGCAGGGCCACCACGAGCGCGCCGACGACGGGGGCCTCCCGGGCGGAGAGCAGGGCCCTGGCCCGGGAGCCGGCCGTCCGCGTGTCCGGTGCGGCCGCCCGGGCCGGGGCGGCCGCCCGGGCCGGGGCGGCGGTGCGTTCAGGCGCCACGGGCACCTCCTCCTCGAAGCTTGCGCGCCGTGCGCAGCGCGAGCAGCCGGTCCAGGCCGATGGCGGCCAGGATGAGCGTGCCCACCACGGCCTGGTGCCAGAACGGGTTGATCTGCCAGATGGGCAGGGCGGCGGTGATGGTGGTGAGCAGGACGGCGCCGAGGGCGGCCCCGTAGACGGTGCCGACGCCGCCGGCGATGGCGACGCCGCCGACGACCGCGGCGGCCACCACCTGGAGTTCCATGCCGGTGCCGACGGTGGAGTCGACGGTGCCGTAGCGGGCGGCGAACAGGACCCCGGCGAGGCCCGCCAGGGCTCCGTTGGCGGCGAAGGCCAGGATGATCCGGCGCCCCGCCGGAATGCCGGACAGGCGTGCCGCGTCGGCGTTGGAGCCGATGGCGTACAGCTCGCGGCCGGAGCGGTGGTTGGCGAGGTAGAAGCCGACGGCGGCGACCACCGCGATGGCGATCGCGGCCGGCAGCGGTACGCCGAGGACGCCGACCCGACCCAGGAGCAGGAAGGACGCGGGCATGTCGGTGGCGTTGACCTGGCCGCCGTCCGCCCACCAGTGGCCGAGGCCCCGGTAGGCGTAGAGGGTGCCCAGCGTGACGACCAGTGCGGGTACCTGTGCGGTCGTGACGAGCAGGCCGTTGGCCAGCCCGCACGCGAGGCCGATGAGGATGCCGGCGAGCATGGCCACGGGGACCGGCAGGCCGGGGAGGGCCACGAAGAGGGCGCCGGTGCCGAAGGCCGACAGCCCCATCACCGATCCGACCGAGAGGTCGACGTTCCTGGTGATGAGGACGAGGGCCTGGCCGGCGGCCAGGACCGCCAGGACGGTGGCGCCCAGGAACAGGTCGCGGACGCCCTGGGCGGACAGGAACCCTGGGTTGTGCAGCCAGGTGGCGGTGATCAGCAGGACGACCGCGAGCAGCACGCCGAGTTCGCGGAACTGCCGCCGGCGCCGGGCCGGGCGTCCGGGGGGCCGGGGAGGGGCCGCCGCGGAGGCCCCGGGGGCGGTGGGGGGCGCGTTCATCGGGCGGCCCCGTTCGGTCGCTGTCCGGTGGCCGCGTACATGACGGACTCCTCGTCGGCGTCGGCGCGGTCGATCTCGGCGGTGATTCTGCCCTCGTGCATGACCAGGACCCGGTCGGCCATGCCGAGGACCTCGGGGAGCTCGCTGGAGACCATGACGATGGCGAGCCCCCGTCCCGCGAGGGTGGAGAGCAGGCGGTGGACCTCCGCCTTGGTCCCGACGTCGATGCCGCGCGTGGGCTCGTCCACGAACAGCACCCTCGGCTCGGTGGAGAGCCACTTGGCGAGGACGACCTTCTGCTGGTTGCCGCCGGAGAGGGTGGAGACGGGGTCGTCGATGCGGCCGTAGCGGAGTTCGAGCCGTTCGCCCCACTCGCGGGCGGAGTCGCGCTCGGCGCGCGGGCGCAGGAGGCCGAAGCGGCTGAGGGGCCGGCGGCGGGTGGCGGTCGCGTTGCGTTCGATGGAGGACTCCATGACCAGGCCCTGCTGGCGGCGGTCCTCGGGGACCAGGGCCATGCCCGCGGCCATGGCCGCCCTGGGGCGGCCCGCGGGCAGGGGCGTGCCGTGGACGCGGACGGCGCCCGCGTCGTAGCGGTCGACGCCGAAGACCGCGCGGACGACCTCGCTGCGCCCGGCGCCGACGAGGCCGGCCAGGGCCACGATCTCGCCGGCCCTCACCCGGAAGGACACGTCGGCGAACACGCCGCGGCGTGTGAGTCCGTCGACCTCCAGGACGGTGTCGCCGCGCTCGGCGTCCTCCTTGGGGTAGAGGCTGGTGACGTCGCGTCCGACCATGCGCCGCACGACGGTGTCCACGTCCAGGTCGGGGGTGGGGTCGCAGGAGACGAACGCGCCGTCGCGGACGACCGTGATGCGGTCGCAGAGGGCGAAGACCTCGTCGAAGCGGTGGGAGATGAACAGCAGGGCCGCCCCGGAGTCGCGCAGGGTGCGGGCGACGGTGAAGAGGCGTTCGGCCTCCACACCGGAGAGGGCGGCCGTGGGCTCGTCCATGACCAGGACCCGGGCGCGCCGCGTGAGGGCCTTGGCGATCTCGACGAGCTGCTGGTCGGCGATGGAGAGGCCGCGTGCGGGGCGGTCGGGGTCCATGTCGACGCCGAGGCGGGCGAAGGCCTCCCCGGTGTCGCTCCGCATGCGCTTGCGGTCGATGGTGCGCAGGCGGGTGAGGGGCTGGCGGCCGACGAAGATGTTCTCGGCGACCGACAGGTCGGGGAACAGGGTGGGCTCCTGGTGGATGACGGCGACGCCGGCGCGCTGGGCGTCGGCCGGCACCCCGAAAGCGGTCGGGACCCCGTCGACCAGGAGCTGCCCGCTGTCGGGCCGGTGTACGCCCGCGATGGTCTTGACCAGGGTGGACTTGCCGGCCCCGTTCTCGCCGACCAGCGCGTGGATCTCCCCGGGGCGCAGTTCCAGGGACAGCCCCCGCAGGGCCCTGACGCTCCCGAAGGACTTGGTGACGTCCACCAGCGCGAGGGGTGGAGGGACCTCTGTCGGGTCCACGTGCCCTCCTTCTCCGGTGCTGGTTCGACGAGGATCCGTCGAACATTACAAAAACGTTTTAATATGAAGGGGATGTTAAGTGGAACACACACCCCCGTCAAGAGGATCACCATGGAATTGCCAGGTATCGCCCTGGTAACGGCCTCCGGGAGGAGGTCGGCCGACCCCGGATACCGAGGCGCGGGAAGGCCCCGTCACAGGATGGTTGTTGACACGTTTCAATCCGGGTGTGAGCATGATGCCCCGCGCATCGGGGCCGGATCAGTAGCATGCGTTCGCGCAGTCCCCTGATGACCGTACGAACACGCCCCGGGAGAAGCTCCTTGTCCACCAGGCCCCGATCCACCCGCCCCTCCGTGGGCATCACCGAGGTCGCCCGGCACGCCGGGGTCTCCCCGGGCACCGTCTCCAACGTCCTCAACCGCCCCGAGCGCGTCGCCGAGGCCACCAGGGCCAGGGTCGAGGCCGCCATCGCCGAGCTCGACTACGTGCGCAACTCCTCCGGCAGCAGCCTGCGGTCGGGCCGCAGCGGATCCGTGGGCCTGCTCGTCCTGGACGTCACCAACCCCTTCTTCACCGAGGTCGCGCGCGGCGTGGAGGACGAGGCCGCCGGGGCGGGGCTGGCCGTGGTGCTCCTCAACTCCGCCGAGGCCCAGGACAGGCAGCGGCGCAACGTGCGCCTGCTCGCCGAGCAGCGCGCCGCGGGCGCGGTGGTGATGCCGGTGGACGACGACCTGTCCGACCTGCTGTGGCTGAGCCACCAGGGCACCTCCTGGGTCGCGCTGGACCGGGGCGACGTCGCCGAGGAGGTCGGGTGCAGCGTCAGCGTCGACAACCACGCGGGCGGCCTCGCCGCGGGGCGCCACCTCATCGGCCTGGGACACGAGCGGGTCACCTTCCTGACCGGTCCCTTCGCCATCGAGCAGGTGCGGCGCCGCCACCAGGGGCTGCTCGACGCCTTCACGGAGTCCGGCATGGACCCCGACGCCCACGTCCGGGTGGTCGAGCAGCCGCTGCTCAACCCCCAGCAGGGCGAACGCGCCGTGGACGCGGTACTGGCCGGCGGTCCGCGCCAGCGGCCGCAGGCGGTGTTCTGCGCCAACGACCAGCTCGCCCTCGGCCTCATGAAGGGCCTGGGGCGGCGCGGCCTGCGCGTGCCGGACGACATCTCGGTGGTCGGCTACGACAACGTCGACCTCGCCGACCTGGTCCACCCTGGGCTGACCACCGTCGCCCAGCCCAAGTACGACCTCGGGCGCGCGGCGATGCGGCTGCTCCGCTCGGAGCTCGACGACCCCGGCCACCGGCACGAGCGCGTCCTCTTCACCCCGGAGCTGGTGGTGCGGGGGTCCACCGCCGCGTACCGCTCCTGACCGCGCGGCGTCCCGGCCGTGGGCGATGACGAGCTGCGCACCCGCACCGCGATGCCGATGACGGACCGGATCGGCGGGGGGCCGCGGGGCCGTGGCCGGGGGCTCTCAGCAGCCGCCGCCCCCTCCCCCGCCGTCACCGCCCCCGGACCCGCCCTCGCCCCCGCCCCGGTGGCCGTCGCCGGGGCCGGACCCGTCCCGCATCTCGCGCACCATGCCCGCCCCCATGACGACCAGCGGGACCACGCCCACCACGGCGACGACCAGGACCGCCAGCAGCACCTCGCCCACCGAGCCCATCCGCGCGCCCTCCTCCGCCCGGCACCGCTCCCGGGCACGGTGCGCGGCCGGGTGCCGGAGTCCGCACGGTAGCGCAGGCCCCGGGGCCGCGGCCGGCGGCCGAACCGGGCGGCGGCCGGGGCCCCGCGCGACGGCCGCCGCCGGTACGGCTGACGCCCGACGGTTACTCCGGGTAGACGGCGTCGGGCACCGGGACCCTCGCCCAGTCGGTGTCCGACCCCAGGTGGAAGGACGGCTGGGCGGGCTGGTTGTAACCGGTCTGCTGCCGGGCCGCGCCCACCCGGTACTGGGGGTCCTGCATGAGCGTGTGAAGCTTGCGGTCGGTCACCTCGGTGCTCGTGTGGATCCTGAGGGCCGTGCTGTCCGCGGTGCGCAGGACCAGTTCCTCCCGCCAGTCGCCGAGCACGTCCGCGACGAGGGCGGGGTTCCCCTTCGTCCCGTTGTTGGTGAGGGTCCCCTCCGCGGTGAGCAGCGTGCCGCGCCTCCAGTCCACGACCGTCGGGACCTGCGCCTGCTCCCCGGTCCCGGTGCGCTCCACGACCTGGGTGGTCATGTCGGCGGCCCAGCGGATGCTCATGTCGGTGCCCGGGGTCCTGTCCCCCAGGTACTCCCCGCCGGCGCTCCACAGCCCGGCCTCGACGTCGTCGCCGGGGGGCATCGAGGACCACGCCTCCAGCCCGGGGACGTCCGGGTCGATGTCGCCGACCATGGCCCTGCCGGTGTCCACGCCCGTGTACCCGCCGAAGAGGACCTCCCCCGTGGCGGCGTCGCGCATCGCGAAGCCGTAGGGCGCGTGCGCGCCCCCCTCGTGCACCGTCCAGACCTCCAGGCCGTCCCGGTCCGGGTCGAGGTCCCCCACGTGCATCGCGTCGCCGTGCCCGAGCTTGGTGTACTCGCCCTCCACCGCGCTTCCGGGGGGCCCGGGGGCGTGCGAGGAGTACAGGAGCGTCCCGTCGTCGTCCAGCGTCGCCGCTCCGTAGACGATCTCCTGGCGCCCGTCCCCGTCCACGTCGGCCACGTCCAGGGAGTGGAACCCCTGTCCGGCCAGCGCGCCCAGCGCGGGGTCCGAGCCCCGGCCCGCGTGCGGCGAGGCGTCGAAGGGGTTGTCCATCGGGACGTGTCCGCTGTCGGCCAGCCAGCGGCGGCGGATCGACTCGCCGTCGAAGTCGTAGGCCGCCACGGCCGAGCGCGTGTAGTAGCCCCGGGCGAACACCGCCGACGGGCGCTCGCCGTCCAGGTAGGCCACGCCCGCCAGGAAGCGGTCGACCCGGTTGCCCGGTTCGATGCGCGCCATGGCGTAGTCGCCCCACAGGAGCCCGTCGTCGCCCCGGCCCGGCTCGTAGCGGACGGTGTCCAGCTCCGCGCCGGTCAGGCCGTCGAAGACGGTCAGGTACTCCGGGCCGTCCACGACGAAGCCCTCGAACTCCCGGAGCAGGTTGCGCCCGCTGCGCCCCGGGGCGTACTCGTCCACGAAGAAGTCCGCGAGCGCGGCGGCGTCGTCCCTGTCGAGCGGGTGGTCGTACTCCGGTTCCAGGCCCAGGGCCTCCTCCACGGTGCCGGGCCAGTTCCCCGCCACCACCTCGGGGTGCCCGTGCCAGTCCTGGAACATCCCGACCAGGTGCTCGTGGTAGTCCGCCGCGCTCATCCGGTGGTCGTCGCCGTGGCCGTGGCCGGCCGCGACGTCCTCCTCCGGCAGCGTCACGTACTCCTCCGTCACGCCCCCGTCCCCGTCGAAGGACAGCGTCCTGGTCCCCGGCGCGGTCTTGAGCATCAGCTCGGACCGTCCGTCGCCGTCGAGGTCGTAGACGAGGAACTGGGTGTAGTGCGCCCCCGAGCGGATGTTCACGCCCAGGTCGACGCGGTGCAGCAGTTCGCCCTCCAGCGTGTAGGTGTCCACGTAGGTGTTGCCGGTGTACCCCCGCTGGGAGACGTCCTTGGCGTTGGTGGGCTCCCACTTGACGACGAACTCGTACCGGCCGTCGCCGTCCACGTCTCCCACGGCCACGTCGTTGGCGGTGTACCCGTACCGCTCCCCCGCCGGGGTCGTGCCGCCCTCCGGCTTGCGCAGGGGCAGGTCGTGGTGGCCGTCCGCCCACACGGACGCCTCGCCGGCGGGGCCGATGTCGAGCCGTCCGCCGGAGCTCCTCGGCAGCGGCACGACCTCGTACCGGGAGTCCTCCGAGCCCCCGGGGTCGAGGAGGTTGGTGCTGTCCGCCACGGTCGCGATGCCCCTGCCGTCCCGGTACACGGCGAACCTCGGCCCCCTGAGCCCGGTGTCCGTGTGCCCGGTGACCTCGTGGGCGAGCAGCCGCCAGCTCAGGAGGACGCCGTCCTCGGCCTGGACCGCGACCAGGCCCCGGTCCAGCCGCTCCAGCCGGATCCCCGGGCCGTCCCGCGGCTCGGCCGGGGCGGGGCCGGCGGAGGCGGCCAGGACGACCGCGCACACACCTGCGATCAGGGGGCTTCTTCTCAGGACGGGACTCCGGGGGATGTCCACGGGCGGCGCCTCCTCGTGCCGGGGTGGCCCACCCTACTGGGCAAGCGCTTTCCAGCCAAGGCCCCCGGCCTGCCCCCGGTCGTGGAGGGCGGAGCGGGGCAGTCCGCGGAACGGGCCCCGACGCCTTCGGCCGGACGGGCCGGGGGCGGGGCGGAGCCCCCGCCGGCCCCGGCCCGCGCCTCCCCGGCCCCGCGCCCGACCTGTGCGAGGTTTTCCCCGGGGGGCCACCGGGCACCGGGCGTGTGTGGCCGCTGTTCCGAGACGGATCGAGGGGGCTTATGAGCTGTCAGGGCGTGGGCGGGGCGGACGGGAGCCGTTCGGACGGGGCGGGGCCGGAGGGGCTGGGCGCGGGAGTGCCGGCCGTGGGCCCCGCGGCCGTGGCCGAGGCGGAGCTCGCCACCAGGCGGGGGCCGTTCCGCATCGTGGCCCTGCGGGACCCCTCCGACGGCCGGGAGCACGCCGCGCTGGTTCTGGGCGAGGTGTGCGGGGGCGAGGACGTGCTGGCCCGGGCGCACTCGGAGTGCGTGACCGGCGACGTCTTCGGAGCGCTGCGCTGTGAGTGCGGGGACCAGCTGGAGGCCGCCCTGGACCTGATCTGCGCCGAGGGGCGGGGCGTGGTCGTGTACCTGCGCGGGCACGAGGGACGCGGGATCGGGCTGGTGGAGAAGGTGCGCACCCTCGCCGTCCAGGACGCGCACGGCCTGGACACCGTGGACTCGGCGACCGCCCTGGGGCTGCCCGTGGACGTGCGCGACTACGGTCCGGCCGCGCGGATCCTGCTCCACCTGGGGGTGCGGTCGGTGCGGCTCCTGTCGAACAACCCGGCCAAGGTGCGGGCGCTCCGGGAGCACGGGGTGGAGGTGGCCTCCCGGGTTCCGCTGCTGATGCCCGCACGCCGGGAGAACGTGGCGTACCTGACCGCCAAGCGGGACCGGCTGGGCCACGACCTCCCGCACCTGGACGGTCCGCGTGGGTGATCCCGCGGCCCTGGGGGCCGCCGCGTGCGCGCAGGCGGCGCTGCTGGTGCTGCTCGCGTGGGCCCCGGGCCTGGGCCCGGCGGGCTGGGCGGCCGGTACCGGCTTCCTGCTGGCGGGGGCGGCCGCCGTGGCGTGGGCGGTGCGCAGGTCCGGGCGGTCCCGGCTGGGTCCCGCGGACCTGGTGACGCTGGCGCGGTCGGTGCTCATCGGCGGCGTGGTCGCCCTGGTGGCGGACGGCGGTCCGGCCTGGCCCCTGGTCGCCCTGGCGTCGGTCGCGCTGGCCCTGGACCTCGTGGACGGCCTGGTCGCCCGGCGCACGGGGACCGAGTCGTCGTTCGGGGCGCGGTTCGACATGGAGGCGGACGCCTTCCTGATCCTGGTGCTGAGCGTGCGGGTGGCGGCGGAGCTGGGGTGGTGGGTGCTGGCGATCGGCGCGATGCGGTACGCGTTCGTCGCCGCCGGGCGGGCGGCGCCGTGGATGCGCGGACCGCTGGCGCCGAGCCGGGCGCGCAAGGCGGTGGCCGCCGTCCAGGGCGTGGCCCTGGTGGCGGCCGCCGCCCCGGTCGTTCCCGCGGGGGGTGCGACGGCCCTGGCCGCGGGCGCCCTGGCGCTGCTGGCCTGGTCCTTCGGGCGCGACGTCGCGGGGCTGTGGCGGGCCGGGCCGGGGGCGGGCGGCACGCGGGCCGTCGGACACGGGACCGGCGCACGGCGAGGAGGAGGGTCATGAGCCGTACGGCACGGGCGTTCTGGGTGGGATCGCCCGGCGAGGGCGAGATCCGGGAGGGCGTGCTGCCCCCTCCCGGGCCCGGCGAGGCGGTGGTGCGCTCCCTGTACTCGGGGGTGAGCCGGGGCACCGAGGCCCTGGTGTTCCGCGGCGCGGTGCCGCCGAGCCAGCGGCAGGTGATGCGGGCGCCCTTCCAGGAGGGGGACTTCGGCTCCGCGTTCAAGTACGGCTACCTCAACGTCGGCGTCGTGGAGGAGGGCGCGCCGGACCTGGTGGGCACGACGGTGTTCAGCCTGTTCCCGCACCAGACGCGGTTCGTGCTCCCGGTCGGGGCGCTGCGGCCGGTGCCCGGGGACGTGCCCCCGGGGCGCGCGGTCCTGGCGGGGGCGGTGGAGACGGCGGTGAACGCGCTCTGGGACGCCCCGCCGCTGCTCGGCGACCGGCTGACGGTGGTCGGCGCGGGGATGGTCGGGTGCACCGTGGCCCGGCTGGCTTCCCGGGTGCCGGGGGTGCGGGTGCAGCTGGTGGACGTCGACCCCGGGCGCGCGGACCTGGCGGAGCGGCTCGGGGTGGAGTTCGCGCTCCCCGGGGACGCCGGCGTCGGGCGCGACCGGGTCTTCCACACCAGCGCCGACCCCGCGGGGCTGGAGCGCTCCCTGGAACTGGTCCGCGACGAGGGGGAGGTGGTGGAGATGAGCTGGTACGGGGACCGGCGGGTGTGCGTGCCCCTGGGCGAGGGCTTCCACTCGCGCCGCCTGACCGTGCGCTCCAGCCAGGTCGGGGCGGTCTCCCCCGCGCGCCGGGGGTCGCGGGGGCACGGCGACCGTCTCGACCTCGCACTGGAGCTGCTGTCCGACCCCGTCTTCGACGCACTGGTCACCGGGGAGAGCCCGTTCGAGGAGCTGCCGGCGGTGATGCCGCGCCTCGCCGACGGGAGCCTCCCCGCCCTGTGCCACCGCATCGTCTACCCGGAGCCCTGAACGCCGCCGCGTCCCGCGCGGGCGCGGCCGTGGTCGGCCACCACGTCGACCGGTCGAACCCGCGTCCCGCGCACGGGCGCGGGCGGACCGGACGTGCGTCCGCGCCCGCCGAACGGCCTCCCCCACCACGACGCCGGCCGGAACGTCCGGCCGGCCCCCACCGCAGAGGAGCCCGCCGATGTACAGCGTCACCGTCCGCGACCACCTGATGGTCGCCCACAGTTTCCGCGGAGCGGTGTTCGGCCCCGCCCAGCGGCTGCACGGGGCGACGTTCGTCGTGGACGCCACCTTCCGCCGCCGCGAACTCGACGCGGACAACATCGTGGTGGACATCGGCCTGGCCACCCGTGAACTGGGAGGGCTGGTCGCCGAGCTCAACTACCGCAACCTGGACGAGGAACCGGACTTCGCCGGGGTGAACACCACCACGGAGTTCCTGGCCAGGGTGGTCGCGGACCGGCTGGTGGAGCGCATCGACGCGAGGGCGCGGGGCCTGGACTCGGTCGCGGTCACCCTGCACGAGTCGCACGTGGCCTGGGCGAGCTACGAGCGCGAGCTGTGAGGACCGTCCTCGTCGTCCCGCACGGGGGCGCTCCCAGCGGCGGCGGGGTCTACGACCGCCGCCTGCGCGAGGCCCTCGCCGGGCTGGGGCGCCCGGTGCGGGAGGAGGCGGTGCCCGGGGCCTGGCCCGTCGCGGACCCCGCCGCGCGGGCCGGCCTCTCCCGCGTGCTGGAGGGCGTCCCCGACGGGGCCGCGGTGCTCCTGGACGGCCTCGTCGCCTGCGGGGTGCCCGAGGTCCTGCTCCCCCACGCGCCCCGGTTGCGGCTGGTGGTCCTGGTGCACCTGCCGCTGGCCGACGAGACGGGGCTTCCCGAGGCGCGGGCCGCCGCCCTGGACTCGCGTGAGCGTGCGGTCCTGCGGGCCGCCTCCGCCGTGGTGGCGACGAGCCGGTGGGCGGCGCGGCGGGTGTCCGCCCACCACGGGGTGGAAGGCGTGCACGTGGTCGAGCCCGGCGCGGACCCGGCGCCCCTCTCCCCCGTCGGCGACGGCACGCGCCTGCTGTGCGTGGCCTCGGTGACCCCGCGCAAGGGGCACGACGTCCTCGTGTCCGCGCTCGCCGCGCTGGCGGACCTGCCCTGGGGATGCGCGTGCGTCGGCCCGGTCCCGTCCGGGGACGCGGGGGCACACGCGGCCCGCCTCCGCGGCCTGGTCCGCGAGCACGGCCTCGCGGACCGGGTGGCCTTCACCGGGCCCCTCACCGGCGCGGACCTGGAGGCCGCCTACACCGCTTGCGACCTCCTCGTCCTGCCCTCGCGCGGGGAGACCTACGGCATGGTCGTGACCGAGGCGCTGGCCCGGGGCGTCCCCGTGGCCGCGACATCGGTGGGCGGGGTGCCCGAGGCTCTGGGCTCCGCCCCGGACGGCTCCCGTCCGGGGCTGCTGGTGCCTCCCGGGGACCCGGGGGCCCTGGCCGCCGCCCTGCGGCGCTGGCTCACCGACCCCGGCCTCCGCTCCCGTCTGGGGCGTTCGGCCCGCGCACGGCGGGAGGGCTTGGCAGGATGGGAGGAGACGGCCCGGCGCATGGCGGCCGTCCTGGACGGGGAGGCGACGCCTTGAGCACGACCGGTGTCCCGGCGTTCGCGCCGGAGTGGCTGGCCCTGCGCGAGGGCGCGGACGCGCGGGCCCGCTCCACCGCCCCGCTCGCGCTCCTGGCCGGCCACGGGCGGGTGGTCGCCGACCTGGGCTGCGGGACGGGGTCGCTGGGGCGCTGGCTGGGGCCGCGGCTGCCCCGGCCCCAGCACTGGCTCCTGTTCGACCGCGACCCGGCCCTGCTGGAGGAGGCGGGGAGGCGGGTCCCCGCCGATTCCGTGCGGACCCTCCGCCGGGACGTGGCGGCGCTGTGCGCCCGCGACCTGGAGGGGGCGACCCTCGTGGTGGCCTCGGCGCTCCTCGACCTGCTCACCGGGGCCGAGGTCGCGGCGCTCGCGGAGGCGGTGTCCGCCTCCGGGTGCCCGGCGCTGTTCTCGCTCTCGGTGGTCGGGCGGGTGGAGTTCTCGCCCGGGGACCCGTCGGACGCGGCGTTCGCGGAGGCGTTCGACGCCCACCAGAGGCGGGAGGGCCGGCTGGGACCGGAGGCGGTCGGGGCCGCGGCCGCCGCGTTCGAGGACCTGGGCCGGCAGGTGCGGATGTTCCCGAGCCCGTGGCGCCTGGGGCCCCGGGACGCGGCGCTGACGCGGGCCTGGCTGCGGGGCTGGGCGGGCGCCGCCGTCGAGCAGGACCCCTCGCTCCCCGGCGCCGCGTACCTGGAGCGGAGGCTGGAGGAGTGCGCGCGGGGGGAGCTCGGCGTGACGGTCCACCACACCGACCTGCTGGTGCTCCCGCGTCCCCCGGCCCGCGGATGAGCGCGGCGCGACCGGGCCCGCCGTGCGCGTCCCGGTCCCCGGGCGGGCCGCCGGGCCCCGGACGCCGCCGCCCGGTGGGCGGCACGCCCGGACCGCCGGTCGCGGGCTCCCCGCGGGAGCGGCCGGGGCCGTCCGCTCCGGGATACGGGCGCGCCGCCCCGGGTAGGTGCGGGACATACGCCCCTCCGGGTCGGACGGGGCGCCCGGGCGCGGAACCGGCACGCCCTCGGAGCACGCCGCGGCCGCCCGGAGAAGGCACGGTGGACCGCGGCGGCCCCGCCGGGACCGCCGACGTCGGAGGGGCGACGAGCGCATGACCGCCACGACCGCACGGGGGACACGGGAGGGGCCGCGAACCGGCGGCGCCCCGTCCCGCCGGTGGCGGGTGTGGGCCCGGACCTCGGCCGGGGCCGCGATCCTGGCGGCGGTGGTGTGGTGGTTCCCCGGCGGGACGTTCACCGACGCCTTCTCGGCCGTGGGCGCCGGCCCGGTCCTGACAGCCCTCGGGATCGGCGCGGCGACGACGGTGCTGTGCGCGTGCCGCTGGCGGGAGGTGGCGCTCGGGGTGGGCCTGTGCCTCCCGTTCCGGCGCGCGGTGGCCGACTACTACTTGTCCGTGTTCCTGAACGCGGTGCTGCCCGCCGGGGTACTCGGGGACGTGAACCGCGCGGTCGGCCACGGCCGGTACAGCGGCGACCTCGGGCGGGGCGTGCGCGCTGTGGTCCTGGAGCGCATGGTGGGGCAGGCGGTGCTGGCTGCGACGGGAGCCGCGCTGCTCCTCGCCCTTCCGGCCGCGCTGCTCGGTCCGGGCCTGTGGGCGGTGGGGGCGGCGTCGGGCTCGGTCGCGGCGGTCGCCCTGGCGGCGGCGTTCGGCCTGCGGGCGGGCCGTGCCCGCGGAACCCGCTGGTGGCGGGCCCTGCGCACCGCCGCGGCCGACGTCCGCTCGGGGGTGTTCGCGCGCTGGCCGCGCGTGGTTCTGCTGTCCGCGGCGGCGCTGGCCGGGCACGTGACCCTGTTCGCGGTGGCGGCGCGCCTCGCCGGTGTCACCGCGCCGGTGCAGCAGCTGGTCCCCCTGGTGGTGCTGGCCCTGCTGGCGATGAGCCTGCCGGTGAACGTCGGCGGCTGGGGGCCGCGCGAGGCGGTCACGGCGCTGGCGTTCGGCGCGGCCGGCCTGGGCGCCGCCACCGGGGTGACGGTCTCGGTGCTCTACGGCCTCCTCTCCCTGGTCGCCGCGCTGCCCGGCGCGGCGGTCCTCGTGTCGCGGTCGCCGCTGCGCCTCCGTGCCCGGGGGCGCCCGGGCGCCGCCCGCGCTGCGCGCCGTGCGGACGGGGACGCGAGCGCGGACCTGCGCCGGGGCCGCCACCGCGAGGGGCCCGGGCGGCGTCATGCATTCGTTGCCCCCGCCGCCGAACCCGGCGGGCCCGGAGAGGCGATGACGCAGGCATGAGCACCTCTACGACGACCCCGCACCCGACACCCCCCGGCCTCGCCGCCTCCGTGGGCGCCCTCGCCGCGGCCGCGCTCGGCGGTCTGGCCATCGGCGCGCTGACCTCCTTCAGCCAGGGATGGCTGCCCTTCCACCTGAACTCCCTGAGCAACTCCAGCGGTTCCTGGAGCGTGGCGGCGTTCCTCCTCGCCCTGCTGCCCCGGCGCCGGTGGGCGGCCGTGGCCGCCGCCGCGGCGGCGCTGGCGTGCATGATGCTCGGCTACGACCTGGCCTCGGTCCTGCGCGGCTACCACGCCTCGACGGGCACCACGGCCTTCTGGCTCACCGCGGCCGTCCTGGTGGGCCCCTTCCTCGGCCTGACGGCCCACTCCCTGCGCTTTCGCACCGGCTTCGCCCCCTGGGGCACGGGCATGCTCAGCGGTGTGCTCATCGGCGAGGGGGTCTACGGGCACCTCGTGGTCGCCGAGACCACCTCGGTGGCCTACTGGAGCGCGTCCGTCGCCGCGGGCCTGGCCTTCCTGGTGTGGGCGTGCGCGCGGCGCTTTCCCGCGCGGCGCCCGGTCCTGACCTCGGTGGCCGTCACCGCGGTCGTCGGCGGCGCGTTCGTCGCCGTCTACGGCATGAACCCGATCCAGTGGTTCTGGTTCTGACCGGGCCCGGGCCGTGTTCCGCGGACCGTCCCGGACCCGCGGCCGCCGGGAGGGGGTCGCCCCTCCCGGCGGCCGCGGGTCCTGCCCCCCGGGGGCGCCGCGCACGGCGGTTCGGCGGGGCGTCCCTCATCCCCTACGCGGAACACCCCTGCGCATCCCGGCCAGGGGCGAACGGCGGTCACGGGTGCGCATCCACAGCACCGTCCCTGCCACCACCACCGCACACACGAACCACAGCGGCCCCAGCGCCATGTGGGCCCAGGGGACGTCCTCCACGAACCCCGCCGCCGTTCCCGACTGCATGGTCCCGTAGGCGGGCAGGTAGCGCACGACGTCGCTGTCGGCGGCGGGGTTGGCCACCGGGTTCTGGAGCCCCATGTCGATGATGCTGAGCATGATGACGACGAACATGCCCTCCAGCTCCCCGCGCAGGGCCACCCCGAGGGCGATCCCGATCCCGCCGAACGCGAGCGCGGCCCCGCACAGCGCCATCCACAGCGCCACCGGCCGCTCGGGGGTCCAGTACACGGCCGTCACCGCCGTGGCGTAGGCGCACACCGCCGCCGTGGCCAGGACCAGCGCCGTGAGCTTGCCCGCCAGCAGGTGACTGCGGGGATAGCCCGCCAGGACCAGCCTCTCGTCGAAGCCGACCGACCGGAACGTCACGATGAACATCATGAAGCCGACGATGAGCGTGACGGCGTTGACTGCCCCCGAGATCTGGCTGATGTGGTTGCCGTTCACCGTCAGGTGGTCGCCGCTGGCGCGCAGCAGGAACGTGACGTCGCCGTCGGCGATCACCAGGTGGACCAGGGTGATCCACAGCGGCACGAAGCCCAGCACGAGCACGAGGGCCAGGCGGTTGCGCAGGTGCTCGGTGACCGCGAACACCGTCGCGGTCCGGTAGCGGTCCCAGGCCCGACGCACGTTCACCGCCCCTCCCCCGCTCCTGTGGACGCCGGTACCGGTCGGCCCTGTTCCAGTCGCCACAGGCGGTCGAAGCGGGTCGTGTCGAAGGCGATGTGGGAGACCACCAGCACCGACCGGCCCCGGTCGCGCAGGCGGGCGGCCAGCTCCCAGAAGCGTTCGTAGGTCTCCCAGTCGAAGCCCTGGTAGGGCTCGTCGAGGAGCAGCAGGGGCGGATCGTGCATGAGGGCCAGGGTGAGGTTGAGCTTCTGCCGGGTCCCCCCGCTGAGGGAGCCCACACGGTGGCGCCGGTACCCGGCGAACGACAGGAGGTCCATGAGCTCGTGGGCCAGCGCCAGGCCCGGCAGGTCGTAGGCGACCTGGAAGAACCGCAGGTGCTGTTCCACGGTGAAGGACGGGTTGAGGACCGTGTGCTGGGGGCAGTACCCCAGCCGCCCGGCGTAGGCCACCTCCCCCCGGTCGGGCGACAGCTGTCCGGCGAGGATCCGCAGGAGGGTGGACTTGCCGGCGCCGTTCTCGCCGACCACACCGCCCAGGCACCCCGGGGGCAGTTCCAGGTCGGCGCCGCGGAGTACGCGGTGGTGGCCGTAGGACTTGTGGACGCCTCGGACGCTCAGCGTTGACGTGGCGGGCGCGGGCGTGCCGGCCGTCCCCTGCGGGCTCGGTGACGCGGAACGTACCATGCTCAGCACTCCGCGTTCCGGTGGACGGCCCAGGTCCCCAGGGCGTGGAGCCCCAGCGCCGACCAGTTCCGGGGCAGGTCCCCCCGCAACCGCCCCCAGCCCTCGTCGACCAGCGCGCGGCACTCGTCCTCGCAGGCCCGCACCGCGCCGCAGGCGATGAGCTCGTCGGCGATCTCCGCGGCCTCCGCCTCGTCCGCCACGCCTGTCCGCACGCGTTCCCAGATCACGCGTACGCGGTCGGGGGGCAGGAGGGCGACGGCGTGGGCCAGGGGCATCGTCACCTTGCCCTCCCGCAGGTCCTCGGCCCGGAGTTTGGTGGACGTCAGCGCTCCGGAGGGGTCGCGCACGGTGACCCCCCTCAGGTCCAGCATGTCGTCTCCGATCTGGAAGGCCAGGCCGACCTTCTCCCCGTAGACGCGGACGCCCCGGAGCTGCTCCTCGGAGGCACCGGACAGGAGCGCGGCGATCTCGGCCAGGCTGCGTATGGGCAGGGCCGTCTTGAGGAGGTGGGCGGTGCGGATCCGGCTCAGGAGGGGGTCGGCCTCACCGGTGCGCACGGCCTCGTCCATCGCGGCGGCGTGGCCGGTGATGTCCAGTGCCTGGCCCGCGTGCCCGGCGCGCATGATGCCCATGACGATCCGGTACACGGCCAGGAGCAGGCGGTCGTCCCCGCGCACGAGCGGGGGGAGGACCTGGTCGACGAGGAAGTAGGCGTGCGTCCCGGCGTTGATCGTCAGCGCGTCCCCGAACACCGTGTGGGCGGCGGGCCGCCCCCTGCGCATGGGCGAGCGGTCCTGGATGTCGTCGATCATGAGGTTGCCCGTCTGGAGTGCCTCGATGACCGCGAGCATGGGCCGGAGCCGTTGGGGGTCTCCTCCGTACAGGTCCACGATCTGCAACCACAGGTAGGTCCGCATGCCCTTGCCCGCGCCGTCCGTGGTGTGGCGGAGGGGGCGGACGAGCGCGGCGTGCAGGTCGTCCGCCGTCGAGGCGTCGAGCACCCCGGGGCGCTCCTCCAGACCCGCGAGTGCGGTGAGGGCGTCCCGGTCCGGGCGGTCGGGGTAGACGCGCCTCAGTTCCTCCCTCACCACGGCCTCTATACCGCGCATGTGGGGCTCGAAGCGCGTGATCCTGCCGGCCGGGCGGGATTCCAGGTGTCCGCGTCCGCGGACGGGCACACCGTCCCGGACGCCCTCGACGTCGGCGTGGGCCACGAGGGTGCCGGTGCCGTGGAGGAGGGCGCGGGACTCCTGGGAGGGGGACCACGCCCGCACCCGCAGGCGCAGACCGCCGTGGGCCTCGATCACCCACTCGGTGACGTGGACGCGCAGGCTGGCCAGGGAGGTCCAGGTCGCGGCGTCGGTCACGCTCGCCCGCACCGTCGTGCAACCCCCCTCCGGCGAGTGCAGCAGGACCTCCACCGGCTCGGTGCGGGTCCGCCCCGTGAGGGCGTCCACCCGGCCGCGCCGCGTGGCGGTGACGGTCCATCCGTCGTCCAGGAGCGCCACGGCACGGGTCCACACGGGTTCGCTGTCCGGGACCGGTCCGGCCGCGTCGCGGGGAGCGTCCGGCAGGACGCGCTCGTACCAGCCCGTACCGTGGACGGGCCGCTCCCCGTCGGCATCGGTCCGGGTCCCCTCCACGACGACACGCGGCACGACCCGGGACGGCCGCGCCGAGGGGAGGCCGTCCACGGCCGTGTGGGGGGACGCGGGCGCCGCGGGGGTGAGACGCAGGCGCCAGGAGCCCTCGTCGCCGCGCAGGTCGAGGAGGAGGCGGTCCCCGTCCGCGCGCAGGCGGACGACACCGCCGTAGTCGAGGTCGAGGCGGTCCTCGGCCGCCACCACGGGCCCGGGCAGCTCGCGGTCGGGGTACAGCCCGTCGCCGGGCTTGAGGAGGTCCAGCATCGCGGCGCGCACGCTGCGGTCCAGGAAGGGGTCGTTCTCGGCCGCGGCGCGCGCCAGGTCGAGGAACCCGGTGTCCGTCCAGGAGGCGTCGGCACGGTGGCCCGTCCCCCGGTCGCGGACGTGCCAGGTGGCGGCGTGGGCGTGGGTGGGGCGGCCGTCCGCGCTCTCGGCCCCGTACCGGGCCACATGGACGGTGAGGCCGACGGTGGCGCCGCCGTCGTCGAGCCAGGTGACGAACCGCCAGTAGCCCTCGTCGTGGTCCGTCCCCGGCGGGGTGCGCGCGGCGGCGCCGGCGCGCGCCCGCCGGTCCGTGTCGTCCTCGGGCGTCGTCGCCATGCTCACACGTCTCTCCTCACGGAAGAAGGTCGACAGACCGCTGCTGTTTTCCGAACGGACCGTTCTCCCGAAGGGGGCACAGGGCACGGGAACAGAAACCACCCCGTGCCCGACACCCTGAAATACGGCCCACCGGCGAATCTATCGCGCCGGAGGGCTTTTCTTTCCGGTTCCCCCGGAACGGCCCTCCGAACTGCGTTATCCGGCACGACAAAACACCGACGAGGGAGCAACTAGTGGAACAAATTCTTCTATTTCACAAAAGGGATTTTCGACTCAGGCGCCTTCGGAAATGACTTTGTCCTGATCTTTCGCCGCGGTCGTCGGGAGGAGCACAGGGACACGGACGCGGGCGTGCCCTCGGGGGCGGGTCCGGTCCCGCCCCCGAGGGCACGCGGCGGTGCTGCGTGGGCGGCCGGCAACCGGACCGGGCGGCGAACGCGTCCCCCGGGACCGGCGCGGAGCACCCGGCGGAACCGGCCCGGAGGGGCGGGGTCCACGCCCCTCCCCTCCGGGTCGGTGTCACCGGCCAGGCCTCACCGGAACCCGGCGGGAAGGGACATGAGGTCGATCCCCCACATGAGCGGCAGCATGTAGAGCGTGCCCGCGACGATGAGGGCGAGGGCGATGACGTTCAGCCAGAACCCGGTCCTGACCATCTCCATGATCGTCACCCGGCCGGTGCCGAACATGATCGCGTTCGGAGGGGTGCCCACCGGAAGCATGAACGCGCAGTTCGCGGCCATCGCGCAGGGGACCATCAGCGCGTAGGGGTGAACGTTCAGCGAGATCGCGAAGGCCGCCATGACGGGGAGGATCATCGTCGCCGTCGCGGCGTTGGAGGTGATCTCCGTCAGGAACAGCACGAGGGCGGTGGCGATGACGATGACCAGGACCACGTCGATCCCGTCGAGCGTGCGCAGCTGCTCGCCGATCCACGCGGACAGGCCGGTCTCGACGAACCCCGCGGCGATGGCCAGCCCGCCGCCGAACAGCAGGAGGATCCCCCAGGGGATCTTCTTCGAGTCCTCCCATCGGAGGATCTTCCTCTCCTCGTCGTTGCGCGACGGAAGAGTGAACAGCACCACCGTGGCGACGACGGCGATCACGCCGTCGCTGATGCCCGGGAGGAGGTCGTCCCAGAGGAACGAACGGGTCACCCACATGAACGCCGCCCCGAGGAAGACGACGAGCACGGCCTTCTCCTCGGCGGACATCCTGCCGAGGGACCTCCTCTCCCCCCGGATGATCTCCTTGCCGCCGGGGAGGTGCTTGAACCGGACCTTGAACACGACGCCCGTCAGGTAGAACCACGCGAAGGCCATGAGCACAGCGGCGATCGGGACTCCGAACACCATCCATCCGCCGAACGAGATGCTCTCGCCGAAGAGTTCCCCGACGGTCGCCGAGAGAATGGCGAGCGGCGGCGTCCCGATGAGCGTCCCGAGACCGCCGATGGTGGCCGCGTA
The DNA here is from genome assembly GCF_040613895.1 of Nocardiopsis sp. NPDC006198. Classification (NCBI taxonomy): domain Bacteria; kingdom Bacillati; phylum Actinomycetota; class Actinomycetes; order Streptosporangiales; family Nocardiopsidaceae; genus Nocardiopsis; species Nocardiopsis sp. NPDC006198. The sequence continues at coordinate 17,085 of NZ_JBEXSY010000038.1, read as the reverse complement.
ACCGATACCGAAGACGATGGACTTCTCGAACTTCGGCAGGTCCGCGGCGAATTCCCCGCCCCGCAGCGAACGGGCGGCCTGGTAGACGACCGCCAGCCCCACGGGGATCATCATCATCGTGGCGGCCGTGTTGGAGACCCACATCGACAGGAAGCCCGTCGCGACCATGAACCCGAGGACGATACGGCGCGGACTCGTACCGATCGCCGCGACGATCGAGAGGGCGATGCGTTGGTGGAGGTTCCACTTCTCCATCGCGATCGCGATCGAGAAGCCCCCGAGGAACAGGAAGATGATGTCGTTGCCGTACGCCGCGACCACCGCGTCCCCGCCCAGCGCACCGGTCAGCGGCAGGAGCACGATCGGGAGCAGGGACGTGACCGGGATGGGGATCGCCTCCGTGATCCACCAGGTCGCGACCCACAGGGTGGTGGCGAGGACCGCCCGCCCCTCCGGCGAGAGCCCCTCGGGCTCGAAGAACACGAGCGTCACCGCGAAGAGCAGCGGCCCGAGTACCAGTCCGATGACGCGTGCGGGCGTGTACCCGGGTCCGGGATCCCCGGAGCCCCGGGCCGGTCCCGGGCCCTCCGGGGCGCCGGGGGCCCGCTCGGAGACTCCGCCGCCCCCGGGGGACGACGCCACCGGCTCCGGCCCCGGTGCCTTCCTGCGGCTGGAGAACGTCAGGAGCTCTTTGATCTCGCGGTGCGAGGCCCACAGGTTCCCCCGGAGGGGATACAGGTAGGAGTGTGCCATTGCCGTACCTTCTTCGGTCTCTTGCTCGGCGCGACTTGCTGCGGGGGGGGTCGGCGCGGGGGGTACGCGGGTCGACATCGGCCATGAGGGAAAAGGGGGACGTGGGCACTCCGCCGGGGAGCCCAGGGGTCCGTCGTCGGTCATGGGGCCGACTTCGTCGGGGGTCGCCGCGGGGACGGTCGTCCAGACCGCCCCGGGGCGGTCGCGGGTGTCGTCGGGACCGGCGGCCCCGCCTCCGCGGACGGTTCGGGGCCGCCGGTCCCGGCCGGTCAGGCGTGCAGGCCGCGGAGGAGGCGGTGGAACTCCGCCTTGCCCTCGAGCCCGATGCCCGGCAGCTCCCCCGGCGCCACACGGCCGCGGGCGACCACCGCGTCGTCGGTGAAGCCGCCCGTGGGCTGGAACTCCCCGGGGTAGGACTCGTTGCCGCCGAGCTTGAGGGCCGCGGCGATGTGCAGCGAGAACTGGTGCCCCCCGTGGGGGACGCACCGGCGGGAGGACCAGCCGTGCAGGGCGAGCATGTCCAGGACCCTGCGGTACTCCGTCAACCCGTAGCTCAGCGCCGGGTCGACCTGGAGGAAATCGCGGTCCGGGCGCATTCCGCCGTAGCGGATCAGGTTCCGGGCGTCCTGCAGCGAGAACAGGTTCTCGCCGGTCGCGATGGGGTGGCGGTAGTTCTCCGACAGCGTCGCGTTGAGGCCGTAGTCCAGCGGGTCGCCGACCTCCTCGTACCAGAAGAGGCCGTACCGTTCGATGGCCCGGCCGTAGTCCAGCGCGGTCTGCAGGTCGAACTTGCCGTTGACGTCCACCATCAGGCGGGACCCGTCGCCGTCCAGGACGTCGATGACCGCCTCGATGCGCCTGAGGTCCTCGGCCAGGTCGGCGCCGCCGATCTTCATCTTGACGATCTCGTACCCGGCGTCGAGGAAGCCCCTCATCTCGTCCTGCAGGTCCTTCAGGGACTTGCCGGGCGCGTAGTAGCCGCCGGCGGCGTAGACGAAGACGTCCTCGTCCGGGTCGCCGTCACCGTAGTGGTCGGAGATCCACCGGTACAGCGGCACACCCGCGGCCTTGGCGGCGAGGTCGTGCAGCGCCATGTCCACCACGCCGACGGCGACGGAGCGCTCACCGTGCCCGCCGGGCTTCTCGTTGCGCATCATGACGTCCCACGCCGCGGCGGGCGAGAGTTCGCCGTCGCCGTCCAGCAGTTCCTCCGGCGAGGCGTCCTGCAGCCGCGGCAGCATCCGCTCGCCCAGGATGGCCGTGGCGTTGTACCGGCCGTTGGAGTTGAAGCCGTAGCCCACCAGGGGCTCCCCGTCGACCACCACGTCACTGACAAGCGCGAGGATCGTGCAGTCCATCTTGCTGAAGTCGATGTAGGCGTTGCGCATCGACGAGCTGATCGGGATGGTCCCGACATGGGCGGAAACGATCTTCATGGCCTTCTTCCTGCCGAACCAGTTCTTATAAGTCCCTTATAAGTTATGCGGAGCCTATACTGACCGAGACGGGGGTCACAAGCCCGCGAGCGAGGATTGTGTGAGAGAGGCCACGATGACCAGCGCGAACGTCTTCTCCAGCAAGGGCGGCCTGGCCTACGCGGAGCTGCGCCGCCGCATCACCTCCGGTGAGCTCGCCCCGGGATCACGCCTGTCGCAGTACGAACTGGCGGAGGAGATGGGGATGAGCATCACCCCCCTGCGCGAGGCGATCAGACGGCTGGCCAGCGAGGACTGGGTCGTGATGGACGCCCACCGGGACGTCCGCGTGGCGCCCATGAGCGCCTTCGAGGCGCGCGAGCTGCTGGAGGTCCGCTTCTCGCTGGAACCCTCCGCCACCGAGCTCGCCGCGCTGCGCCGGACGGACCGGGAGATCGCCGCGATGAGGGCGGCGGCCGACGCCCTGTTGCCGGTCACCCGCAGCTGGGGCGAGGAGGCCATCACGGCGCACCGGGCCTTCCACCGGGCGATCTACGCCGCCTCCCACAACAACGTGATGGTCAGGCTCCTGGACGACCTGTGGGACAAGGCCGACCGGTACCGGCGGATCGGGCTGGAACTGCCCGCGGGCGCCGAGCCGCGCACCATCGACCTGAACCAGCACCACAGGATCCTGGAGCTCGTCGTCGCCGGCGAGGGCGCCGCCGCGGCAGGACTGGTGCGCTCCCACATCCGCAACAGCCTGGGAGCCATGGTCACGGACGCCCTCGAGGGCCGGGAGCGCGCCTACCACCCCATCGCCGGGCGTTCGGCCTGAGGCTCCGGCCGCCCGGCCGGCGGACGGCACCGACACCGGCGCCGGGCGGGCCGCCGGCGCCCGCCGGACTCCTCCCCCGCGTCGCCGCCGCGCGTTCCCCGGCAGCCGCGGGAGTGCTCAGCGGGCCGGGGGCGCCTCCCGGGAGCGCGTCCACGCGGGCCGCACCGGCGTACCGGCGCTGCCCGCCTTCCGCGCGGTGAGGGCGAGTCCGGCGATGAGCGCCACCTCCCCCAGGTTGCCCACCGCCAGCGGCGCGGAGGGCGCCGCCGCGGTCGCGAACATGAACACCGCCCCGGCCAGCATCCACGCGCTCCGCGCACGGACCAGCAGCGCGGCGCCGACCAGGATCAGCACGACGATGGCCGTGACGGAGGGGATCGGCACGGAGGACTCGGCGGCGGAGTAGCGCAGCGCGTCCCCCTCCCGGCCGGGGACCAGGGTGAGCCCCACCGCCTCGGTGGCGAGGCCGTAGGCGATGAGCGCCAGCGCCAGGAGCCAGGAGGCGGCGTGGACGGCGCGCCCGCGCGCCCAGCCGAGCCCGAGGTCGCGGGCGGCTCCGACGGCGAAGACGACCAGCAGCGGTGTGACCAGGGCGTGCACGAGGAACCGGGGCAGGTTCAGCGCGTACAGCAGGTCGCCCGCACCGAGGGTGGAGCCGAGGGCGACGATCCCGTTGTCGTAGACCAGGCCCGCGGCGACGAGCGCGACGAGCCAGGTGTGGGCGGAGCGCCGGGTGGCCGCCAGCCACACCAGCCAGAGGGTCAGGCACAGGTGTGCCAGCGCGAACACGGCGAAGACGAGGGAGGCCATCGGCGCCTTTCTATCTCGTTTTCCGAGATGGTAGCAATCCGAATCTTCGTCTCGACACAGGGCGGGACGCCCCGTCCGGCGGCGCACCGGCCTCCGGGCGGCGGCCTCAGGCCGGGGCGCCGCCGGGGCCGGGGGCCGCCCCGGGCGCAGGGCGGGGCGCGCCGGCCAGGGCGGCCAGGCACCCCTCGAAGGCCCGGTCGAGCGCGGCCAGGAGGGCGTGCCCCTTGGCCGCCGTGGCCAGCGAGGGCCTGCCGGCCACGCCCGAGGCGGTGTAGGGCGCCAGCCCCACGGTGAGCAGGTGGTCGCGCGGAGGGGTGACGTGGTCGGCGTGCTCGTAGCCCTCGCGGACCAGCTCCGGGGCCGCGTGCAGGAGCACGGAGGTCTCCAGTTCGCCGGCGTGCATGTCGCCGTCGTTGCCGGTGGCCATCCCCGCGGCCGCGCGGGCGGCCTCCCAGTCGCCGGGACAGGGGAAGAGCGCCATCCGGCCGCCGGACTCCTGGACGGTGTTGGCGAGCACGTGGTTCCCCCCGTGGCCGTTGACCAGGACGAGCCGGGTGTCCCCGAGGGAGGCGGCGATGTCGGTGACGACGGCGTGCAGGGTGGGGGCCGAGATGCTGACGGTGCCGGGCCAGGCCGCGTGCTCGTGGGAGCAGCCGACGGTGACGGGGGGCAGGACGCGCAGGCGGCGGGCGCCGGCGAGGACACGGGCCAGGACGCAGGCGACGACCGTGTCGGTGACCAGCGGGAGATGGGGACCGTGCTGTTCGAGGCTGCCCACGGGCAGCAGCGCCACCCGCGCGGCCCGCTCCCCCTCCTCCGCGCTGGTGGTCAGGGGCAGCAGGGAGCGTACGAGGTCGTCCATGGGCCCAGTATCCCGGCCGTGCGCGGGACCGCCGGAGCGCGGCGCGGCCCTGGGGCGGGTTCGCGGCCGCCCGCGCGCGACTGCCGAACCGGCCGGGCCCGACCGGGGGACCGGCCCGCCCTCAGCCGCCGAACGGGGCCTCGACCTCGTCCAGGACCTCGTCGACGACCGCCAGCAGGGCGCGCTCCCCCTCTTCGCTCCACGTGACGACCGCCGTGCGCAGCCCGGCGAGGAACACCGCGACGAGCACTCCGTGGCGCACACCCGGCGGCCCCGCCCTCCCGTCGAGGGCGGCCTCCAGGTCCTGGGCGAGCCGTGCCTGGTTGGCGAGCTGCCGGGCCAGGAGCGAGGGGTGGTCGCGGGCCAGGCGGGTGCGCGCGGCCCACTCGCGGTCCATCGGCTTGCCCCAGGACAGGTAGAGGGCGCGCACGGCGGCGCGCAGCGCGGGCCAGGCCGCCTCCTCCTGCGGCCGTTCGCGCAGGTGGCGCACGAAGGCGTCGATGTAGAGCCGCTCCCCGTGCAGCAGCGCCTCCTCCTTGCACGCGAAGTAGTTGGAGAACGTGCGGCGGGAGATGTTGGCGGCCTCGGCGATGGCCTCGACGGTGACCTGGTCGAACCCGCGCTCGACTGTGAGGCGCACTGCAGCGGTGTGTACCGCTCGTCTCGTCTCGGCCTTTTTACGTTCCCGCAGCCCCGGTGTCCTGTCCACGGTGTTATTCTACATGGAGTGCAAAAATGCCCACCATGCAGTTTTGCCCCCTGAGCAGTCTTCGCGGCCCGTCGAGGCCGCTTCCGTTCTCGCAGAGGTCGTTCTTTGAGCACTACGCGTTCCCTTACCGACACCGGGCAACCACCGATCATGCGCTCCCTGAGCGGCCTGCTCATAGTGCTCGGCGTGACGATGCTCAGCGGCACCATCGTGTCCGTGGCCCTCCCGCAGATCGTCGGCTCCCTCAACGGGACCCAGGCGCAGTACACCTGGGTGGTGACCGCCACCCTGCTGGCGTCGACGGCCTCCACGCCCGTCTGGGGCAAGCTCGCCGACCTGTTCGACAAGAAGAAGCTGCTCCAGCTGTCGATCGTCCTGTTCGTCGTGTCGTCGCTGCTGGCCGGGTTCGCGCAGACCACCGGCCAGCTGATCGCGTTCCGCGCCGTGCAGGGCCTCGGCATGGGCGCCTCCCAGGTGCTGGTGCAGGTGATCATCGCCTCGCTGGTCAGCCCGAAGGAGCGCGGTCGCCTCAACGGCTACATCGGCGGCATCATGGCCGTGGCCACCGTCGGCGGACCGCTGATCGGCGGGGCCATCACCGACATCTCCTGGCTCGGATGGCGCTGGTGCTTCTTCATCGGCGTGCCGTTCATGGTCATCGCCTCCCTCGTGCTGGGCCGCACCCTGAAGCTGGCCGACGTCCGCCGCGCCGACGCCAAGGTCGACTACGCCGGAGCCCTGCTGATCGCCTCGGGCGTCAGCACGCTGCTGCTGTGGGTCACCTTCGTCGGCAACGACTTCGCCTGGATCTCCTGGCAGTCCGGCGCCATGGTCGCCGGCAGCGCCGTCCTGCTCGGCCTGGCCGTGTGGGTGGAGTCGCGGGTCTCACAGCCCGTGATCCCGCTGCACCTGGTGGTGCGCCGGGAGACCGCCATCGCCATCCTGGCCAGCATCGCGGTCGGCATGGCCATGTTCGGCGGCGCCGTCTTCCTAGGCCAGTACTTCCAGCTCGCACGCGGCTACTCGCCCACCGAGGCGGGCCTGCTGACCACCCCGCTCATGCTGGGGGTCCTGGTCTCCTCGACCGTCTCCGGCCGCATGGTGTCCAACTCCGGCCGGGTGAAGCCGTACGTGGTCACCGGCCTGGTCTCCCTGACCCTGGGCTTTCTCCTGCTGTCCACCATCGACGAGACCACCTCGCTGCTCATCGTCTCCGCCGGGATGCTCCTCGTGGGGACCGGCGTGGGCATGTCCATGCAGAACCTGGTCCTCGTGGTGCAGAACTCCGTCCCGCTGAGCGAGCTCGGCGCGGCCAGCGGGGCCATCACCTTCTTCCGCTCCCTGGGCGGCACCATGGGCGTCTCGGTGCTGGGCGCGATCCTGGCCAACCGGGTCGGCACGAACATCTCCGAGGGGCTGGCGGGGGCCGGTGTCGACGCCTCCGCGGCGGCGGGCAGCGGGACGCTGAACCTGGCCGCCATGCCTCCGTTCGTCCGGGAGATCGTGGAGTCGGCGTACGGCTCCTCGACCGGCGACATCTTCCTCGTCGCCACGGGCATCGCCGCGGTGGGCCTCGTGGTGGGCCTCTTCCTGCCCAAGGTGCGCCTCCGCGACACCCTCGACCTGCCCGGCGCCGAGGAGGCCCCGTCGGACGGCGCGGCCGAGGACACGACCGGTGACGGGGAGGCCGAGGCCGGACCGGCCGCGGCGAACGGACGGATCCCGGCCGCCGGGAACGCCCCGGGGACGCGTGTGGTGGCGCGGGGGCAGGCCGCCCGGGTCGTCCGAGCCGCGAAGAAGGAGGACGGCACGGGCTGAGCCCGCCCCTGGCGTCCGGCGCGTCCGCGCGCCGCGGGGGCGCCTCCACCGGGAACACCTCCCGGCGGGGGCGCCCCCTCGTCGTGCCGGGCCCGAACACCGCACCGCCCGGGGCTGGGCGGGCTCCGGACCTCCCGTGCACGGGCGGGATGGACGCCGTCCGCGTGTGAGCCCCCGGGAGGGAGGGCCGGTCGGCCGTCGGACGGGAATCCGCGGACCGCCCGCCGAACGGCCGTTCCGCTGCGGGCCCGGCCGCCCGTGTGACAGCATGGCGCGCGTCACGTCCGCTTCCACGCCGAAGGGCGCCGATGAGCTACGCGGGTCTGGTCCGACCGGTCATCGACCGGGTCCACATGGGGGTGCGCGCCCTCGCGCTCCCCCGGCTGCTCCCCCTCTACGACCGGTGGGGGCGGGACCCGGGTTTCGAGACGAGCCTGTACGCCGGGCTGCTGGCCCGTCCGATGGGCGCCGCGGCGTTCGCCGCCGCGTCCGTGTACGCCCGCAAGCCCATCGCCCCGGAGATCGCGGGCACGGACGCCGACGGGGCCCGCACGCTCACCCCGCTGGGCCGGGAGGTCGCGCTGGCCGTACAGGAGGTCGTCGGCGCAGCGGCCGAGGAGCTGTGGTCGGTCGGCGTCCCCCCGAACCGCGTGTCCGTGGAGCGGCTGTGCGAGCTGACCGGGCGCCTGCTGGAGGCCGGGGCGGCCACCGGGGGTCCGGCGTTCGGCGCGATGTCCCCGCCGTACGAGCCCGAGGGGGCGGGCGCCGCACTCGTCCTGACCTCACGCCTCAGCGCGCTGCGCCACCACCGGGGGGACGCGCACCGTGCCGCGTGGGCGGCGGAGGGCCTGTCCGTCGAGGAGGTCCGGGAGCTGACCGGCGGACCCCTGTGGGAGCGGATCGAGGCGGACACGAACCGGCGGGACGAGCCCGTCTACGCCGTCCTCTCGGAGGCCGAGCGCTGGGAGTTCGCCTCGGGGCTGGGCTCGCTGCCCGACGGCCTGCGGGGCTGATCCGCCGGGGCCGCGACGGGTCCGCGCGCGCCCCGGGAGGGAGGAGGGGAGCGGCCGCCCGCGCGGACTGGGATAATCCTTCGCGCCCCCTTCCTGTCCCCACGTCCGGAAAGCCGACGGAAAGTGCAACCACTCCACCCGACCGATCCCCGGCGCGTCGGCCGCTACCGGCTCACGCACCGCCTGGGCGCGGGCGGTATGGGCCGCGTGTACCTCGCCCTCACCCCCGCCAGCAGGCGGATCGTCGTCAAGGTCGTCCTCACCGAGTACGCCGACGAACCGGACTTCCGGGCCCGGTTCGCCCGCGAGGTCGAGGCCGCCCGCCGCGTGGGCGGGTTCCACACCGCTCCGGTGGTGGACGCCGACCCCGAGGCGGAGTCGCCCTGGATCGCGAGCGCGTTCATCCCCGGCCCCTCCCTGGGCCGGGCGGTGCGCGAGCACGGCCCTCTGCCCGAGCAGGCCCTGCGCGCCCTGGCCGCGGGTCTCACCGAGGGCCTGGAGGCCATCCACGCCTGCGGGCTCATCCACCGCGACCTCAAGCCCGACAACATCATCCTCGCCTCCGACGGCCCGCGGATCATCGACTTCGGTATCGCCCGGGCCCCCGACGCCGCGCGGGTGACCATGACCGGTATGCCGGTGGGCACCCCCTCCTACATGTCCCCCGAGCAGACCGAGGGCGCGGTGGTGGGCCCCTCCTCGGACGTGTTCTCCATGGGGACGGTGCTCGCCTACGCCGCCACCGGCACGAACCCGTTCGCCGCGCCGTCGGTGCCCGCCGTCATCCGGCGGCTCATCGGCCCGGCCCCCGAGCCCGAGGGGGTGCCCGGCCCGCTGCGGGACCTGGTCGCCGCCTGCTGGCGGCACGACCCCGCGGCCCGGCCGGCGCCGGTCGAGATCCTCTCGCTGTTCGGGGACGACGACCTCAGCGGGGCGTGGCCTCCGCCGCACCTGGCCGGCCCCGGGCCGGAGGGGTCTTCCCCGGAGGCCGGGGTCCCGGCACCGGGGACCGCGCCTCCCACCGGCTCCCCCGCACCGCTGCCGCCCCCCGACACCGCCGCCCCCGGCACCCGGTCGGACGCGCTCACCGTGCTGGAGGACAGGGCCCGGGCCTCGGCCCAGGCGGGGGGTCCCGCCTCCGCTCTGAGCGCCTACCGCGCCCTGCTGCTGGAACAGCTGCGCGTCCTGGGGCCGCACCACCACGGCACGCTGTCCACCCGGCGGGAGATCGCGCACTGGACGGGGGCGCGGGGCGACGTGGAGGACGCGCAGCACGCGTACGAGGCGCTGCTGGTGGAGACGGAGCGCGTGCTGGGGCCCGACCACCTCGAGACGCTGCGGACCCGGCGGCACGCCGCCCTCCTGGTCGACCGGGTGCACGGGCACGACCGCGCCCTGCGGGTGGCCGTCCCCCTGCTGCGCGACCATGCCCGCGTGCTGGGCGGGGACCACCCCGAGACCCTGGCCCTGCGGTTCAGGGTCGTCCAGTGGGAGGCCTCCGGCGGGGACCGCGCGGGCGCCCTCGCGGCGTTGCGCTCGCTCCTGGACGACATGCTGCGCGTGCTGGGGCCCGAGCACGCCGAGACCCTGCGGTGCCGCGCCTACGTCGCCCACTGGAGCGGTTGGGCCGGGGATCCGCACGGGGCGGTCGGCCAGCTGCTCACGCTGCTCTCGGACCAGGCCCGTGTGCTCGGTCCCGACCACGAGGACACGGACCGGACGCGGGCGCTCCTGGGTGAGTGGCGGAGCGTGACGGGCTCCCCCGACCGGCGCTTCTGAGGGGTCGGCCCCTCCCGGCGTGCCGATGGTCCGGGAGGGGCGGTGGCGGGCGCGGCGCACAAGGTTCTTCCCGAAGGCGTGCCGGGGCACCGCGGCCGACCGCCCCTCCGGCCCCGGGCCGTCCGCGCCCGGACGGGCCGCGCGGGGCCCCGGGTCAGAGGGCGCCGTCGCGCACGGCCGTCTCCAGCGTCCGTTCCAGGGTCCGCAGGTACCCGCCCGTGGTGGTCCGCGCCCGGGGCGTGTCGGGGAAGGCCGTGTTGACGTGCAGGCCCGAGTGGTTGCGGTAGAACCAGAAGAAGATGCCGTCGCTGTGCGACCCCCACACGTGCCCGCACGCCTTGCGCGCGACGTGGCTCGCCCCTCCCGGGGTCCTCCTGAAGTCGAGGTAGGAGAAGAAGTTGACGGGGTAGGGCCAGCTCCTCGGTTCGGCCCCCTGCTCCGTCATCACCTCCACGGCCCGGTCGAAGGGGACGTTGACGTTCCTCAGCATCGCCAGGAGGGCCGCCCGCACCCGGGAGACGACCTCCCCGAAGTCCCCTCCGCCCGCCACGGAGAACTCGACCGGGAGCGTGTTGACGTACCAGCCCATGCTGCGGGCGTGGGCGACGCGGTTGCGGCGGCTGACGGGGAGGAGTCCGCGGTAGATCTCCGGTCCCCCCTCCTTCGCCTGGCTGACCGCCACGGCGGCCAGGATCCCGGCGGTGGGCTCGCTGCCCGCGGCCCGGCAGCGGGCCTCCAGCGCGTCGGCCCAGCGCCCGTCCAGCAGCGTGCGCGCCTCGTTGACGACGGGGTGGAGCACGCCCGGCTCGACCCCCAGGTCGAGCGGGAACCTCGGGAACACGGCGCCGTTGCGCTCCACGAACCCCTTCCAGTGGTCCAGCCGGCTGTCGTCGGGGCCGAGGGCCCGGCCGCGGCGGCGCTCCAGGGCGGCGAATTCGCCGTAGCCGCCGGTCTCGGGCAGGTCGACCGGGCGGCCCGCCGAGAACGCCTCGTAGGCGGTGGCGACGTCGTCCACGACGACGGCCGTGGACACTCCGTCCGACACCAGGTGGTCGCAGGCGAAGTACAGGGTCGTGGCCTCCTCCCCGATCATCGCCCCCATGACGAACCAGGGCCCGCGGAGGGTGTCGGTCCCCTGCAGGAACCGGTGCACGTAGTCCCGGGCCTGGGCGGACGTGGCCACGGGGCCCGCGTCGACGGCGTCGAGCTTGACCTCCTCCGGGTCCAGGACGCTGACGTCCAGGCCCTCGGCCGCCCCCTGGAACACCCAGCGCAGCACCTCGTGGCGGCGTACGAGGTGCAGCAGCGCGGCCTCGAGCGCGGGTCGGTCGAGCCGGCCCCGTATCTCGAACGACCCGCCGAGGTAGGACGGGCAGGTGATGCCCTCCTGCTCCATGTGCCGGGCGACGGCGAAGTGCTTGTCCTGGATGTAGGAGGCGCGGCGGCGCGGCCGTCCGGGGCCCGGGGCGCCCCCGTGCGTCGGGAAGGCGATCGTCCATTCCACGGCGTACCCGGGCGCGATCCGCAACTCGTCGATGGGAATCTGGAGCACAACGGCCCTTTCCTGTGGTCGGCTGCCTGGTGGCTGGCGCGCGCTGGGCCACCGGGGCCGACAGGAAGTCGAAGGGCCTTGGGAGCGGGCCGTTTCGCCGGGGCAGGGAGATCCGTCGTGCCGAGGGCAGGGCGGCTCACTCGCACCAGGGACGGGGTTCGGTGCTGAACCGCTCATCCTTGCCCAAGATTATAACCATGAGTTACATCACTATTACACATAGTACTTGACGGATGCGTGCGTACCGGTGTTCACCGTCCGGCGGCAGGGCCTCTCCACCGGAGGGTCCGGACGCGCGCCCCGCCCGCGCGGGAGCGGAGCCGCGTCGGGGACCGGGACGGGAGCCGGACCCGCGCCTCCGCGCCCGGAAACGGCCGCGCCGCCCCCGCGTGCGGGCCGCCCCGGGCCCGTTCGCGAGGGACGGGGCCCGGGGCGGCCGGGTGGAGGGGCGGCGGACGGTTCCGGGCGCGGCGCCCTACCCCCGCAGGAGGCGCTCGGCGGCCTGCCACGGCGCGGCGGGGCCGCTCGGCTCGTAGCGGCGCGTCACGGTGGAGTCCGCGACGATCCGGCGCAGATCCGCCAGGCCGCCGTGGACCTCCCCGACCGCCCGGGCCTGCACGAGCAGGTTGCCGACGGCCGCTCCCTCGGCGGGGCCCGCGACGACCGGCAGGCCGACGGCGTCGGCGGTGAGCCGGCACAGCAGGGCGTTGTTGGCCCCCCCGCCCACGACGTGCACCACGTCCACGCGCCTCCCGCTCAGCTCGGAGGCCTGGCGGACGGCCCGCCGGTAGGCCAGCGCGAGGGAGTCGAGGACGCACCGCGTCGTCGCGGCCTCGTCCGCGGGGGGCTCCTGCCCGGTCTGCGCCGCGAACTCGCGGATGCGCGCCGGCATGTCGCCCGGCGGCAGGAACCGGGGGTCGTCCACGTCCACCACGCAGGACAGTGCGGGCACCGCGGCGGCGCGGTCCAGCAGGGCGGCCAGGTCGACCTCCCCGCCCCACACGCGCAGGCACTCCTGGAGCACCCACAGGCCCATGACGTTGCGCAGGTAGCGGACGGTGCCGTCCACGCCGAGCTCGTTGGTGAAGTTGGCGGCCCGGCTCTCCTCGGTCCGGACGGGCGCGTCCAGCTCCACACCGACCAGCGACCACGTCCCCGAGGAGACGTAGGCGAAGTTCGGCGTGGCCGCCGGCACCGCCACGACCGCGGACGCGGTGTCGTGGGAGCCCACCGCCACCAGGGGCGTCCCGGCCGCCGCGCCCACCGCGTCCCGCCGGAGCAGGGGGCCGACGACGGTGCCCGGCTCGACCAGGCCCGGCAACAGTCGGCGCGCCGGAACCCCGAAGGGCCCCTCCAGGACGTCCAGGCACGCGTCGGCCCAGGCGCGCGCGTCCACGTCGACCAGGCCCGTGGTGGAGGCGTTGGTCAGCTCCGCCACCCGTTCCCCCGTCAGCCAGAACCCCAGGAGGTCGGGGATGAGCAGCAGGTCGCCGTCCAGGGCGGCGAGCCGGCCGCCCTCGGACGCGGCCGCCAGCTGGAAGACCGTGTTGAACGGCTGGACCTGGAGGCCGTTGACGGCGTACATCTCGGCGGCGGGCAGGTGCTCGAACACCCGCTCCGGGGCGCCCGCCGTCCGCGCGTCGCGGTAGTGCACCGGGTTGCCGAGGAGCGCGGCGTCGCCGTCGAGCAGCCCGTAGTCGACCGCCCAGGAGTCGATGCCCACCGAGGCCAGGCCGCCGTGGGGCTCGGCGGCGCGGCGCAACCCCTCCAGGACGCCGCTGTACAGGGACAGGATGTCCCAGTACAGGGTGTCGCGCCCCCGCGCGGGCACCGGGACGGGCCCGTTGGGGAAGCGGGCGACCTCCTCCGTGTGGAGCCGGCCGCCCTCCAGGCGGCCGGTGATGACCCGGCCGCTGGAGGCGCCGAGGTCGACGGCGGCGTGGACGGCCGGGCCCGTCCCGGGGGTGCGGGCGGCGCTCATCGCAGGAACGCGGCGGCCACGCCGCTGTCGACCGGGATGTGCAGGCCGGTGGTGTGCGAGAGCTCCCCGGCGGTCAGGGCGAACACGGCGTTGGCGACGTGCTCGGGCAGCACCTCGCGGCCCAGGATGGTGCGCTGGGCGTAGAACGCCCCCAGGTCCTTCTCCTCGACCCCGTAGACCTTGGCCCGCTGGGCGCCCCAGCCCCCGGCGAAGATCCCGGAGCCGCGCACGACACCGTCGGGGTTGACCCCGTTGACGCGGATGCCCCGGCCGCCGAGTTCGGCGGCGAGCAGCCGCACCTGGTGGGCCTGGTCGGCCTTGGCCGCGGAGTAGGCGACGTTGTTGGGGCCGGCGAACACGGCGTTCTTGGAGGCGATGTAGACGATGTCGCCGCCCATGCCCTGGGCGGTCATCACCCGGGCGGCCTCGCGGGAGACCAGGAACGAGCCCTTGGCCATGACGTCGTGCTGGAGGTCCCAGTCGCGTTCGGTGGTCTCCAGGAGGGGCTTGGAGACGGACAGCCCGGCGTTGTTGACGACCAGGTCGACGCCGCCGAAGGCCAGTGCGGCCTCCTCGAAGGCCCGCGCGACCGCGTCGGCGTCGCTGACGTCGCAGGCCACGCCGACCGCGATGTCGGCCCCGCCGAGTCCGGCGGCGGCCTCGGCGGCCCGGTCGGCGTCGAGGTCGGCGACGACCACGCACGCGCCCTCGGCCGCGAGCCTGGCGGCGACGGCCCCGCCGATGCCGCCGGCCGCGCCGGTGACGAGGGCGACGCGGGAGGCCAGGGGCTTGGGCCGGGGCAGCCGGGCGAGCTTGGCCTCCTCCAGGGCCCAGTACTCGATGCGGAACTTCTCCGACTCCTCGATGGGGCGGTAGGAGGAGACGGACTCGGCGCCGCGCATCACGTTGACGGCGTTGACGTAGAACTCGCCGGCGACGCGCGCGGTCTTGGCGTCCTTGCCGAAGGAGAACATGCCCACGCCGGGGACCAGCACGATCGCGGGGTCGGCGCCGCGCATGGCGGGGCTGTCGGGGCCCGCGTGGCGCTCGTAGTAGGCGCGGTACTCGTCCCGGTAGGCCGCGTGGAGCTCCTTCAGGCGGGCGACGGCGTCGTCGAGGGGGGCGTCGGCCGGCAGGTCGAGGACCATCGGGCGGACCTTGGTGCGCAGGAAGTGGTCGGGGCAGGAGGTGCCGAGGGCGGCCAGGCGCGGGTGCTCCGCTCCGGCGAGGAAGTCCAGGACCACGTCGGCGTCGGTGAAGCGCCCGACCTGGGGGTGGTCGGTGGAGGCCAGGCCGCGCAGGACGGGGGCCAGTGCGGCGGCCCGCTCGCGGCGCTCGGCGGCGGGCAGCGCGCCGTAGCCGGGCAGGGGCGGCCCGAAGGGCCGGGGGCGCCCGCGTTCGGCGAGGAACGCCTCGGCGGTGCGGATGATCTCCAGGGAGTTGGCCTGGCACTGCTCGCTGGTGTCGGCCCAGGAGGTGATGCCGTGGCCGCCCAGGACCGCGCCGATGGCTCCGGGGTTCTCCTCGGCGATCCGGGCGATGTCCAGGCCCAGCTGGAAGCCGGGCCGCCGCCAGGGCACCCAGACGACGCGGTCGCCGAAGCACTCGCGGGTGAGCCGCTCGCCGTCCTCGGCGGTGGCCAGGGCGATGCCGGAGTCGGGGTGCAGGTGGTCGACGTGGGCGGCGCGGACGAGGCCGTGCATGGCGGTGTCGATGGAGGGGGCCGCGCCGCCCCTGCCGAACAGGCAGTGGTCGAAGGCGGCGACCATCTCGTCCTCGCGCTCCTCGCCCGGGTAGACGTCGACGAGGGAGCGCAGGCGGTCCAGGCGCAGGACGGCGAGGCCGTCCTCGGTGAGGGTGCCGAGGTCGCCCCCGGAGCCCTTGACCCACAGGAGTTCGACGGGCCGTCCGGTGACGGGGTCGGTCCGGGTGCCGGCGGCGGAGGTGTTGCCCCCGGCGAAGTTGGTGTTGCGCGGGTCGGCGCCCAGGGCGTTGCTGCGGGCGATGAGCTGGTCGACGACGGAGTCGGGCACGGTGCTGTCTCCCTGAGGGGTGCTGTGGTCGGTGGGTGCGTCCGGCTCGCTCACGCGCCCCACCCGGCCTGGGTCCCGCCCCTGCGCTCGTCGGTGACGCGCTCCATGTAGCCGGAGCGGGCGTGCGCGGCCATGGGGTCGGCGTCGAGCCCCCGGTCCTCGCGCATCTGGGCGAGCATCGGCCGGACGTCGGTGTTGTAGGCGTCCATGAGGGCGGCGTTGGCGGCGAGGACGTCGCCCTCGCGCTGGGCGGCGGCGAGCGCGTCGGCGTCCACGAGCAGGGCCTTGGCGGTGGCCTCCTGCACGTTCATCACCGAGCGGATCTGTCCGGCGATCTTGGGCTCGATGTTGTGGCACTGGTCGAGCATGAACGCGACGCCGGTGTCCTCGGCCGTCCCGCCGCCCCTCACGACCTCGTACATGATGCGGAACAGCTGGAAGGGGTCGGCGGCGCCGACCATGAGGTCGTCGTCGGCGTAGAAGCGCGAGTTGAAGTCGAAGGCGCCGAGCCTGCCGGCCCTGAGCAGGAACGCGACGATGAACTCGATGTTGGTGTGCGCCGCGTGGTGGCCGGTGTCGACGCAGACCACGGCCTTCTCGCCGAGTTCGAGGCAGTGGGCGTAGGCGGTGCCCCAGTCGGGGACGTCGGTGGCGTAGAAGGCGGGCTCGAAGAGCTTGTACTCCAGGAGGAGGCGCTGGTCGTCGCCGATCCGGCCGTAGACCTCCGCCAACGCCTCGGCGAGGCGGTCCTGGCGCGCGCGCAGGTCGTCCTGTCCGGGGTAGTTGGTGCCGTCGGCGAACCACAGCTTGAGGTCGCGGGAGCCGGTGGCGTCCATGACGTCCACGCACTCCAGCAGGTGGTCGACCGCCTTGCGGCGGACGGCGGGGTCGGGGTTGGTGACGCTGCCGAGCCGGTAGTCGTCGTCCTGGAAGACGTTGGCGTTGATGGTTCCGATGCCCACGCCCAGGTCGCGTGCGTGGGCGGCGAGCGCGGCGTAGTCGTCGACCCGGTCCCAGGGGATGTGGAGGGCGACCGTGGGGGCGGCGCCGGTGAGCCGGTGCACCTGGGCGGCGTCGGCGATCTTCTCCCAGGGGTCGCGCGGGACCCCCGGCTGCGCGAACACCTTGAACCGGGTGCCGGAGTTGCCGAAGGCCCAGGAGGGGAGTTCGATGTGCTGGCGCCGCAGGACGGCCAGGGCGTCGGCGCGGCGGTCGGAGGGTGCTGCCACGGTGGGCTCCGTTCGGGGGACCTGCCGGTCGGACCGGCGTCATTGAATCGTTTCACTCAGGTTTCGCCGAAACTACCTCCAGCTCTTCCCGTGTGTCAATATCCCTCCAACACAGAGGGGATGACGTGCATGCATGTGGTCTTGAAACGTTTTATGAACGGGGGTGCCGAGACGACGCCGGCGGGCCCGCCCCCCGGGGCCGGGCCCCCGGGGCGGGGCGGGGGGGGGGCGGCGCAGGCGCCCGGGGGCCTACGGGCGCCGGGGGGGAGCATGAATGGGGGGAAGAGCGCGTC